>NZ_JAQAHF010000005.1:0-380175 GCF_027871645.1 Agrobacterium sp. ST15.13.015
ATTTCTAACGGGAACCGGAGAAAAAGGCAGCCTTCATGTCGCGACTGGCCCTGTTCCAGGAAACATGCAATAGGAACGGACGAGAGTTTCAGAAGACTTGAGGCGTCCAACGCCTCTTTATAAAGCCAAGAATTGGAGAGCCCGTGCGCATTCTCGATGAAGCCGTCATTTCCGAGCTGCCGAATTATTACCGTGGCAAGGTGCGGGAAAACTACGATCTGCCCGACGGCAACCGCATCATCATATCGACCGATCGCCTTAGCGCATTTGATCGTATACTCACCTGCATACCTTATAAGGGACAGGTATTGACCCAGACGGCACGCTACTGGTTCGAACAAACGAAGGATATTTGTCCGAACCACGTCGTGAGCTATCCCGACCCCAATGTCGTCATCGGCAAGCGGCTGGACATATTGCCGGTCGAGGTGGTGGTTCGCGGTTATCTGGCCGGCACCACCGGCACGTCGATCCTGACCCTTTATAAGAAGGGTGAGCGGCAGATGTACGGCATGAGCCTGCCGGACGGGATGAAGGATAACCAGATTCTGCCCGAACCGGTGATCACGCCGACGAGCAAGGCCTTCGATGGCGGCCATGACGAACCGCTGACGCCGGCCGAGATCGTGGAGAAGAAACTGCTGACGCAGGAGCAATGGGACACGCTTTCCCGTTACGCGCTGGCGCTGTTCAAGCGCGGGCAGGAAATTGCCGCAAAGCAGGGCCTCATTCTCGTCGACACCAAATATGAATTTGGAACGGATGAAAACGGCACGATCATCCTGGCCGATGAGATCCACACGCCCGATAGCAGCCGCTACTGGATGGCCGACAGTTATGACGAAAGCTTCCGCAACGGAACACGGCCGGCAAGCTTCGACAAGGATTTCGTGAGGGCCTGGGTCGCCGAACGCTGCGACCCTTATAAGGACGACGTTCCCGAAATTCCGCAGGACCTCGTCTTGCAGACTTCGAAGGTCTATATTGATGCTTACGAGCGCATCACCGGACAGAGCTTCGTTCCCGACGATAGCGGCGAGACACCGCTTGCAAGAATACGCCGGAACCTGGAGCCGTTCTTCCCCGGAGTATGACCGTGAGCAAAACGATCGAACAGGCGAGAAAGGCCGACAGGAAGAGTGACCGTCCTGTCAGGCGCCGGCCTCGCCGTTCCGCCGAGGAAACGCGGCGGGACATTCTCGCCAAGGCAGAAGAGCTTTTCCGCGAACGTGGTTTCAATGCGGTGGCGATTGCCGATATCGCCGCGGCGCTCGGCATGTCTCCCGCCAACGTCTTCAAGAATTTCAGCTCGAAGAACGCGCTCGTCGATGCGATCGCCTTCGAGCAGATCGGCGCATTCGAACGGGACATCCAGCCGCTGGATAAAAGCCACGCGCCGCTTTCGAGACTGCGCCATCTCGCCCGCACGCTGATGGAACAGCACCACCAGGATCTAAACGACAATCCCTACATATTCGAAATGATCCTGATGACGGCGAAGCAGGACATGAAGTGCGGCGACTATTATAAAGCCGTCATCGCCAACCTGCTCGCCGAGATTATCCGCGACGGTATAGATGCGCGAATCTACGCGCCGGCCGAGATTTCTCCCCTGGCGGAAACCGTGCTCCACGCGCTGACAAGCGTGATTCATCCCGTCCTCATTGCCCGGGAAGATATCGGCAATTTAGCAACACGTTGCGATCAACTCGTCGATTTAATCGACGCGGGATTGCGCAATCCGCTTGCTAAGTGACGATTCCCAATTTACGTCACCTTCTCGCAATTGCTTGCGAAGCGCAAAAGCCTGCGCTTCTATGCGCGTGGCGGTCCGGACAGAATGAGCGAATCGGGTCCTTCCAAGGCCTTCGCCTGTCGTGTCTGTTTCCGGACGCGCATCCGCCGAGCGACATTGCGCTTATAGTTGAATGCGATCGATACGCAGGGAAGAACAATGAGCCGACGTATTTTACCCCTATTTGCTTCTCTGTGTGTGACCGCTCTTCTGGCAGGTTGCAGCGATGGCGGCGAGAGCAGCCAGAACGCCGCCCAGAGCGCCGAGCGTCCGCCGTCCCCGGTCAGCATCATCCTGATGAAGACCAGCGAATATCCCTTGACCACGGTTCTGCCCGGTCGCGCCAGCGCGTTCCAGACAGCGGAAATCCGCCCGCGCGTCACCGGCATCATCCGCGAAATTCCCTTCAAGGAAGGCAGCGAGGTCAAGCAGGGCGATATTCTCTACCAGATCGAGGACAATACCTATCTGGCGGAAGTGGCGCAGGCCAAGGCAAACGTGGCGAAGGCGGAAGCAAGCATTCCGAGCGCCCAGGCGAACCTTGCCCGTTACGAACGCCTGGTCAACAGCGGCGCGACGCAGATCGAATATGAAAACGCCAAGGTGACGCTGCTGCAGGCGCAAGCCGATGTGGCCCAGACCAAGGCGGCGCTGGAAACGGCGGAAATCAACCTCGATCTCACCAAGGTCCGCGCTCCCTTCGACGGCATTACCAGCGCAACCGCTTTCAGCATCGGCAACGTGGTGACGGCCAACCAGACGACGGCTTTGACGACGCTGCGCCGCATCGATCCGATCTATATCGATCTGATGGAATCCAGCATCAATCTTCTGCGTCTGAAAAAGGCGATCTCGGCGGGCCAGCTCGGCGGCGACACAAAGGAGACCGGCATTCACCTGACGCTGGAAGACGGCACGGAATACAAGCATGACGGCAAGATCGACATGTCGGACATGGCCGTGAGCGAAACCACGGGCACCTTCTCCATCCGCGCCCTCTTCGAAAACCCGGACGATCTTCTGCTTCCCGGCACCTATGTCCGCGCCACGCTGACCATCGGCAAGGAAAAAGGCTTCCGCATTCCGCAGCGCGCCGCAAGCCGGAACGCCAATGGCGAACTGACAGCGAAATTCGTGACGGCGGAAAACAAGGTGGAAACCCGCACCTTCCCGTCCAGCCAGCAGTCGGGCAATGCCTGGCTGGTAACTGAGAACGTCAAGGATGGCGACAAGCTCATCGTCGACGGCTTCCAGTGGATCGCCGACGGTGCGACCGTCGCACCGGTTGAAGTGACCATCGACGATCGCGGTATCGTCGTTATGCCGCAGCAAGCTCAGCCTGCCGCCGCCCCCTCGAAATAAGCATGAGCACGAAACCCTCGGTCGAAGCTCGTAAAAGGTAAGGCAGGACTGCCATGGCCCATTTCTTCATCCGGCGCCCCGTGTTTGCATGGGTTATCGCCATCGTCATCATGCTGGGCGGCGCCCTTGCGATCTGGACGCTTTCCATTTCGCAATATCCCGATATCGCACCGACAACGGTACGCGTCAGCGCGACCTATAATGGCGCGAGCGCCGAGACAGTCGAAAAATCGGTGACGACCATCATTGAGGACGGCATGACCGGCCTTGATGACCTCACTTATATGACATCGTCGTCCTCAACCGGCAGCGCCGAAGTGACGCTGACCTTCGGCAATACCATCCTGCCGGACATCGCGCAGGTTCAGGTGCAGAACAAGCTGCAGCTTGTCCAGTCGCAACTGCCTGACACGGTGCAGCAGCAGGGTCTTCAGGTCAGCCGATCCACATCCAGTATTCTGATGGTTGGCGCGCTGATCTCGACCGACGGCAAACGCAACTCGGCCGATCTCGGTGACGTCTTCTCCTCGCGTGTCGAAGACCAGATCAAGCGCCTCGAAGGCGTGGGCAGCATCAACGTCTTCGGTTCCGAATATGCGATGCGCATCTGGCTGGATCCGTTCAAGCTCAACAAGTACCAGCTGACCACGGCCGACGTGACCAGCGCCATCGAGAGCCAGAACACCCAGGTTTCCGTGGGTTCGCTTGGCGCGGTGCCCGCAGTCAAGGGTCAGCAGCTCAACGTGACGGTGACGGCGCAGAGCCAGCTCACCACCGTCGCCGATTTCGAATCGGTCATCCTGAAAGTCGAAAAGGACGGCGCAACCGTTCGCCTGAGCGACGTGGCCCGCATTGAAATCGGCCAGGAAACCTATGGTGGCGATTCCCGTTCGAACGGCCGTCCCTCTGCCGGTTTCGCGGTTAACCTCGCCACGGGTGCCAACGCACTCGATACGGCAGCGCGCGTAAAGTCGGCGCTTTCCGCTGTCGAAGGTTCGCTGCCCGAGGGGGTTTCGATCGAATATCCTTATGACACGACACCCTTCGTGAAGCTATCGATCGAGAAAGTGGTACACACGCTGATCGAGGCGATCATCCTGGTTTTCGTCGTGCTGCTGGTGTTCCTGCAAAACCTCAGAGCCACCTTCATTCCGATGATCGCGGTTCCCGTCGTGCTTCTCGGCACGTTCGGCGTCCTTGCGCTGACAGGATATTCCATCAATACGCTCACCATGTTCGCCATGGTTCTGGCCATCGGCCTTCTCGTTGACGACGCTATCGTCGTTGTCGAAAACGTCGAACGAATCATGTCGGAAGAGGGCTTGTCGCCGGTCGAGGCGACCGAGAAGTCGATGGGCGAGATCACCGGTGCGATCATCGGTATCGCGCTCGTGCTCACCGCCGTGTTCATTCCGATGGCTTTCTTCGGTGGATCGACGGGTATCATCTACCGCCAGTTCTCGGTCACCATCGTTTCGGCCATGTTGCTTTCGGCAGTGGTCGCCATCGTTCTGACGCCGGCGCTCTGTGCCACGATGCTGAAGCCGATCGGCCATCACAAGAAGCAGCGCGGACCGGGCGCCTGGTTCAACCGTGGCTTCGGCAAGACGACGGATGGTTACGTCTCCTCTATCGGTTATCTGCTGAAGCGGCCCCTGCGCGTGATGATTATTTTCGCGATCGTCATCGGCGGCTGCGCCTGGTTCTTCAGCAAGCTGCCCAGCTCGTTCCTGCCACAGGAAGACCAGGGCGTGCTGCTGACGATCATCCAGACGCCGACCGGTTCGAACATCGAACGGACCAATGAGGTGGTAAAGCAGGTCGAAAGCTACTTCCGTGAAAAGGAAGCCGCCAATGTCGAATCGGTTTTCGGCGTTCTCGGCTTCAGCTTCAGCGGTTCTGGCCAGAACAACGCCATCGTCTTCACCAAGCTCAAGGATTTCGCCGAGAGAACAGCCCCCGACCAACACGCCGGCGCCATCGTGCAGCGTGCGATGGGCACCTTCTTCGGTTTCCGCGATGCGCAGGTGTTCCCGCTTCTGCCGCCGGCAATTCAGGGCATGGGCACATCGAGCGGTTTCTCGATGTATCTCGTGGATAGCGGCCGCAACGGCACCGAGGCACTGACCGCCACGTCCAAGGAACTGATCGCGCTTGCGACCAGCAATCCGAAGGTCAGCTCGCTCAGAAGCGACAGCCAGGACAATGAAACGCAGATGAAGATCATTCTCGATCAGGAAAAGATGGGCGCCATGGGTGTCGATCTCTCCTCCGTGAACCTCATGCTGTCGACGATCTTTGCCGGCCGGGATGTCAACGACTTCACGCTGAACGGCGAGCTCAAACCCGTTTATGTTCAGGGTGATGCGCCGTACCGCATGCAGCCGGACGATCTCAAGTTCTGGTATGCCCGCAACACCAGCGGCGAGATGGTGCCTTTCTCTTCCTTCAGCGAGGTGAAGTGGATCAATGCTCCGCCGTCTCTCGCCCGCTTCAACGGCACGGGCGCCATCTCGCTCGAAGGCACCGCCGGTGCGGGCGTTGCATCCGGTGACGCCATGGACGAGATGGAACGCCTGACGGCAAGCCTGCCGGGCGGTTACACCGTGGCGTGGCAGGGCATTTCCTATCAGGAACGCCTTTCCGGCTCGCAGGCGCCGATGCTCTATGCGCTGTCGGTTCTGATCGTGTTCCTTTGCCTTGCCGCCCTTTATGAAAGCTGGTCGATCCCCTTCTCGGTCATCATGGCCGTGCCGGTGGGCGTCCTCGGCGCATTGACCGCGGCGCATTTCTTCGGGCAGTCGAACGACGTCTACTTCAAGGTGGGCCTGCTGACGACCATCGGCCTTGCGGCGAAAAACGCGATTCTGATCGTCGAATTCGCCAAGGAAAGACAGGAGCATGGACTAAGCCTGATGGAAGCGACGCTCGAGGCGGCGAAGCTGCGCCTGCGTCCGATCATCATGACGTCGCTAGCCTTCATCCTGGGTGTCGTGCCTCTCGCAATCGCAACCGGAGCGGGTTCTGCCGCACAAAATGCAATTGGTATCGGGGTGCTGGGTGGTATGCTTTCTGCAACACTGCTCGGAATTTTCTTCGTTCCGTCCTTTTTCGTCATCATTCGTCGCCTTTCAAGGCGTTAACAAAACAAAAATGGGCTGTGCCAACCGTTAATACGCTGCTAGAAATGTTGCCGATTTGGCAAATGCACGTTTCTACGGCATATCGACCGCGCAGCCCATTTGTCAGCAAGCCGCGCTCGGTAAGCCAACCAGAGAATTGGGAAAATTACATGCTGTCTATTCGCGCTACTCTTCCCCTGACAATGCTGCTGCTCTCAGGCTGCGTTGTCGGGCCCGACCACAAGACGCCGGAAATTCAATTGCCGGGAAAGTTTGCGGAAGCCGGAAAAACCAGTAATGGCGACATCAGCACCGTTGCGTGGTGGACAGCCTTTAACGATAGCCGCCTCAATGGTTACGTTTCCACTGGCCTCAGCCAGAACCTGACCGTGATGCAGGCGATCGAGCGCATCAATCAGGCGGAAGCCCAGGTCATCTCGGCCGGCGCGGGCGGTCTGCCGAGCCTGACGGCTAACGGCAGCCACACGACCAGCGAGACCAAGGGCAGCTACCGTGATGTTCCCGTCACCAACGTGTCCTCAGGCAGTCTCAGCGTCTCCTGGCTGCTTGACCTCTTCGGCCGCTATCGCCGCGCCACGGAAAGCGCCAATGCATCGCTCGATGCCGCTTACTCCACCGTCGATGTTCAGCGCCTGACGCTGATTTCTTCGGTCGCAGCAGCCTATATCGATGTGCGTTATTATCAGGAGCGCCTGGCGATTGCCCGTCAGAACCTGGCTTCCCGCCGCGAAACGCTGGACCTCACCAAGCTGCAGCTTGAAGCGGGTGCGGCCTCCCGCCTCGATGTCGTCCAGTCCGAAGGTCTGGTGAACTCGACGCTGTCCGACATTCCGGGCCTCGAAACCAACTTCCGCAAGGCGGCGCATCGCATCGCCACGCTTCTCGGCCTACCGGCCTCATCTCTGATTTCCGAATTGCAGAAGGGCGCACGCCAGCCGGTTGCCCGCAGCATTCCGCGCACCGGCATCCCGGCCGATCTCATCCGCAACCGTCCGGACATTCGTGTCGCCGAACGCAATCTCGCCGCCGCAGTTGCCTCAATCGGTGTCGCGGAAGCGCAGCTCTATCCAAGCATCGAGCTCGGCGGCTCGATCACGCCAAGCTACAATTTCCTGAGCGGTGGCGGCAGGGGAACGGCCAATAGCTGGTCCTTCGGTCCGAGCCTCGTTCTGCCGATTCTCGATGGCGGCAGCATCCGCGCCAATATCGATCTGGCCAACTCCCAGGCGCGTGAGGAATATCTCGTCTGGAAGCAGACGGTGCTGACCGCTGTGGAAGAAGTCGAAAACGCTTTGGCCGCTGTCACCCGCGATCAGCGCACGGCCGATGCATTGCGCAAGACCGTGGCGTCCTATCAGGAAGCGTTGCAGCTTTCGACGGCCAGCTACCGCGACGGCGCCTCCTCGCTGCTCGACGTTCTCGATGCGCAGCGCCAGGTTTCCACCGCACAGGCGAGCCTTGCACAGGCTGTGCAGCAGACCGCGCAGGACTACGTCTCGCTGAACGTAGCGCTTGGCGGCGGTTATGCCGTTGGCCAGACCACGGCTCCGAAGAAGGCGCCCGGCCCAACCCGGACCGCGGCAAAGGCCATGTAAGATACGCCGCAAGGCAAAGAAAAAGCCCGCGTCTCGACGCGGGCTTTTTGTTATTCGTGACACAAAAAAAGCACCGGTCTCCCGGTGCTTCTGTCTAACCGGCCGTCAGGCTCAGTTCTTGGCGCGCTCGACGTAGGAATTGTCTTCCGTCGCGATGACCACGCGGATACCGGCATCGATATGCGGCGGCACCATGGTGCGGATGCCGTTGGAAAGAATGGCCGGCTTGTAGGAAGAAGAAGCCGTCTGGCCCTTAACGACCGGTTCGGTTTCCGTGATTTCCAGCGTGACGTGACGCGGCAGTTCGACGGCCAGCGGATTGCCTTCATGAATGGAAAGAATGCAGGTCATGCCTTCCTGCAGGTAGGCCTTCTGATCGCCCATCGTTTCGGCATCAACCACAACCTGATCGTAGTTCTCCGGGTTCATGAAGTGGAAGCCTTCACCATCTTCATAAAGGAACTGGAAGTTCAGGTCTTCAACGAAAGCGCGCTCGACCTGCTCGGTGGTGCGCCAGCGCTCGGAGACCTTCACGCCGTCAACGATGCGGCGCATGTCCACCTGCGTGACCGGCGTGCCCTTGCCGGGGTGAAAGTTCTGTGCGGTAAGAACGACGTAAAGCTTGCCGTCCACGTCGAGAACATTGCCCTTGCGGACGGATGAGGCGATAACCTTGACCATATGACTTCCTTGTAACTCGATGAAATGCGTCGTAAAGGACTGCGCGGCAGCACCGGCCCCGGCAGACGTTTTGTCTTTTTTCTGGGGCGCAACTACCTCAAATCCGCACGAATTGCCAGCCTTCTACAGCAATTCGCGGAAGAGTACCTAGCGGTTTTCCGCCCGGAATAGCTTTAAATGACGCGATCAGGCGTTTTGCGGGCCGTTTATCCGCAATTGGGCGCCACAGAGAAGACGGAAAAGAACAGAGAATGCGCGCGAGCAACGAGACAATGTCGCCATGGTGGACGCCGGACGTCCACGCCGACCGCCGCGCATTTCTCATTGGGCGCAATGCGATCCAGTCGGCTTTTCGCGGCTACTTCGCCAGCGCCGATTTTCTTGAGGTCGACACTGCTGCATTGCAGATTTCCCCCGGCAACGAAGCGCATCTGCATGCTTTCGCCACGCAGGGCCTGACGCCGGCCGGCGACGCCGTGCCGCTTTATCTGCACACCTCGCCTGAATTCGCCTGCAAGAAGCTGCTCGCCGCCGGTGAAAAACGCATCACCTGTTTTGCCCATGTTTACAGAAACCGGGAACGAGGCCCCCTGCACCATCCGGAATTCACCATGCTGGAATGGTACCGGGTCAGCGAAACCTATGAGAGCCTGATGAAGGACAGCGCCAATCTTCTGGCGCTGGCAGCCGAAACGGCAAAGACGAAAAATTTCGCCTATCGCGGCCGCAGCGTTGATCCTTTCCTCGAGCCGGAGCGGGTAAGCGTCGCCGAAGCCTTCGAGCGATATGCGGGCGTCGACCTGCTGGCCACCATCAGCCGAAACGGCGAAACCGACGCTCGCCATCTTGCGGCGAACCTCACCGAGGCCGGGATCCGCGTGGCCGACGACGATACCTGGGCAGATATGTTCAGCCGCGTCATCGTGGAGCGGGTGGAGCCGGAGCTGGGTTTCGGCAGGGCGACCATTCTCGATGAATATCCGACCTGTGAGGCGGCCCTTGCCCGCAAGTCGCCCAAGGATGCGCGGGTGGCGGAGCGTTTCGAGCTATATGCCTGCGGCGTTGAACTCGCCAATGCCTTCGGCGAATTGACCGACGCCGCCGAGCAGAGGCGGCGTTTCGAAATGGAAATGGCCGAGAAGCAGCGGGTTTACGGCGAAACCTATCCGCTTGACGAGGACTTTCTGGCCGCGCTGGCAATCATGCCGCCGGCAAGCGGCATAGCGCTCGGTTTCGACCGGCTGGTGATGCTGGCAACCGGCGCGCCCCGTATCGATCTCGTCATGTGGGCCCCAGTCGCGGAATATGGACGATGACAGGGCTTGAGACCATCAAGACAGCCGAAGCACTTCTCGAAGCGGGGCTTATCGAAGCCGAAGCGCTCGAGACGCTGCGCACTGTGACGCAACGTTACGCGCTCGCCATCACGCCATCGATTGCCGGGCTGATCGACAGCCGCGACCCGCAGGATCCCATCGCCCGACAATTCGTTCCTGACCCGGCCGAACTCGTTCATCTTCCTGAAGAACGGGACGATCCGATTGGCGACGACGCGCACAGCCCCGTCCACGGCATCGTCCACCGTTATCCCGACCGGGTGCTTTTAAAGGCAGTGCATGTCTGCCCCGTTTATTGCCGCTTCTGTTTCCGCCGGGAGATGGTCGGACCGCAGGGCAACGGCATGATGAGCCCGGCGGAACTTGACGCCGCATTCGGCTATATAAAGGCCAATCCCGCCATCTGGGAGGTCATCCTGACCGGTGGCGATCCGCTGGTGCTTTCCCCACGGCGCTTGTCCGACCTGATGACGCGCCTGAGAGACATACCGCATGTGAAGATCGTCCGCTTCCACACCCGCGTGCCGGTTGTCGATCCTGACCGTATCGATGCGGCGCTGATCGATGCGCTGAAGGCCAGCGGCAAAACCACCTATGTGGCCCTGCACGCGAATCATTCCCGTGAACTCGGCGAAGCCGCAAGGCAGGCCTCGGCACGCCTGATCGACGCCGGTATCGCCATGGTGAGCCAGACGGTCCTTTTGAAAGGCGTCAATGACGACCCGGCGGTTCTTGCCGAGTTGATGCGCGCCTTTGTCGAGACCCGTATCAAGCCTTATTACCTGCATCATCCCGATCTTGCGCCTGGCACCAGCCATTTCCGGCTGACGATAGAAGAGGGGCAGCGAATCGTTTCCGCTTTGCGGGGGCATGTCTCCGGCCTTTGCCAGCCGACCTATGTTCTCGACATTCCCGGCGGCCACGGCAAGGCGGCAATTGGCAGAAATGCGGCCGAAAAAACCCGCGATGGCTGTTATTCCGTTTCCGACTTCAACGGAAACGATCATGTTTATCCACCACCAGCCACCGGCGACGATTAAAAAATACATAAAAAGCCTGCTACAGCGGGCTTTTCGCGGCGGCAGCCGACGAAAACAAAAATTTCACATTTCCGCCCCTCTCCTGTCATCATAAAGAAAAATATTCTACCTATAACAATCAGCATTGATTTTAGTGCTGGTCTGGATTATCAGTGTGGAACTGGAGAACGAGTCTCCTGATTCCGGGCCAACACCAATACAGGGAGTGTGTCATGTCAAAACATATCAACATCAACGCAATCCTTGGTTTTGAGTCCTGGAACGCTGGATTTAAATCCACGTGTTCCCGCTGCTGTCGAATGTGACTTAACGGTCTCAATTTACTGAAAATCAGTTCGACAACATGCTGTGTGAAGTAGCCACAGCGGGAGTATATCTATGCAGAAGCAAGTTATTGAATTCGCTGGCGAACCCGTCGGCATCGTCATCCCGGATAATGACCGGTTGAAGTTCATCGCGGTGAAGTTCCACGTTCACGACCTGGACGAACAGAAGTTCGACAGCGCCGACGACGTGCGGATTGCGATCCGCGATCTCGTGCGCAACCGGAATCTGGCCGCAGTCGCCTGATGCGGGAAAACTTTCGCCCGCTCACAGAACCGTCAAAACCAGAGCGCGCCAAATATCGGACCCCGAACAGCGGCCCGATGGCGCGCTTTTTTCTCGGTTGACAAGCCATCTACCCGCCTGGCACCAGCCATTCAGGGTGTATCAAAAGCTCCGATGCACTAAGCTAAAAAGCGCCTGAAAATCAGGACTAGAGCCGAACGCCACGTACGCGGTCTTCCTGACGTACCCAACTCTTCCCTCATTCCTGTGCTCGTCACAGGAATCTAGCCAGACCAAGTCCTTGGGCTGAAAGGCCTCACCCTCCGCGCAGACGCGCGTCGACTGGATTCCTGTGAAAAGCACAGGAATGAGGGCCGAGCTTGTATCGAAGGTTCGAATTGCGGGTCAGAATGCAGTAAACGTCAGCGTCGTCAGCGAACGCACGATTCCCGGAATATTGACGATGTTCTGGTTGATGAACTTGCCGATATCTTCTTCCTGCGGCAGATAGATTTTCAGCAGCAGATCATATTCACCGCTGGTGGAATAAAGCTCGGAAACCAGTTCCGTCTTATAGATGGCGTCGGCGACATCATAGGTCTTGCCGGGCTCACATTGAAGCTGAACGAAAATGGGCTTCACGGACATCTCCCGTATTTGAACTTTCGGTGCATGGCTGCTCGCGCCACGCGTCATGGCCCACTATTGGCTGAGCAGCGTCCGTCTTGCAAGACCGCTTACCGGTTTACGCCGAAAACTCCGCGGTCCTGCCGTTCGCGCCAGTTGCGGCCTCGGAAACGATCCACCGCCGAAAACTTTCGAGCGGCGCATAACCGGCGCGATCCGGCATGCAGGCGAGGTAATAGGCTTCCTCGCTCTCCACTTCCCCCGCAACAGCCGCAACCAGACGACCGCTTCGCAACTCCTCCTCGATCATGAAAGAAGGAATGAGCGAGGCTCCAACCCCGGCGCTCGCCGCCTCGGCAATCGTCGTGAACTGATCGAAAAGCATGCCATGCACATTGTCGAAACTGACGTCATGGCTGCGAAACCATTGCTCCCAGGCATCCGGCCGAGTCGTCATGTGCAGCAACGGGACATTCAACAGATCGTCCGGCCTTGAAAGTCCGTGTCGCGCCTTGAAGGCCGGGCTGCACACCGGAATGACCTTTTCGTGCATCAGGAAAACCAGCTCGGTACCCGGCCAATGCGGCAATCCGAAATGGATGGCCGCATCGACTGTGTCGGTGCGGAAATCGAACAGCGATGACCGCGTCAGAAGATTGACCGAAACGCCGGGGTGTCTGGCGATGAAATCGGGAAGGCGCGGCACAAGCCAGCGCGTGCCGAAGCTCGGCAGAACCCCGAGGTTGAGCGTGCCGCCATCCGGATTGGCACGCAGGTTGAGCGAGGCCGTCGATATGCGCCGCAAGGCCTCGCGGATTTCCCGCGCATAGCCCTCCCCCGCCCTTGTCAGCCGGATCGTCTGCCTCTCGCGCAGGAATAGCGCCACGCCAAGCTGCTCTTCGAGCGCCAGGATTTGGCGGCTGACCGCACCCTGCGTCAGCCCCAGTTCCCTCGCGGCGGCGGTGACGCTGCCCGTCCGGGAAGCGGCTTCGAAAGCCGCCAGCAGCGAAAGCGACGGCAGAAAACGGCGTGGCGGCAGGACCATATTCCCTCACGGAATGAACTCTTGACGATATGTCGATATTCAACAGGCAAGACCGCTTGTAAAGTCTTATAAACAAGGGCTTGTCACTCATACGAAGAACAAATGAACTGGCCCGGAACACGGTGGAACGATGTATAATGACCCCCGCTCGCACGGCCTCTGGGAAAAGACCGCGCCGCAGCCGCCCGTAACGCCCGCCTTGCAGGGCGCAGCAGTTGCCGATGTTGTCGTCGTCGGAGGTGGTTTTACCGGCCAGTCTGCCGCCCTTCATCTTGCCGAACGCGGTGTGGATGTCGTTCTTCTCGAAGCAAGGGAAATCGGCTTCGGCGGCGCAGGCCGCAATGTCGGCCTCATCAATGGCGGCATGTGGGTCATGCCGAAAGAGCTACCCGGCGTGCTGGGCGAGGTTTACGGCGAGCGCCTTCTCGATCTTCTGGGCAATGCCCCGCTTCTCGTGCGTGAACTGGTGGAAAAACACGCAATTCCCTGCGAGATCGAAAAAAACGGCACGCTCCATTGCGCCGTCGGAGAAAAAGGGCTCGCCGAAATCCGTGAGCGCTGCGAACAATGGGCGGAGAGAGGCGCACCCGTCCGCATCCTCGATGCCGAAGAGACAGCGAGACGTACCGGCAGTACGGGCTATTCCGGTGCGCTTCTGGATACACGCGCCGGCACGATACAGCCGCTTGCCTATGTTCGAGGCCTTGCCGCAGCCGCCCATAAAGCGGGCGTGCGCCTGCACAACGAAAGCCCCGTGGTAGCGACCGAACGCAGCAACGGAAAATGGGTGGTGAAGACGTCGCAAGGGTGTGTAACCGCCAACTGGATCGTTGTTGCCACAGAAGCCTATAGCACCGGCCCATGGCGGATCGTTCGCGATGAACAGGTCTACCTGCCCTATTTTAATTTTGCGACGAGACCGCTCGGCGATAACCTGCAAAAGAGCATCCTGCCCGGCCGTGAAGGCTGCTGGGATACGAAGGAGATTCTCTCATCCTTCCGCATGGACAAAGCCGGCCGGCTGGTCTTCGGCAGCGTCGGCGCCCTGCGCGGCAGCGGCACCGCCATTCATCGCGCCTGGGCGAAGCGCTCGCTGAAGCGGCTTTTTCCGCAGCTCGGGGATACGGAATTCGAATGTGAATGGTACGGCCAAATAGGCATGACGGACAATGCCGTGCCCCGCTTTCACAAATTCGCTGAAAATGTCGTCGGCTTTTCAGGCTATAACGGCCGCGGCATCGCGCCGGGCACGGCCTTCGGCAAGGTCATTGCGCAGCATATTCTCGGTGAAATTGCTGAAGCCGAATTGCCGCTGCCTTTGACGGAGCCGAAAGCGCAGACTTTCCGGACGGTGAAGGAAGCCTATTACGAGGCAGGCGCACAGATCGCCCATTTCGCCGGCGAGCGTTTTTGATCGGACACGGAGCCGCTTCAAGGAACGACATCATCCTTGGGCTTGTCTCAAGGATTTAATCACATTCAATAAAATGAAGACGTTGCTGATGCGCGGGACAAGCCCGAAGCATGGCGAGGAGAGCTCTTCGAGCTTAACCACCTCTCTAAACAGACATCCGGCAGCCTCTTTTCCTCATCCCATCGATATATCCTTGAAAATATAATGATTGCCCTATAGGCCTATCGATATATTCATCGGGATATCTCGAACCGGGGGTAACAGACCATGAGACTTTTGCGTCGCAGCTTCTTCAAAACCATTGCCGCAGCCACATCCTTCTGGATAGCGGCCTCACTCGCGGCCGTTCCGGCCAATGCAGCCGAAAAAGTCACGGTGTTTGCCGCCGCAAGCATGAAAAACGCACTCGATGCTCTCAACGCCGAATGGGCAAAGGAAAGCGGTAACGAAGCAACCGTTTCTTATGCAGCAAGCTCGGCGCTGGCCAAGCAGATCGAGCAGGGCGCACCGGCGGATATCTTCATTTCCGCCGATCTTGCGTGGATGGACTATGTCGCCGAAAAGAAGCTGATCAACGCTGACACCCGCTCCAATCTTCTCGGCAACCGCATTGTTCTCGTCGCTCCCGCAGACAAGGCAAAGCCGGTCGAGATCAAGCAAGGCTTCGATCTTGCCGCTCTGGTGGGCGATGGCCGTCTGGCCATGGGTGCGGTCGATTCCGTGCCGGCGGGCAAATACGGCAAGGCCGCTCTGGAAAAACTCGGCGTCTGGTCCTCGGTCGAACAGAAGGTCGCCGGCGCGGAAAGCGTGCGTGCCGCCCTGCTGCTCGTCTCGCGCGGCGAAGCACCCTATGGCATCGTCTACCAGACCGACGCCGCCGCCGATCCGGGTGTGAAGATCGTCGGCACCTTCCCGGAAGACAGCCATCCGCCGATCATCTACCCGGTCGCCATTCTTTCGGAAGCCAAGTCCCCGGTAGCAAAAGCGTATCTGGATTTCCTGAAATCGGCCAAGGCAACGCCCTTCTTCGAAAAGCAAGGCTTTACCGTTTTGAAATAAACTGCCTTTCGTGGCCCCAACGGACGGGCCGCCAGAGATGACGATTGCAGGATATGGCATTGCATTGGTGGACACTCAGCCCTGAAGAATGGACGGCGATCAGGCTCAGCCTGTGGGTGTCGTCCATCGCCATGCTTGCCAGCCTGCCTTTCGGAATTCTGGTCGCCGTGGCGCTCGCGCGCGGCCGCTTCTGGGGCAAGTCTCTCCTCAACGGCATCGTCCACCTGCCGCTCATCCTGCCGCCCGTCGTCACCGGCTTTCTGCTGCTCGTCCTGTTCGGCCGCAGGGGCGCGATCGGGCAATTTCTCGATAGCTGGTTCGGCATCGTCTTTTCCTTCCGCTGGACCGGGGCGGCGCTCGCCTGCGCCGTCATGGCCTTTCCGCTGATGGTGCGTTCCATCCGCCTCTCCATAGAAGCGGTGGACCGCAAGCTGGAAGAGGCCGCGGGAACATTGGGGGCAAGCCCGTTCTGGGTGTTCCTCACCGTCACCCTGCCCTTGACCCTGCCCGGCATCATTGCCGGCATGATTCTGGCTTTCGCCAAAGCCATGGGCGAGTTCGGCGCGACCATCACCTTCGTGTCCAATATTCCCGGCGAGACCCAGACTTTGTCCGCCGCCATCTATACCTTCACTCAGGTTCCGGGCGGCGATGCCGGCGCCTTGCGGCTAACCATTGTCTCTGTCGTGATTTCCATGCTCGCGTTGCTCGTCTCGGAGTTTCTGGCCCGCATCGTCGGCAAACGGGTGAGCATGGAATGACGCTTTCGGTCGCCACCCGCCATCGCCTCGGCTCTTTCGAACTCGATGCGTCATTCACCTCCGAAGGCGGCGTCACCACGCTGTTCGGACGCTCCGGCTCCGGCAAAACTTCGATGATCCGCATCATAGCAGGCCTGCTGCGGCCGGATGAGGGACAGGTTTTGCTCGATGGCGAAGTGCTGGCCGATAGCGGAACACGGCTGTTCCTGCCGGCTCATAAACGCCGCTTCGGTTATGTTTTTCAGGAAGCACGGCTCTTCCCGCATCTCAGCGTGGCGCAGAACCTGCATTACGGCCGCTGGTTCGCCGTGAACAAAGCCGGGAGCGCGAATGAAGACCGCATCGTCGACATGCTCGGCATCGGCCATCTCTTGCAGCGCCGGCCGGACAAACTTTCCGGTGGCGAAAAACAGCGTGTCGCGATTGGCCGCGCGCTCCTCTCATCACCCAGGCTGCTGCTGATGGACGAGCCGCTCGCCTCGCTCGACGAGGAGCGAAAAGCCGAGATCATTCCCTATCTCGAGCGGCTGCGCGACGAGACAAAAATCCCGATCGTCTATGTCAGCCATTCTATTCAGGAGGTCGCCCGCCTCGCCGACCGCATCGTGGTGATGAAGGACGGCAAGGTGGAGGCGCAGGGAAAAGCGGCCGACGTGCTTTCCAGACCGGATTTCAGCGCGCATCTCGAACGACGCGAGGCGGGCAGCATTCTTTCCGGGCACATTGAAAGCTTTGATGAGCGACATGGCCTCGCCGCCGTGAGGCTAAAGACCATGATGCTCCATGTTCCGGCAAAGAGGGGAACGGCCGGCAGCCCCGCACGGGTGCTCATACCGGCGCGCGACGTGATGCTGGCAACCGTAAAACCCGAAGGCTTAAGCGCGCTCAACATTCTCGCGGGCCATATCGCGACTGTTTCGGCCAGCGAAGACGGCATGGTCACGGTTCAGGTGGATTGCGGCGGCGACATCATCCAGTCGCGCATCACCGATCTGTCACGCGAGAGGCTGGAGCTGGAGCCCGGAAAACCGGTACACGCGATCATAAAGTCGGCGGCTCTCGATCCCTATTGAGGGCCGCATCGGGATTGCGGTTGGTCTCCAGCCAGTCGATATCCGCGCGCAAGGCCTCGTTCATCCGCTTTTCCATGCCCCGATAGCGCTCCAGCACCTCAGTGCCAAAAGCGGTCAGTGCCGCACCGCCGCCCTGTTTGCCGCCACGCTGCGATTCGATAACCGGTTGCCTGAACATATGGTTCAGCGCATCCACCAGCAGCCATGCGCGACGATAGGACATGTCCATCGCCCGCCCTGCGGCAGCGATGGAGCCGGTCTCGACAATCAGCTCCATCAATTCGATCTTGCCATGGCCGAGACGTTCCCCGGGTGGAAAGTCGATACGAAGAACAGGCTTCAGTGGAGAAAGGGCCTCACTCATCGTTCAAAGGCTCCGTCCATGAAGATCGCGATAGGCTTTTTGCGCTCCATGCACCGGCAAGGCCGTCGCCTCATAGATGCCACGCGCGACCGCGCGCGCCATTACCATGGTCGCCAGATGGCAAAGCTCGGCGAAATGAACGCCGCCCTCAAGCGGCTTTTCACCGGTCGAGGCCGCGAACATGGTGTCGCCGTCGCTTGGCAAATGGGCGGGCAGAACGGCGCGCGCCAGCCCGTCATGCGCCATGATGGAAAGGCGATGCGCCTGCGCCTTGGTCAGCGCGGCATCCGTCACCACCGCACCGATGGTCGTTGCCGTGAGATTGACCCCCTTGAGGCGCAGCGCGGTATGATCCGGCTCGAAACGATCGGGAAAACCGCAATCGCCGTATTCACCCTGCACTTCAAACGGCGCGGACCAGAAATGGCGGCTCGTTCCAACGGTTGCCGAGCCGAGCGCATTGACGGCAACGATGGCCGCCACCTTATAACCGCCGGAACTGACGGCGCTTGCCGAACCGAGCCCGCCCTTGAAGGTGGCGGTCGTCGCACCCGTTCCGGCCCCGACCGTTCCAAGTGGGAAGGGCTCCGGACGCGCCGCCTTGAAGGCCGCATATCCCATCTCGCGATAGGGCGAATGCAGTCCCCAGTCCTTGTCGCCGCCATTCAGCAGATCCATCAGGATCGCCTGCGGCACGATGGGAACGCGGGTGGAACCCACCTGCAGGCCGCGTCCGATTTCGCGCAGCCCGGCCTGAACGCCGCCCGCCGCATCCAGCCCGAAGGCAGAACCGCCTGACAGCACGAAGGCATCCACCGTTTCCACCGTCATCGCGGGATCGAGCAGTCCGGTATCGCGCCCGCCCGGCGCACCACCCAAAACAGAACCGGAAGCGATGGCGGGCTTTTCGAAAACAATCGCCGTGACACCGGAGCCGAGAGCAAGATCGGTGACATTGCCGACCGAAACGCCGCCGATATCCGTCAGAAGATTGGTGAGTGCCGCCATGCCGTTTCCCTTTTTCTCCCGGTATCCCGCCACCATCAGGCACTGTCAACGCAAAACGTGAGGTGCCTGATGTCGACGACAAGCCACGATCAGGAAAAAACCGCCGTTCCGATCACGGGCGTCGAGGGAACGGCCATGTCCCTCGGCTCCAGCGGCCCGGAAAGATATGCCTGATGGCCGGCGTCTATGGCGCGGGCGAAAGCCTCCGCCATGCCGACCGGGTCTCCCGCACCCGCCACAGCCGTGTTGAGCAGAACGGCATCGTAACCGAGCTCCATCACCGTGACAGAATGCGACGGGCGGCCGATACCGGCATCGACGATCAGCGGCACATCCGGGAAACGCGCCCGCATGGATTTCAGCGCCGTCAGATTGAGCGGTCCCATGGCGCTGCCGATTGGCGCACACCAGGGCATCAGCACCTTGCAGCCTGCCTCCAGCAGCTTCTCGGCGACGACCAGATCGTCCGTCGTATAGGGAAAGACCTCAAAACCGTCGTCGCAGAGGATTTTTGCCGCCTCGACAAGTGCGAAGACATCGGGCTGCAGCGTGTCGTGATGACCGATGACCTCCAGCTTGATCCAGTTAGTGCGGAACACATCGCGGGCCATCTTTGCCGTCAGCACCGCTTCCTTGACCGTGTGGCAACCGGCGGTATTGGGCAGGATCTGGCGATCCAGCTCACGGATAAGCTCAAAAAACTGACCGCCCTTCTTGCCAGCCGCCGTTTCCCGGCGCAGTGAAATCGTCAGAATATCCGTGTTGCTCGCCCGCACGGCATCGGCAAGCACGGCAGGCGACGGATAGCGCGCCGTGCCGAGCAGGAGACGGGACGAGACCTCGCGGCCATAAAGCGTCAGCATGGTTTCAGCCTCCCTGCATCGGCGAGAGGACTTCGATACGGTCGAAAGCCTTCAGCTTATAATCGGCGCGCTCTTCCGTATGCACCAGATCGCCGTTTACCGCCGTCGCCAGCCACTCACCCTCGTATTCGAGGCTGGCGAGCAGGCCGGCCAGCGTCTCGGCGGCGAGATCAAGCTCGTCGCCATTCACCAGAAGTTTCATGATCCCGTTCCTTTTGAGAGAGAGTTTGACAGACGATTTCAGCCGCCTGCCGCGCCGTCGCCGGCGACAGCAGAAAGCCATGCCGGTGCGCGCCATTGATGAAAACTGTCCCGCCATCCTGCGTGACCTCCGGCAGATTGTCAGGATAGGCGGGGCGCACGCCGGTGCCTGTCTCGATGATTTCCGCTTCCGCAAAAGCCGGATGCACGGCATAGGCGGCATTCAGGAACTCCATCATCGAGCGGGCGGAAATGGCGCCCGCATCTTCCGTCTCGATCATCGTCGCACCCACCATGAAACGGCCGGGCTCGCGCGGCACGATGTAAAGCGGAATGCGCGGATGCAGCAGCCGGACGGGGCGAGACAGGGAAACCTCGCGCGTGGCGAGATAGAGCATCTCTCCCCGCACACCGCGAAGATCGGAAATCCCGCCGATTGCCGCAGAACCAGTGCAATCGACCACGCGGTCGAACGGCTCTTCATCCATCGGGATACCCATATGGAACTGCACACCCATGGTGCAAAGCCGTTCATGCAGCGATTTCAGTGCAAGACGCGGATCGAGATGCCCCTCACCCGGAAAATAAAGCCCGGATCGAAAGCGCCCGGCAAGATCTGGCTCCAGCGCGGCGATTTCGCCCTCATCCACCCAGCGATAGCCAGCGGTCCGCGATGCGAAACGCGAAAGCTCCGCCTTATCGCGGGCCGGCGCAACAACCAGCGTGCCGTTACGGACGACAAGACCGGGTGTCGCTTCATCCCACCAGTCGAGCGCCGTCTGACCGAGCGTCAGAACCGGCTCTTCAGCGCTTTCACGCTCGCACCATGGCGCCAGCATGCCGCCCGCATACCAGGATGCGCCGCGAGAGGGTTCGGCATTGCGCTCGCAAACCGCGACGGTAACACCGGTCCGCACCAGTTCGAAGGCCGCCGTCAAACCGGCGACCCCCGTTCCCTTGACCAGAACGCGCATGCTATTCGGCATCCGCCGGAGTCGCGAGCGGCATGTAAAGCTCACCGCCTTCCTTGAAGCGTGCGGCCATGGCCTCCAGTCCCTCCTTCTGCGCCTCGGCGCGGATATCGTGGGAAATCCGCATCGAGCAGAATTTCGGCCCGCACATGGAGCAGAAATGCGCGACCTTGTGCGCTTCCTTCGGCAAGGTCTCATCATGGAAAGAGCGCGCCGTATCCGGGTCCAGCGACAGGTTGAACTGGTCCTCCCAGCGGAACTCGAACCGCGCGCGCGACAGCGCATCGTCCCGCACCTGCGCCGCCGGATGACCCTTGGCGAGATCGGCAGCGTGGGCAGCGATCTTGTAGGTGATGACGCCGACCTTCACGTCGTTGCGATCCGGCAGGCCGAGATGTTCCTTCGGCGTGACGTAGCAGAGCATCGCCGTGCCGAACCAGCCGATCATCGCCGCACCGATGCCGGAGGTGATATGGTCGTAACCCGGCGCAATATCGGTGGTGAGCGGCCCGAGCGTATAGAACGGCGCCTCGCCGCAGGTCTTCAGCTGCTTGTCCATATTTTCCTTGATCTTGTGCATCGGCACATGGCCGGGGCCTTCGATCATCACCTGGCAATCCTTCGCCCAGGCGATCTGCGTCAACTCACCGAGCGTCTCCAGTTCCGCGAATTGTGCGGCGTCATTGGCGTCGGCAATCGAGCCGGGACGCAAGCCATCGCCCAGCGAGAAGGAGACGTCGTAAGCACGGCAAATATCGCAAATCTCGTCGAAATGCTCGTAGAGAAAACTCTCCTTATGGTGATGCAGACACCACTTGGCCGTGATCGAGCCGCCGCGCGAAACGATGCCGGTGACGCGGTTGACGGTGAGCGGGATGTAATGCAGCCGCACGCCGGCATGAATGGTGAAATAATCCACACCCTGCTCCGCCTGTTCGATCAGCGTATCGCGGAACACTTCCCAATTGAGGTCTTCGGCAATGCCGTTGACCTTCTCAAGCGCCTGATAGAGCGGCACCGTGCCGATCGGCACCGGCGAATTGCGGATGATCCATTCGCGGATATTGTGGATGTTGCGACCGGTAGACAGGTCCATGACTGTATCCGCACCCCAGCGGATCGCCCAGACCATCTTCTCCACCTCTTCCGCCATGGAGGAGGTAACGGCGGAATTGCCGATATTGGCGTTGATCTTGACGAGAAAATTGCGGCCGATGATCATCGGCTCAAGTTCCGAATGATTGATATTGGCGGGGATGATGGCCCGGCCCGACGCCACTTCCTGACGCACGAATTCCGCCGTGACGTAGTCAGGGATATGCGCGCCGAAGCTTTCGCCGTCACGCACAAGCTTTTCCCTGGCCGCCTCGCGCCCGAGATTTTCGCGGATGGCGATGAATTCCATTTCCGGGGTGATGATACCTGCCCGCGCATAGGCAAGCTGGGTTACGGCTTTACCGGCCGTGGCTCTGAGCGGCTGGTGGCGCACGGAAAATTCAGGCGTCAGGCGTTCGCCGGTGGCAAAGCCGTTATCCTCCGGCTTGACGTGCCGGCCGTCATAGGCCTCGACGTCGCCGCGCGCCACGATCCAGTCATGACGCAGACGCGGCAGGCCCTTTTCAATCTGAACGGTATGCGAAGGATCCGTATAGGGACCGGAGGAATCGTAAACCGTCACCGGCGGTTCACCCGCCGTCGGATGAACGGCGATCTCGCGCATCGGCACGCGGATATGGGGATGTAAAATCCCGGCTTTGTGGATTTTGGTAGAGGCGGCATGCGGCCCCGTAGTAACCGACAACGGGATATTCTTGGCAGCGATATTCATCTTGAGGCTCCAAAGTTTGACAGTGGAGACCCAGTTCGAGCCGGAATGATGGAAAATACCGCAGCGCCGACAGCGCAATGCACACGCCAGCCGACCTTCGGTCTTTGCACCGTCCCTACGCCAGTATGAACTGGATCAGGTTCAACGGGTCACTGCGCATGAAAGCAGAATCTCAGCCCCTTGACGGGACACCCCTGGTGAATGGCCACAGCAAAAAACACCGACCGGCATTTGTCAAGGCCGACGATCCATGCTTGGCAAAGGTGCGGGAATGGCGCATGCTGCCGTTAGTTGTAATTAACCTAACGGTTTAGGCGAATATTATCGTTTGCAACGTAACGATAAGCACAAACCATCCTGATGTGAAATTCATGGGAGATACGTCGGAATGAACGCGACTATTCGTGAAATACTGGCCAAATTCGGCCAGCTTCCAACCCCTGTCGATACGATTGCAGATGAAGCCGATCTTTATGCGGCAGGCCTTTCTTCCTTTGCATCCGTGCAATTGATGCTCGGCATCGAAGAAGCATTCGATATCGAATTCCCCGACAATCTGCTGAACCGCAAGTCATTTGCGAGCATCAAGGCCATTGAAGACACCGTTAAGCTCATTCTGGATGGTAAAGAGGCAGCCTGATGAACGTCACCGTAGCGCCGCAGGATGAAACGCTGTCCGCGCGCGCGGGCCGTGTCGCGGCAATTGCCGCCAAACACGCGGATGATGTGGATGTCACCGGCCGTTTCCCACAGGAAGCCGTCGACGCCTTGCGACAGGAACGCCTGCTCGGCATCCAGGTCCCCTCTTCGCTGGGCGGCGAAAGCGCGTCCTTACAGGAGATCGCCGATATCTGCGCCCGGCTCGGCCAGGCCTGTTCGGCAACCGCGATGATTTTCGCCATGCACCATATCAAGGCATCCAGCCTGGTGGAACACGGCGAGACGAGCGCGTGGCATGCCGGCTTCATGAGCCGCATCGCCGGCGAACAGCTTCTGCTCGGCTCCGCCACCACCGAAGGCGGCATTGGCGGCAATCTGCGCAACTCCATCTGTGCAATCGAGGTCGAAGGCGATTTCTGCCGGCTGGAAAAGGACGCCACCGTCATTTCCTATGGCAGCAATGCCGATGCGATCCTCATCACCTCGCGCGCCCACAAGGATGCCGCGCCCGCCGATCAGGTGATGACGGTCTTTCTGAAAAACCAGTACACGCTCGAAAAGACCCATGTCTGGGATACGCTCGGCATGCGCGGCACCTGTTCGGACGGCTTCCTGTTTCGTGGCGAAGCGCCGGCGGCGCAGATATTCCCGAAACCCTTTGCGGAAATCGCCGCACAATCCATGCTTGCAAGCTCGCATCTCCTGTGGAGCGCCGTCTGGTATGGCATCGCCTCGGATGCGGTGCTGCGCGCCCAGTCATTCGTCAGAGCCGCGGCGCGCAAATCGCCCGGCACCGCTCCTCCCGGCGCGATCCGCCTTGCCGAGGTTTCCACCAAGCTGCAGGTCGTGAAATCCAACATCATCGCCGGCATCAAGGCTTACGAGGACACCAAGAGCGACCCCGAAAAACTGATGTCCATGGCCTTTGCCGTCGCCATGAACAATGTGAAGATCTGCTCTTCGGAAACCATTCTCGAGATCATCGACCATGCCATGCTGGTCTGCGGCATCATGGGCTACAAGAACGGCACGCCCTATAGCCTCGGCCGGCACCTGCGCGACGCGCATTCCGCCCGCCTGATGATTTCCAACGACCGCATTCTCGGCAATTCCGCCAATCTCCTGCTGGTTCACAAGCAGGACACCAGCCTCTTGGGATAAAACCATGGACATGCAAACATCGTTTCTCGATCGACTGTTCGAAGAAGGCCTGCTGATTGAAACCGGTGTGGACGGTCTTTATGGACGCAGCGGCCAGTTCGAGGATGTCATTGCCGCATTCGAGAGGCTGATCGACCGCACGGGCGGCGCTGACGGCGCCGAAGCGATCCGCTTTCCGCCCGGCATCAACCGCGCCTATTTTGAAAAGAGCGGTTATATGAAGAGCTTCCCACAGCTCGCCGGCACGGTCCATTCCTTCTGCGGCTGTGAGCTTGACCATGTCAGCCTGCTGAAAACCATGGACGAGGGCGGCGACTGGACCAAGGACCAGAAAGCCACCGACATCGTGCTGACGCCGGCGGCCTGTTATCCGCTTTATCCGACGATCGCCAAGCGCGGCGCGCTGCCTGCCGGCGGCGGTCTCTATGACATCCAGTCCTATTGCTTCCGCCACGAGCCCTCCAAGGATCCGGCCCGGCAGCAGCTTTTCCGCATGCGCGAATATGTTTGCATGGGCACCGAATCCGACGTCACCGAATTCCGCCAGACCTGGATGGATCGCGGCGTGGAGATGATGAAAGCGGTCGGGCTAGACGTCACCATCGATATCGCCAACGATCCCTTCTTCGGCCGCGCCGGCAAAATGCTCGCCAACAACCAGCGCGACCAGAATCTGAAATTCGAGCTCTTGATCCCGGTCACATCGACGACCAGCCCGACGGCCTGCATGAGCTTCAATTATCATCAGGATGCCTTCGGCCAGAAATGGGGCCTCAACCTCGCCAATGGCGATGTCGCCCACACCGCCTGCGTCGGTTTCGGCCTTGAACGCATCGCGCTGGCGCTGTTTGCCCTTCATGGTCTCGACGTGAAGAAATGGCCTGCGAAGGTCGTGGAAACGCTCTGGGGCTGATCATTCATGCGGCAGATTTTTCCCGGTCTCGATCCCAAAAACTATGTGCAGCATCCGCTCCATTCCTCCGAGAGAATGTGGCCGGAGACCAATTGCTACATCGATTTATGGATCGAGGTGCTGGCCTCGAAAGGTCTGCCGCCGGAAGCCATGTTCGGTTTCACGCTCACGCAGGATTTCGAAGGCGACCAGTTCACCTTCTTCAAGGTGCCGCTGGAAGACCTCGAGGCGCTTTATGGCGTTCGCGCCACCGAACTTGCGATCTTCGACAGCGTGGAAAACCACATCGAGGCGCAGCTCGCACGCGGCCGCATCTGCCTGATCGAGATGGACAGCTTCTATATGCCGGATACCCATGGGGTGGGCTACCGGAAGGAGCATGGCAAGACCACCATCGCCATCAACCGGCTCGACCTCGCGAAGCGCGAACTCGACTATTTCCATAACGCCGGCTTCTTCCACCTTTCAGGTGAAGATTTTGACGGCCTGTTCCAGCATCATCTGGCCGAGACCGACCCGCCATTCCTGCCCTATACCGAATTTGCGAAATTCGCTGATAGCAGCCCCTCGCCCGCACATATTCGCAAGACGGCCGAACGGCTCCTGAAGTTTCATTTTTCCAGACGGCCCTCCGCCAACCCGGTCCGTGCTTTTGCCGGCGTTTTTCCGGCGCAGGTGGAAAAGGTCGCTGACCGACCCTTCGGCTTTTTCCACAAATATGCCTTCAACACGCTGCGCCAGCTCGGCGCCAATTTCGAACTGGCGGCAAGCCACTTCGAATGGCTGGACGCGGAGGGTTTTTCTGAAGCAAGAGACCACGCGCTCAAGATTTCCGAGGTTGCCAAGACCGTGCAGTTCCAGCTCGCCCGCGCCGTCACGCGCCGCAAATTTGATGCGCTGGCCACCGTGCTCGATCCGGCAGCGGATGCGTGGGATGGTGTGATGGAAGCGCTTTCGACTAAACTCACTGATGCCAGCGAGGCCGCGTGAGGACTTATCTTCCCGGCGAGAGCGAGGAATTGCTGAGCGAAGGCTGGACGCTGACGCTGACACCCGCCGATGCCTGCGAGACGCCGTCCGATATTCCCGCATCGCTTGAAAGCCTTCACGTCTCCGTTCCCGGCACGGTGGCGCAGGCTCTGGAAGCGGCTGGAAAATTCGACCGCCTTGCCCCGGCGCCTCTCAATGACAGGGATGCCTGGTATCGGCTGACGATGATTTCCGATACGCGCGAACGCGCCACCCTGCGCTTCGACGGTCTCTCCACCATTGCCGAAATCTTCTTCAACGGCGAGCTGATCGCCGCGAGCCAGAGCATGTTCGAAAGGCTGGAAGTGCCGGTCGAACTTACGGGCGCGGACGAGCTTTGCATCTGCTTCCGGGCGCTTGCGCCGAGGCTTGAAAAAACCGGTCCCCGCGCCCGCTGGCGGCCGCAGATGATGAATACCCAAGGGTTGCGGCTGATCCGCACCACCGCACTCGGTTACATGCCCGGCTGGTGCCCGGAAATCCACGCCGCCGGCCCATGGCGGCCCATCAGTCTGATCAGACGGGACGCGGTGCTTTGCACGCTCCGATCTTCGCTGGACGAGGCAGGAACGGCAACGGTCGCCATCTCGCTGGAAACCAACCGGCCCATAAAATCGGCACGGCTTGGCTGTGCGGGTTATAGTGCCGATCTTTCCAGGGATGAGAACGGCAAGTTTTCCGGCGAACTCCATATACCCGAAGTCGAAACATGGTGGCCGCACACCCATGGCAGGCCTGCGCTGCACGACACGCTTTTGGAATTGGACGGCGAACAACATAGGTTGGGGCGTACCGGCTTCCGGCGGGTCGAGATCGATCATGGCGAAGACGGTGAGGGTTTCGGCCTCAAGGTGAACGGTCAGCCGGTCTTCTGCCGTGGCGCGGTCTGGACAACGGCCGATATTGTGCGCCTGCCGGGAACCGGGGCGGATTATGAGCCATGGCTTCGAAAAGCCGCGGAAGCCGGCATGAACATGATCCGCATCGGCGGCACCATGGCTTATGAGACTCCGGAATTTTTCGCGCTTTGCGACGAACTCGGCATCATGGTCTGGCAGGACGCCATGCTCGCCAATTTCGATTATCCGGCAAAGGACGAGAGCCTGCGCCAGCATATCGTCACGGAAATCTCGCAGTTCCTCGAAGCCACCGCGCTTTCTCCATCGCTCACCGTCTTCTGCGGCGGCAGTGAAATGTACCAGCAGGGCGCGATGCTCGGTCTGCCGGAACAGATATGGAAGGGAACGCTCACCGAGGAGGTTCTGCCGGAACTCCTTGCCGAGAAGCGGCCGGACACAGCCTATGTCGCCAATTCCCCCTCCGGCGGCGCATTGCCCTTTTTTCCCAACGTCGGGGTCGGCCATTATTACGGCGTGGGCGCCTATTGCCGCCCGCTGGAAGATGCGCGCCGCGCCGATCTGCGCTTCGCCGCCGAGTGCCTCGCCTTCGCCAATATTCCCGAGCAGGAAACGCTGGATAGATATCTACCCGGCGTGGCCGTGCACGATCCGCGATGGAAGGCACGCGCACCGCGCGATCGTGGGGCGTCCTGGGATTTCGAGGATGTTCGCGACCATTATCTAAAGCTGCTCTACGACGTCGAACCGGATGTTCTGCGTCGCGAAGACGGCGGCCTTTATCTCGACATGTCCCGGGCCGCCACGGCCGAGGTCATGGAGGCGACTTTCGCCGAATGGCGGCGCAGCGGCTCCTCCTGTCAGGGCGCTCTGGTCTGGACCCTGCAGGATCTCGTTCCCGGCGCAGGCTGGGGTGTCATCGATGCGACCGGCAGGCCCAAATCCGTCTGGCACGCGTTGAAAAGGGCGTTCCGCCCCATTCAGGTTACTTTTTCCGATGAGGGCACGAACGGGCTGGATATACACCTCGTCAACGAGACCGGCGGCGGCCTCGAAGCCATGCTGGAACTGACCTGCCTGCGCGAAGGTGCGCAACCCGTCGTCCACGCCAAACGACCGCTCACGCTTTCGCCGCGACAGAGCCGGACCATTGCCGCAACAGATTTGTTCGGCGCCTTTTTCGATACGACCTATGCCTATCGTTTCGGCCCTCCGTCCCATGATGTAACGGTCGCCCGGCTTCGCGACGTTGCGACAGGACACGTCATCGCGGACGCATTCCATTTCCCTCTGGGCCGTAAAAAGGCGCTGCACGCCGCAAACCTTCAGGTCGCGATCAGTGAAACGAGCGGCAACTGGTTTCTTGAAATCGGCACGGACCGGCTGGCACAGTCCGTCCATGTCGAGGTGCATGGTTATTACGCCTCGGAAAACTGGTTCCATCTCGGCCCCGGCGAAACCAGAAAAATCAGCCTCCTGCCGGAGACCCCGGCGACGGAAACCCCTCCTTCCGGAGAGGTCGTGTCACTGGGTTCCAGCCGGCGATTTTCCTTCTAGGGCATGACAGCCAAGGCATTTTTACCGCAAATGCGCGAGAGCCAGCCGCTTCACCGCGTCGATATAGATTTGTCTGGCTTCCGGCGTTGAAAGATTGTGATCGGCATCGGGAATAATGGTCAGCGACACGTTCTTATAGGCCGCCAGTCCTTTGCCATTGGCGTCGAAGTAATATTGGAAGTGCTCCAGACCATCGTCGTTGTCGCTGTAGAGCAGATGAACGGCGGTATCAGTCGCCTTCAATTTGTCGAACGCACCATAGACGGCACGCCCTTCCTCGCTGCCCCTGCGGAACAGCCTCGCCGTTTTTGTCGAAAGCCTCTTGATCGTCGCCTTGACGATGTTCCGCCCCGCACTTGCCACATCGACATCGCCGCTGATGAGACGCTTGAATGTCGCGCCCTGACGAAAACGCTGGCTGTATTCCCCAAAGGAACGCGGGCGTTTATGCAGGGCCTCATCCACCGAGCGGCCTTTGCGCCAATGGAAGACGACCGGATTGACCGCGACCACGGCGTCGATCCGCTCATCGGCGATTGCGCCGTTGAAGGCGAGATAAGCGCCGCTGCACCGGCCCGCCGCAATGAAAGGTCCCTTGCCGCGCTTGCCGAGAAAATCGAGTGCGGCAGCCACGTCGTCATTCTGCGCGGCATCGTAAAGAACCTGCTCGGGCACGTTTTTGACCGGAGGGCTGTCGGCAATATTGGCCGCGTCGAAGCGAAGCGATGCCACCCCCTCGCGCGCCAATGTACGGGCCATCTGCACGGAAAGCCTGCCCCAACCCGCATGCCGGTCATAGGCGGCGCCAAGCAGAAGAACCGAAGAAACCACCTCCCGGTCGTCAGGCCCGCAAAAAATACCGAAAAGCCGTCCGCCTTCTCCAAATTGCACCGGCTGCTCGACAAAACCGCGCCCACGCTGCGGGGCATTGACTGTGAAATCCTCCTGGAAGATCGCCGGACTCTCGGCATGGGTCTGGGAGAGAACCCAATCGACCAGCCGGTTGACCACATCGTCGGATATTTTCGAAAGCGTAGGGCTGGAAACGAGATCGTCGTAACCTGAAAACTCCGCCTCCTCCACCGCACCGCCCATCGCAACGAGATGCCTGGCGAAATCGGCATCGGTTACGCGGCCCGGCCGGGAAAGCGCCAGAATGCTGCGCGCCGGAGCAGCGGTCAGATTTGAAAGATTGGCCTTCCTGATCGCATCCGCAACACCGGCAGGCATGGCCATACCGGCAATCGATCCCGCCTCCGTCATCCGTTGCGCGGGCCGGAGACCGAGGCCATCGTCGATCATGGAGGACCACATCGCCAGCTCACGCAGATAGGCGCGGCCGGAAACCACAGGCGCCAGAAGCGCCATGGAACCCACTTCAGCCACATCGGCAAACGCCTGTGCAGCAATCAGGCAGCCAAGGCCCTGAGCGACAACGACCACTTCGGCGCAGCCGGAAAGACGCTTCAGACAGTTGAGCGCCGAGCGCGCGTCGGAAATCCAGTCCGCTGCACGGCCCGCATCGTCAGGGTCGAAGGCGTCACCCGCGCCCAGATAGTCGAATCGCAGGCTGGCAACACCGCAAGCGGCCAGCCGCTCGGCCAGTACCCGTTGAAACTTGCGGCTGCACAGCTCCTCCATGCCCCATGGGCTGACGAAAAGAACGGCGTGGCGCTGTCTGACGTCTTCGCGCGCTGGATGGAAAATCCCGGTAAGTCCATCAAAAGAGACCGGATGCGCAACCGCCCCATTCGAGGCAATGCCGGAAAGCGACAATGCATCAAGAGACGGATCGCTGCCTGTACGCTCTGAAATATCTATCGCCATCGACCTTGCCATCATTGCGCCAGTGTCTGGCTCAACCATTACGGGATCATTGTATCGAAGCGTCTTACCGCCGGATCTACAATAAAAACAACAACATTAGAGAAGTCTAAAAATATAGTCGCATTTATATCCATTGCCGCCCGTACGGTGCAAAAATGAACGCCGGGATGGCGGGCAAGTCCAGGCGAGGCCGCTATTTTACTCGAAACCGCTTGAATATACTGATAAATAGCGAGTCCCATACCTATTTGCAGGAGGAGGTTGCGCCACCCGGCCACCGGATCGTCTAGACACCGCGCAAACCAACACGCCGGGCCACGCCCGACAGGTCATAGAAGTTTTATATGGAACAAAGCCTTACGCGTTATATCTGGTCGCACACGAGGCGGCAGCAGCTTTTCATTCTGCTGATCGTGGCCCTGTCGATGATCCCCTATTTCCTCGCCTTCGACCTGCCCAAGCAGATCGTCAACGGCCCAATTCAGGGGGATGGTTTCGAAGGGGCGAATGCGACGCAGCTTTTCATGCATCTCACGGTCGATATTCCCTACTGGGGCACCGTGACATTATTCCCCGGGCTCGAGCTCAACCGCATGTCGATGCTGATGGCGCTCAGCCTGACGTTCCTTGCGCTTGTCATCATCAACGGGCTCTTCAAATATTACATCAATACCTATAAGGGCCGTCTTGGCGAGCGGCTTCTGCGGCGCATCCGCTTCGAGCTCATCGACAAGATCCTGCGATTCCCACCCTCCCATTTCAAGCGGGTCAAAGGCGCGGAAATCTCCAGCATGGTGAAGGACGAGGTGGAGCCGCTCGGCGGATTTACCGGCGACGCCTTCGTGCAACCGGCCCTTCTCGGCGGCCAGGCGCTCTCCGCGCTCTTCTTCATTCTCGTTCAGAATTTCTGGCTGGGCCTGATCGCGGCTTTCATGGCTGCCATTCAGGTGGGCATCATTCCCAAAATGCGCCGCCGCCTCATCGAGCTTGGCCGCCAGCGGCAACTCAGCGCCCGCCAGCTTGCCGGACGCATCGGCGAAATGGTTGACGGTATCGGCACCATTCATGCCTATGACACGTCCAATTACGAGCGGGCGGATGCCTCACACCGTCTCGGCGACATCTTCAAGATCCGCTACGATCTCTACCAGTGGAAGTTTCTGGTCAAGTTCATCAATAACTTCCTCGCACAGCTCACTCCCTTCTTCTTTTATGCGCTCGGCGGTTATCTCACACTGAAAGGCAGCCTCGATGTCGGGCAGCTGGTCGCCGTCATCAATGCCTATAAGGAACTGCCCGGACCGCTGAAGGAACTGATCGACTGGGATCAGGCGCGTCAGGACGTGCAGGTGAAATACGAGCAGGTCTTCGAGCAGTTCGATGCCCCGAACATGATCGACGAGAAGGTGCAGAAACTGTCTCCCGGCGCAGTCGCGGCGATCAGCGCCCCGATCGTCGTCGCCAATCTGACGCTGGAGGATGACAGCGGTAGCCGGCTTCTGGAACAGGCATCGCTGAAGGTCGAGCCGGGCGAGGTGATCGCCATCGTCGGCGGCTCGGGCGCCGAAGCGCTGGCGGATGCGATCGGCCGCACGCTCTGGCCAACCTCGGGCAAGATCAGCATCAACGACGTCGACATATTGGAACTGCCGGAATCGCTGACCGGGCGGCGCATTTCCTATGTGTCCTCGGACAGCTATTTCTTCCACGCCAGCCTGAAAGACAACCTGCTTTACGGCCTCAAACACGCCCCGCTTGCGGACAGGAACTATGAGGGGTCAGCGCTGGAACATCGCAAGTGGGAAATCCGCGAAGCAAAGATGGCGGGCAATCCGCTGATCGATATCAACAGCGAATGGATTGACTACGCTTCGAGCCCGGCCGGCGACGGCAGGCCGGAAAATCTCATCCAGGCCATTCTGGCTGTCCTCGACAGCGTGGAACTGTCGCAGGATATTCTGGAGTTTGCGCTGCGTTCGTCGATCGACCCTTTGACCGACCTGCATCTTGCCGCGCGCATCGTTGAGCTGCGGCATGTGCTGCGTGCGGAGCTCGAAAAGGAAAATCTGAGCGGCCTCATCGCACCCTTTGAACTGGAGAGCTATAACAGCGAGGCGACGGTCGGCGAAAACCTGTTGTTCGGCACCATGCGGGATTCTTCCCAGACAATCCGAACCGTCATCGAAAGCGACTATTTCCGCTCCCTGATGCGCGAAACCGGCCTCGTAAAAACCCTGTTCGAGATGGGTTACACGATTGCCGAAAACATCGTGGAAATCTTCGCTGACCTGCCGGGAGACCACCCCTTCTTCCAGCAGCTCACCTTCATGACGCCCGACGACATTCCGGTCTATCAGCAGATGCTGCAACGTCTTCAGAGCCGGAGTTTCGACGAGGCCAATGAAAGCGAAAAGCGCGCAATGCTGCGGCTCAGCTTCTTCTACATCGAGCCTCGCCAGCGTTTCGGTCTGCTGTCGCCGGAGATCATGAACCGGATCGTCGAAGTCCGGCACATGTTCCATGAAAACCTGCCCGACAGCCTGAAAAACGTGATCGAAATCTACGATCCGACCAAATATATGAGCGCCACCAGTCTGCTGGACAATATCCTGTTCGGCAAGGTCAGCCATCGCTACACCGACGCCTCGCGGCGCATCACCCGCATCGTCGCCGATGTCATGCGCAAGCAGGGTGTCTATGAACGCGTGCTGGCGGTGGGCCTGGACTTTAACCTCGGCGCGGGCGGCAAGCGGCTTGGCCCGCTCCAGCGCCAGAAGCTCAATCTCGCACGGGCGCTGATCCGCAAATCCGATTATTACGTCTTCAACCGCCCTCTTCCCGGCCTCGATCCCCGACAGCAGGAGGAAATTGTCGAGCGGGTCATCACACTCCTGAAACAGAACAACAATAACCCGTCGATCATATGGGTTCTGTCGAACGCGACGCTCTCCCGCATGTTCGAGCGGGTGATCGTTGTTCACCAGGGCCTGATCACCGCCGACGGAAGTTACGAGACTCTCGCCGAGGAAAACGGTACATTCAAGGATATGGTCGCAACATAAATCCAAGAAGGTGACCGAGGTGGAACAAGAACAGGGTAAGTCAATGCTGTTTAAAGACGAAATTCAGATGCTGAAAAGGGTGCCGTTTTTTTCGGAAATGGAACCGTCAAAGCTCAAACTACTGGCATTCGCATCCGACCGGGTGTCCTATCATGCTGGCGACGTCCTGTTTCGTCAGGGAGATGTCGGCGATGCGGCCTATGTCGTCTTGACCGGAAAAGTCGATGTTCTGGTCGATTCCCCATCGGGCACGCTGAAAGTGGCCGAAATGACCGGCAATGCCATTGTCGGCGAAATCGCTATCCTCTGCGATAGCGTCAGAACCGCGACCGTTCGCGCCTCTACCAATGTGGAAGCCCTGCGCATCGGCAAGGAACAGTTCTTCAAGCTCATGTCCGATTTCCCCGACATCACGATCAAGGTCATGCGCGTTCTGGCCGAACGCCTTACCCAGACGACGGCGGAACTGAGCAAAGCGCGGGCAGGTGCCCGGACATAAACGACGATTCCTTGCTACCTTGAATGGCGATATTGGAAAAATAAATGTCGTACTATTGCAATATAAATGAAATGCTGACTGAATAAGGGGTAAAGGCGTCCGCCAGAAACGAGCGGATATAAGAATCTATAGAGACAACGGGCTTCATGGGAGGAAAGCGTGCAAGATTCCGTTGTTATTGGGGTGTGTCATGGCGTTCGATTCCGACACAGCAAGTCGGGAAAGTAATAGAAATTTTCGGGTAAAGATCTGGGGTGCGCGGGGAACGCTTCCTGTTTCAGGTGAAAACTTCCGAAAATACGGCGGAAATACCATCTGCATCGAGGTGAGATGCGGCGATCGCGTTCTTTTGTTCGATGCGGGTTCGGGCTTGCATCCCGCTGGCCTTGCGCTGCGGGCGGAAGGCATTACCGACGTCAACCTGTTCTTCTCGCATTGTCATTACGACCACATTGTCGGCTTCCCCTATTTCAAGCCCTTTTATAACAGCTCCAACGATGTCGCCATCTGGTCGGGCCACCTCGCCGGCACGATGACCACCCGGGAAATGCTCAAGGACTTCATGAGCCCGCCGTGGTTTCCCGTGCCGCTGGAAATCTGCTGCGCAAAAATCGACACGCGGGACTTCATGCCGGGCGATACGCTCGATGTGCATCCCGGCCTTTCGATCAGAACAGGAATGCTCAACCATCCCGGCAACGCCATCGGATATCGGCTGGACTGGGAAGGAAAGTCCCTCGCCATCATCACCGACACCGAACATGAGCCGGGCGATATGGACGAAACCGTGCTCGACCTGATCAGGGATGTCGACCTTTTCCTCTATGACGCCATGTTCACCGATGAGGAAATGAGCCTTTATCGCGGCTATGGCCATTCGTCCTGGCAACAGGCGATCCGCCTCGCCAAACACGCCGGCGCCAAAAATGTCGGCTTCATCCACCACGCCCCAAGCCGCAGCGACGAAGAACTGGACACTATCGAAAAACAGGCGAAAGCCCAGTTCAGTGGCGCCTTCGCGGCCATGGACGGCCAGATCATCGAGCTCTGACGCAATCCGGCTCCGGCGAGGTCGACCTGTCCGACCGCTTTTTTGAAACCCTGAATTCGACAACTCTTGCCATGCGGGCGTTCGAACACGCACAATTGACCGTTTCCGATCGATTGCTCCACGATATTGCCACGAGACAGCCTGCAATAAGGGTGCCACCGCATACTACATGATGATTCTGCGCTGAATGACCACATGATGGGATTTGCATGATCCGTTTCTTTTCGGAGACCAATTTGAGACGCGCCCGGATTTTATCCGGCCTCATCATATTTGCTTTCGTATTTTCCCATCTTTTCAATCACTCCCTCGCACTCATCTCCATCGATACCGCCGAACGGGCGCGAAAATGGTTCAGCCTGATCTGGCTCAACCCCGTCAGCAGCCTGCTTTTTTATGGTTCGGTTCTGGTGCATGTCTGTCTTGTTCTGCGCTCGCTTTATCTGCGCAGAACGCTGCGCATGCCGCTCCGCGAAGCGCTTCAGGTTATCTTCGGCCTGTCCATCCCGTTCCTGATCATCGGCCACGCCGTCAATATCCGCGTGTCGCACATGCTTTATGGCATCGATGTCGGCTATTATTCGGTCATCCGCAGGCTGTGGATCAACAACCCGATACAGGGCGCCTGGCAAAGCCTCGCCTTGATCGTGATCTGGGTCCACGGATGCATTGGCCTCTATTTCTGGCTGCGCTACCGGGACTGGTATCCGCGGATAGCCGGGCTGTTCATGACGGTGGCCGTGATGCTGCCGCTCCTGGCGCTGCTGGGCTTCAGCGATGCCGGCCGCTGGCTGGCGGAAATCGATGAAAAATATGCGCTTCCGCCCGGACTTGCCGACAATACGATTCAAAAGGACGAGCTGCCACTGCAGCGGGAAATGGAAACACGGATCCGTTTCATCACCGGCACGGCGGAGACGTTGTTCGTCGGCGCGGTAATGCTGGTTTTCGCCATGCGTGGCCTACGCAGCTTTCGGCAACGATTGACGGCAATCGAAATCCGCTATGAACATGGCGCGCAGGCACATGTACCTGCCGGGCTCAGCATTCTGGAAGCCAGCCGCCTTGCGGGAATTCCGCATTACTCCGTCTGCGGCGGCAAGGGACGCTGCTCAACCTGTCGGGTCAAGGTTCTGAACAGCAAAGGCCCGTTACCGCCACCGGGAGACATCGAGCAAACCACATTGAGGCGCATCCATGCCGATTCGGATGTCCGGCTCGGCTGTCAGCTACGCCCCACCAGCGATATTGATATCGCCCTTCTCGTTTCGCCGCCCCAGCAAAGCGACCTGCCGGCCGATGCACAACCGGCCCGCCCCGGCCGGGAAGAAGAAATCGCCATCCTCTTTTGCGATCTGCGCAACTTCACCACGCTTTCCGAAGCGAAGCTGCCCTATGATGTCGTCTTCCTTCTGAACCGCTATTTCACCATCGTCGGCCAGGCCGTCGAACAGGCGGGAGGCCATCTCGACAAATTCATCGGCGATGGCGCCATGGCGCTTTTCGGACTTGGTGAGGACGCGGAACATGCCTGCCGCAACGCCATGAAGGCGGCCGCGACCATATTGCGGGATATAGCAATCCTGAACGAGGGGCTGGAGAAACAATTCGCCGTCCGTCTGGAAGTCGTCGTCGGCATTCATTCCGGTCCGAGCATCGTCGGCGTCATGGGATATGGCGCGGCCAAAACCCTGACGGCCATCGGCGATACCGTCAACGTGGCAAGCAGGCTCGAATCCAAGGCCAAGGAATTCGGTGCAGCCATCGTTGTTTCCGAACCGGCCATCATTCAGGCGGGACAGGAGATTGCCGATCTCAGAAGCGAAGAAATCGCCATTCGCGGCCGCAACTCGCAAATGAAGGTCTTCCTGCTCTCGAAAGAAGAGAGCGAGCGCTATTTATGAGATAGCCCCGACACACCTGTCGGGGCGCGCGATCTCAAATCTTGCGATAGAGAAAATAACGGTCCGTCGGCACGCTTGCCGGCACCGGCAGCGGCTTCAACATGGGATGATCCAGAGGCAGACCGCTGACCGCGAGACCGCCTTTCGCCAGCATGCCCGCCGCAAGATCGGGCAACCATGTGAGGGTAACCGCATCCTTTTCCGGATAGCCCGTGCCGATATCGGCATGCACGAACGCCGCTTCCGTGCCGACGAAAGCCGGAGCGGTTTGCGATATTTCACCGATCACCAGATCTTCCTGTGCCGGAACGGAGGAAGCATGCGCACCCATGGCCCTGTCGAAAGCGATGATGCGGCGGTTAGGGAACAGTTCCCGCAGGTGATTGAAGGTGCGCCCGTTGCCAAGGCCGATTTCCATGAGCGCGCCTTCATCCGGCAGATCGAGATCGGCTGCGACATGGTTGAGGATATCGCGCTGCGCGGTCAGCCGGCGAATGAAACTATCGAGTCTGCTCATGTTATCAGGCCTTGATGATGTGTTTTGCGGCTATATCCCGACGCGCGAAAACATTGCGCGTGTCGATGATAAGCGGCGCCCATTCGCTTAGAGCGGCATAATCCACATTGTCATGATCGGTCGCAACGAGAACGGCGTCGAAAGCGCCGATCGCCTGCCTGTCCCACGGCACGGATTTCATGCCCATCAGGTGGCTATATTCCCGGGTTTTCGGGATTTCGGCTACGTGAGGATCGAAATAGGCCGCTTCGCCGCCACGCTCCTGAATAAGCTCGATGAGCTTCAGAGAGGGGCTTTCGCGAATATCCGGCACATTCTTTTTATAGGCGAGGCCGACGACCAGCACCTTCGAGCGGCTGAGCGCTTTGCCGGAATGAATATCGAGCGCCTCCGCGACCCGCCCCATGACGTGACGCGGCATGCCGGTATTGATCTCGCCGGCCAGTTCGATGAACCGCGTCGGCAATTCATATTCGCGCGATTTCCAGGTGAGGTAGAAAGGATCGATCGGTATACAATGGCCGCCAAGGCCCGGGCCGGGATAAAACGGCATGAAACCGAACGGCTTGGTCTTCGCCGCATCGATCACTTCCCATATGTCGATACCCATCGCCTCGTAAACGACCTTGAGTTCGTTGACGAGCGCAATATTGACGGCACGGAAGACGTTTTCGGTGATTTTGACCGCCTCGGCCGTGGCATTTGTCGAGACGGGGACGATCTTTTTGACCACCGAACCGTAAAATGTAGCCATCAGCTTTCCGGCCGCCTCGCCATCGCCAGCGACAACCTTCGGAATGGTCGAAGTTTCGAAATCGCGATTGCCGGGATCTTCCCGTTCGGGTGAAAAACCGATGAAGAAATCAACGCCGGAGACAAGCCCCGTGCTTTCCAGAATGGTCTTCACCACCCCGTCAGTCGTGCCGGGATAAGTGGTCGATTCCAGAACCACGAGCTGGCCCTTGCGCAGATGGGCGGCAATATCGCGACAGGTCTTTTCGACATAGGAAAGGTCCGGCTCGCGATATTTCGTGAGGGGCGTTGGCACGCAGATGGCGATGACATCGCATTCGGCCAGCCTGGAGAAATCCGAGGTGGCGACAAAGCCGTCATCCTGTCTCACACTCGCCAGCACCTCGTCGGAAACGGCCTCGATATAGCTGCGTCCGGCCTCGATCGCGGTAATTTTACCGGGATCGATATCGAAACCGACAACCTTGAAACCGCCCCTGGCGATCGTCATGGCAAGCGGCAGACCGACATAGCCGAGGCCTATCACCCCCGCTTTGGCGCTTTTGTTTTCAATGCTGGAAAGCAGGTTCCGGGAAATGTCTGGGGAAGTCAAAGCGTGTCACGCTCCGCGCATGTGCAAAAGATGCCTTTCAGTTGGGCAAGAATGACGGACCTGTCAAGGCTCGGCCCTTTCAAATTCCGGTTGACGCCCTAGCCACCGCCAACGCACAACCGTCGCCATGAAGATCGCCTTTTATGCGCCGCTCAAATCTCCCAACCATCCCGTTCCCTCCGGTGACCGGCTGATGGCCCGTTTGCTGATGATGGCGATCACGATGGGCGGTCACGATGTTTCCGTCGCTTCGGAACTGCGCAGCTTCCTGAAACAGCCCGATGACCCGGCAAGGGCGTTGGTCGCCGATGAGGCCGAGCGCGAAATCGAGATCGTCACACGGCGCTGGCGACGGGATGGCGTGCCGGATCTCTGGTTTTGTTACCACCCCTATTACAAGGCGCCGGACTTACTCGGACCGGAACTAAGCAAACGTTTCGACATCCCCTATGTCAGCGCTGAAGCGTCCTACTCGCCGAAACGGAATGGTATGGGATGGCAGGCGGTTCAGGATGGGTTGCTGGCCGCATTGAACGCCGCCGCCATCAATATCTGCTTCACCGCGCGGGATCGTGAAGGGCTTGTGCGGGCCTCGCCCACCCTTCGCTGGGCCATGCTGCCGCCTTTCATCGATACTGGGGCTTTTCTCAAGAACACGCCGAAGCCGTTACCCGCAAGGCTCATCACCGTCGCCATGATGCGGGCGGGTGACAAACTCGACAGCTATCGCGCCCTTTCCGAAGCGCTCGCCCTGTTGCCGCAGGATCTCGACTGGACGCTGGATATCGTTGGCGACGGACCGGAACGCACGGCCGTAGAAGCCATGTTCACAACGTTTCCCAACCACCGTCTCGTCTGGCACGGGGAAAAAACCGCAGCCGAGATCGCAATGCTCCTTTCAAAAGCCTCTCTCTATGTCTGGCCGGGCCGTGGCGAGGCCTATGGTCTTGCCTATCTCGAAGCGCAGGCTGCCGGCCTGCCCGTTGTGGCCGAAGAAGTGGCTGGCGTCCCCGAGGTGGTAAAATCCGGCGTCACAGGATTACTGACACCAGAAAATGATAGAGCCGCCTATGCCGAGGCGATTAAAACCCTGCTCGGCGACGACAGACAGCGCGAAGAACTGGCACAGGCGGCCCGGCAATTCGTGAGGGACGAACGGTCTCTGGAAAATGCCGCAAAAGAACTGAACCATATCCTGCTGCAAGCAAAGGCGCGAAGATCATGAGTCTGGAAAAACTCGTTGCGGCACTGGACGAATGCGGGCGGCGCGGCATATCCGCCGATCTCTGGCTTCGGGACGACGATGCGGTGGAGCCGACGCCCGCGCTCGACACGTTGCTCGATCTTTGCGGCGGCTTCTCCGCTCCGGTCACGCTCGCGGTCATCCCCGAGATGACGACCGATAAGCTCGCACGGCATCTGGATGTGTCGGACATTGCCCAGGTCGCCGTGCATGGCTGGTCCCATACGAATTATGCCGGCGAGAAGGAAAAGAAACAGGAACTCGGATCGCATCGCGATCCCGCTGTCGTTCTCGATGAATTGCAATCCGGACTGGATAAACTCCACGACCTGCATGGCGGGCGTTTGGTGCCGATGCTCGTGCCGCCGTGGAACCGCATAGATGCCGATATCGTGAAGGCACTGGCGGGCCTCGGATATCGCGCCCTATCCGTTTTCGGCCCGGAGAAAAGCACCCTGCCGCCCTGCCTGAACACCCATGTCGATGTAATCGACTGGCACGGCAGTCGCGGTGGCCGTAACGACGACGTGCTCTTCGCCGAGACCGCCGCCCGCATCCTGACGACCGCCGAAAACGGCGGCACCACCGGCATCCTCACCCACCATCTCGTCCATGACGACAATGTCTGGCGCTTTCTGAGACGGCTTTTCGAGGTGACCGCCGAACATACCGCCGCCCGCTGGCGTTCTTCGAAAGACCTCGTCGACGACATCTCACCATGATTTCCAGGCGATCAGCAACCCGCTCGCCTCGGTAGAAAGTTCCCGCCTGACCGCTTCCACCGTCTCAAAGGGGGCGCGGTCGGGAAGGGACGCGGCAACGAACCCCGCCGGCGCAAGGCTGATACTTCCCGCGCGGGCGACGATGGTGAAGATCAAGGGGCCGGTCGACCACCAGGCAGGCGCGCGCGGCATGTCTTCGATAATCCCGGGAAAGGCTTCCAGCATCCTGCTGAAAACCGGATGTCCGGCAGGCGCAGCGATGAAGGAATTGGCAAGCAGCATGCTGCCCTGCCCCGTGTCCCGCGGCGTTTTTTCGTCAAACACCGTCAGCCCCGCCAGAGGCAGGAATGTATCGAAACTCACATCGTCCCGCGCCGGATACCAGTCGCAATCGAGATAGATACCGCCAAACCGCTCCAGCAGAATATAACGGGCCACGTCCACCGCGCCCGGATAATCGCCCTTGTCCAGCATGGTTTTGAAGACGCCGTTCGAAAACACGCCCTCCCGCTCAAGATCGGCCTCCCGCCAGAGCCGATAGTCGTAACCATGGTTCGAAGCGTGGGCGGCCCATGCCTCAACCGATACCGGCGGGGCTTTTTCCCCGATCCATATCTGATGGATGAGCCTTGGCACATCTTCACGGCTTTTGACGCTGATCGTGCGACGTTCTTCCGTGGAAAACCGCGCATATTTCTCCAGCACCTGTGGGGGTGGAACAAGCGTATATTGATAACCGATCTTCGCGACCATATCGCCCTCGGCCTTGGCGAGGCGCAGCCGTGCCGCGTGCAGCCGGCGCGGCAGGCCGAGCACCGTTTGCTCACCCATCAGGTGGCCGTCCTTTGCTGCAACCAGCGATAAGAGAAGCGCATTGGCTTCCGCATACTGACCGCCATTTTGCAACTGCCGGGCCTTATCCAGCTGGGCATCGTAATATTTCTTGTCGGACATGGATCCTCATCCAGAAACGCTCGTTAACATATCGCCAAACAAAAGGCGTCAGGCAAGCCGTCGTGTTTCGGAAGCCGGCTTTGAATTCGCTAAACAATTCGATGTTTCAGAGGCATAGACAGACAACACACCCTGCGATAACGTGGATTTAAGCCCTCCTGAGCAAATTGTCACAAGGCAACGATAAAGAGACGGCAAGGAACCCTTTGGCATGAGCGCAGGCGCAGATTTGCTTCGTATTGAAAATCTGCGGGTCTCGTTTTCTCTCATGGGCGGCACCATAGATGCCGTCAGGGGCGCGAGCCTTCGCATTCTTCCGGGAAAAGTCACGGCTCTCGTCGGCGAGTCCGGCTCGGGAAAATCCGTCATCGGCCAGACCATCATGGGCATCCATCCCAAGACGGCGCGCGTGAATGGCCGCGTGCTGTTCACCGATCCGGAAAATGCCGCGGCCGGCCCTGTCGATCTGCTGCAATTGCCGAAGGACGGCCGGGAAATCCGTTCGATACGCGGAAATCGCATCGGCCTGATTTTTCAGGAGCCCATGACCTCCTTTTCGCCGCTGCACACCATCGGCAACCAGATCGACGAGGCGCTCAGGATTCACAGCATCCTGTCACCGGCCGAACGTGCGGAAAAAATGCATGAAACGCTCGACCTCGTGGGGTTTTCCAAACCCAAGAAGGTCGTGAACATGTATCCCTTCGAGCTGTCGGGCGGCATGCGCCAGCGCGCCATGATCGCCATGGCGCTGATCTGTCGCCCCGCACTTCTGATCGCCGACGAGCCGACGACGGCGCTGGATGTGACCATACAGGCGCAAATCCTCAAGCTGCTGCGCGATCTGCAGAGCCGCCTGAACATGAGCATGCTGCTCATCACCCACGATCTCGGCGTGGTGGCCAATATCGCCGACGAGGTCGCCGTGATCTATCAGGGCGAGATCATGGAGGCCGGTACGGTCGACGACATTTTCAAGTCGCCAAGCCACCCCTATCTCAAGGGCCTGATGGCCGCCGTGCCGCATTTCGACATGAAGCCCGGCGAAAGGCTGAAGGCGCTTCGCGAAATCAACATTGACCACGAAAGCCTCGTCGGCAAAAAAAACGCCGCGGTGAACAAGACCCCCGGCCCGCTTCTGACCGTGAACAATATCAGCAAGACCTTCACGACCCGGAAGTCCAGCTGGTTCCGCAAAGGCGATGCCAACGCCACCAAGGCGGTCAATAGCGTCAGTTTTGAAATTCGCCGCGGAGAATGCCTCGGGCTGGTGGGCGAAAGCGGCAGCGGCAAAACCACCGTCAGCAAAATCCTCATGCGCGCCGTTCGCCCGGATGAAGGCTCGGTGACCTTTCACCGGCCTGAGGGCGACATCGACGTCCTCAATGCCAGGGACGGAGACCTGAAAGAGCTGCGGTCGAAGATACAGATGGTCTTCCAGGACCCGATATCGTCTCTGTCTCCACGCATGACCGTGGGCAACATCCTGAGCGAGCCGCTGGAAATCCACGGACGGGGGGATGCGAAATACCGCGCGGAGAAAGTCCGGGGTCTCGTCAGGGCCATCGGCCTGGGCGAAAGCGCGCTGAACCGCTACCCCCATAGTTTCTCCGGCGGCCAGAGGCAACGCATCGGCATTGCCCGCGCCTTGGCACTCGGCCCCGAATTGTTGATCTGCGATGAGCCGGTCTCCGCCCTCGATGTCTCGGTGCAGGCGCAGATCCTCAATCTGCTGAAGGATTTGCAGCAGGATCTCGGGCTGACCTATCTCTTCATTTCGCATAATCTGGCGGTGGTGGACTATATGGCCGACCGCGTGGCCGTGATGTGCGAGGGCCGCATCGTGGAGCTGGCGCCGCGCGAAATCCTGATGCGCTCTCCGGTTCATCCCTATACGAAATCCCTTCTGGCGGCCGTGCCTTTCCCCGATCTCGACCGCCCGCTCGATTTCCGCACCATCGGCAAGATCAGCGCGACGGGCAAATTCGACTGGGGCAAACAGTTCCGCGACGAGGGTGATGGCGACATGATCTCCGCCGATCTCGGCGAAGGCCATTTCGTGCTTGCAAACGGCAATGCCGATATCCGGGAGCTTCGCCCTTGATCACGCGTCGCACCACCCTTGCCCTCTTGGCCTCCGTCTTCCTGCCGGCCTATGCGCGGGCCGCCTATATCGACCCCACCTATTTCAAGGAAAAACGGGAAAAGGGCGAATTGCCCGACGTGGCCGAACGCCTGCCGAAAAACCCGCGCGTCATCGACATGAAAGCGCTTGGCCGTGAGCCGGGAAAACATGGTGGCTCGGTGCGTATGCTCATTGGCGGCCAGCGCGACATTCGCCTGATGCCGATCAGCAGCTATGCCCGCCTTGTCGGTTATGACGAGAAATTCGAGCTTCATCCGGATATTCTCGAAAGCTACGACGTTCAGGAAGAACGCATCTTCACCTTCAAGCTGCGCGAGGGCCACAAATGGTCCGATGGCAGCGACTTTACCTCGGAGGATTTCCGTTATTTCTGGGAGGACGTTGCCCTCAACAGGGAAATCCACAAGGGCGGCCCGCCGATAGAGCTTCTGGTCAACAGCAAGCCGCCGCTTATCGAAGTCATCGACCGGCTGACGGTGCGCTACACGTGGGATGGCCCGAACCCGGATTTTCTGGCGAAGCTGGCGGCGGCCTCACCGGCGCGGCTGTTCCTGCCCGCCGCCTATATGAAACAGTTCCACGTCAAATATCAGACGGCGGAAAAACTCGCCAAGCTGATCAAGAAAAACAAGACGGATGACTGGAGCGGGCTGCATATCAAGATGTCGCGGCAGGTGCGGCCCGAAAATCCCGATCTGCCGACGCTGGATGCCTGGCGCAACACCACCGCGCCGCCGGCCGAACAATTCGTCTTCGAGCGTAACCCCTATTATCACCGGGTCGACGAAAACGGCTTGCAACTGCCATATCTCGATCGTTTCCTGCTCAACGTCACTTCGTCCGACATCATCTCGGCCAAGACGGCGTCCGGCGATAGCGATCTGCAATATTTCGGCCTCGATTTCGCCGATTACACCTTTCTGAAGGATGCCGAAAAGCGCTTTCCCCTGAAGGTGAACCTCTACAAACGCTCTCAGGGTTCGCGCATCGCGCTGCTGCCCAACCTCAACTGTGCCGACGCAGTCTGGCGCAGCGCTTTTCAGGACGTGCGCGTGCGCCGGGCGCTGTCGCTCGCGATAAACCGGCACGAAATCAACATGGTCTGCTTTTACGGGCTGGCAAAGGAAAGCGCCGACACCGTTCTGCCGGAAAGCACGCTTTACCGGCAGGAATTTGCGGACGCCTGGAGCGCTTTCGACCGTGCGGCGGCCAACAGGCTGCTCGATGAAGCCGGTCTCGACAAGCGCGACAATGCCGGCCTTCGGCTCCTGCCGGATGGTCGCCCGGCCTATATCATCGTCGAAACGACAGGCGAAAGCACGCTTGAAACCGACGTGATGGAACTGGTGACGGATCACTGGCGACATATCGGCATTGCCGTTTCCGTCCGCCCCACCCAGCGCGATGTCTTCCGCAAGCGCGCCATGGGCGGCGAGGTGCTGATGTCGGTATGGATGGGCATGGACAACGGTGTGCCGACGCCCGACATGCTGCCATCCGGCCTGGCGCCCACCGGTGACGACCAGCTGCAATGGCCGGTCTGGGGTGTGCATTATCTTTCCGGCGGCCGCGAGGGCAAGGAGCCCGATCTGCCGGAGGCGGCGCATCTGCTCGATCTCCTGAAAAAATGGCGCAGAAGCGTTACCGAACAGGAGCGTGAAGCCATCTGGCTGGAAATGCTGGGTATTTATACGCAGCAGGTGTTTTCCATCGGCATCGTCAACGGCGCGCTGCAACCCGTCGTTCATGTCAAACGCATGCGAAACGTACCGGACAAGGCGCTTTTCGGTTACGAGCCCACATCCTATCTCGGCGTCTATATGCCGGATGCCTTCTGGTACGACGGAGACGCCTGATATGCTGCGGTATATAATCAAGCGCATCCTCGTCATGATCCCGACGCTGATCCTGATCTCGATGCTGGTCTTCACCATCATCGAGCTGCCGCCGGGCGATTATTTCGAAAGCTATGTCGCCGAGCTGCGCGCCATGGGCGAGACGGCAAACCTTGCCGAAATCGAGGAGCTGCGTGTCCGCTACGGTTTCGACCAGCCGGCCCCGATCCGCTATTTCCGCTGGGCGACAGGGATGCTGGTCGGCGATTTCGGTTATTCTTTCGAATATCAGCTGCCGGTCAGCGATGTGGTGGGAGACCGCCTGTGGCTGACGGTGCTCGTGTCGTTCCTTACAATCATCGTAACATGGCTCATTGCCTTTCCGATCGGCATTTACTCGGCCACGCATAAATACAGCTGGGGCGATTACGGGCTCACCTTCCTCGGCCTGCTCGGCATCGCCATTCCCAACTTCATGCTGGCGCTGATCCTGATGTATTTCGCCAATATCTGGTTCGGCATCTCCATCGGCCACCTGATGGACCGGGAATATCTGAACCAGGCGATGAGCTGGGCGAAGTTCAAGTCGATCCTCGAACATATCTGGATTCCCGTCCTCATCATCGGAACGGCGGGCACCGCCGGCATGATCCGCCGTCTGCGCGCCAATCTGCTCGATGAATTGCAGAAACAATATGTGGTCACCGCCCGCGCCAAGGGGCTACACCCCTTCAAGGTGCTCACCAAATATCCGCTGCGCATGGCGCTGAATTTCTTCATCTCGGACATTGGCTCGATCCTGCCGGCCATCATTTCCGGCGCGGAAATCACCGCCGTCGTGCTGTCGCTCGAAACCACCGGTCCCATGCTCATCAGGGCGTTGCAGAGCCAGGATATGTATCTGGCCGGTTCGTTCCTGATGTTCCTCGCATTCCTGACGGTGATCGGCGTTCTGGTGTCGGATATCGCCCTTGCCATACTCGACCCGCGAATCCGCTTCGGAGGTGGTAACGTCAAATGACTTCATCCATTCCGAAACCCGGCGAAGCGCTGCCCCATTACGTCTCGACCGCGCCCTTCGACCCGTCGCTGATCGAACCCAACACGTCAGGAATGGCGGCCTTCAGCAAGGCCTCACAGCTGCGTCTTATGTGGTGGCAGTTCCGTCAGCACAAGATCGCGGTGTGGTCCGGCGCCTTTCTGGTGGTGCTTTATCTTTCGATCCTGATCAGCGAATTCCTCGCCCCCTATAATCTCCACACCCGCAATATCGAGCATATATACGCCCCGCCGCAGGCCATTCACCTCTTCAATGACGGAAAATTTGTCGGCCCCTTCGTTTATGGCCGGGAAATGACACTCGACATGGACAATCTGAGACGGGTCTACCGCGATGTGCCGACGGATATCCAGCCGCTGCGTTTCTTCTGCAAGGGCGATACCTATCGCTTCTGGGGCATGTTCGAGGGCAGAACCCATCTCGTCTGCCCGGCGGAGGGCGGTGAATTGTTCCTGCTCGGCACGGATCGTCTCGGCCGTGACGTGCTGTCCCGCATCATCTATGGCGCGCGCATTTCGCTGACCATCGGCCTTCTCGGCGTCGCCATGAGCTTCGTTCTCGGCATTGTGATCGGCGGTCTGGCGGGTTATCGCGGCGGCACCTTCGATCTGATTGTCCAGCGCATCATCGAGGTGCTGCAATCCATCCCGAGCATTCCGCTCTGGCTGGCGCTTGCGGCGATCATGCCGGTGACCTGGAGCCCCATCCTCGTCTATCTCGGCATCACCATCATTCTCGGCATGCTGGACTGGACGGGCCTTGCGCGCGCCGTGCGCTCAAAACTTCTGGCGCTTCGTGAAGAAGACTATGTTTTGTCTGCACAATTAATGGGTGCCGGAACGCCGCGCATCATCGGCAGACACCTTATTCCCGGCTTCATGTCACACTTGATCGCATCGGCAACGCTGACGATCCCCGGCATGATTCTCGGCGAAACCGCACTGAGCTTCCTCGGCCTCGGTCTCAGACCACCGATCACAAGTTGGGGAATTCTGCTCACGGAGGCGCGCAGCGTCAGCGTCATTGCGCTATATCCATGGCTTCTCATCCCGACGATCCCCGTCGTTCTCGTCATTCTGGCCTTTAATTTCTTCGGCGACGGACTACGTGATGCTGCGGATCCCTTCAGATAAAATGGAACACCCTTTGATAAACTGCCCTTCCGCCATCGCCTTTTTTGTGAAAGGCAAAAAGAGGTGTGGCCCATGACCTCCCGTTTGAACGACGCGCGTATCCTCATGTACAGCCACGATTCCTTCGGGCTCGGGCATCTGCGGCGGTGTCGCACCATCGCGCATGCTCTGGTGGAGGATTATCGCGGCCTCAACGTCCTCATCATTTCAGGCGCGACGATTGCCGGCGCTTTCGATTATCGCGCCCGCGTCGATTTCGTAAAAATCCCGAGCGTCATCAAGCTGCGCAACGGCGAATATACGTCCATGGACAGGCATATCGATCTTCAGGAAACGCTGAAGATGCGCCGCTCCATCATCTACCACACCGCCGAAAGCTTCCAGCCGGATATCTTCATCGTCGACAAGGAGCCCATGGGCCTGCGCGGCGAGGTGGAGGAAACGCTCGCCTATCTCAAGGGACAGGGCACCAAGCTCGTCATCGGCCTGCGCGATGTCATGGATGCACCGCAGCTGCTCGAAGCGGAGTGGAAGCGCAACAATGTCATGACCAAGATCGGCCAGTTCTATGACCACGTCTGGATTTATGGCCCACCCGATTTCCACGATCCGCTGACGGGGCTCGACGTTCCGCATACCGTTCGCGACAAGATGGATTTCGTCGGTTTCCTGCAAAGATCGAAGACGCAGGCCGAAACCGTATCGCATCGGCCGGAAGGCGATTACCTTCTCGTTACCACCGGCGGCGGCGGCGATGGCAGCGAATTGATCGACGACGTCATCAACGCCTATCGCCATGACAGCGAACTGACGCACAAGGCGCTGGTGGTGCTCGGCCCCTATATGCCGGCGGATCAACGCCAGCGCTTCACGAGCAGCGTTGCCGATATTCCGCATATCGAAATCATCGAATTCGACAACCGCATGGAAGACCTCGTCGCCGGCGCGCAGGCCGTCGTCTCCATGGGCGGTTACAACACCGTCTGCGAGATATTGTCCTTCGACAAACCCGCCCTCGTCGTGCCGCGTACGGTGCCGCGCGAAGAGCAGCTTATCCGCGCCAGCCGCGCCTCGGAGCTTGGCCTTTTCGACATGCTTCTGCCGGAAGATGCCGAGAACCCGGCAAAAATGGCGGCTGCTCTGAAAGCGCTGCCGAACCGCGCACCGCCTTCCGTCAATGCGCGCGGACTGAAGCTGGACGGTCTGGAAAACATATCGCGCCGGATAGCCGAATGGCTGCCGTCCGAGGGCGACAAGGCGCCGATCACGCTGACTGCGTGACCGATTCCCCGACAAACACCGCTTCAAAAGAGACACGCGCAACGTGACCGATACAAAAAAAATCGTGGTGCTCCTCAAGGGCTATCCGCGCCTGTCTGAGACTTTCATCGCCCAGGAACTTCTGGGGCTGGAAAAGGCAGGGCTGAAACTCGAACTCATGTCGATGCGCCGGCCCACGGACAAGAAGCGCCACCCCGTTCACGATGAAATTCGCGCACCCGTCACATATCTTCCGGAATATCTGCACGAGGAGCCACTGCGGGTTTTGAAGGCGCTTTGGGCCTGCCGCAGGAAGCCGGGCTTCTCCAAGGCGCTTCGCCGGTTTTTCACCGACCTGCCGCATGATCTCAGCCGCAATCGCTTCCGCCGTTTCGGGCAGGCTGCGGTGCTCGCGCATGAATGGCCGGCGGATGCCGAATGGCTGCATGTCCATTTCATCCACACGCCCGCCTCTGTCGCCGCCTATACCCACCTCATCACCGGCACGCCCTGGACGATTTCGGCCCACGCCAAGGACATCTGGACCTCCAGCGACCGCGACCTTGCCGCCAAGCTGCAAAGCGCCCGCTGGGCCGTGACCTGCACTGCCGGCGGCTTCCAGCATCTGCAGACCCTTTCCGGGTCAAGGCAGAATGTGCATCTGAGCTATCACGGCCTCGATCTCACCCGTTTCCCGCATTTCGAAACGCCACGACCGGCAAGAGACGGTTCAGATGCCGATGATCCGGTCAGGATTTTGAGCGTCGGCCGGGCGGTCAAGAAAAAGGGCATCGATATTCTCCTGCGTGCGCTCGCCTCGCTGCCCCGGGATATCCACTGGCGCTTCACCCATATCGGCGGCGGCGATGAACTGGCCTCCCTGAAGAAACTCGCTGACGAACTCGGCGTTGCCGACAGGATCGTCTGGACCGGCGCCATGGACCAGAAGCAGGTGCTGGAGAACTACCGGGAAGCGGACCTCTTCGCCCTTGCCTGCCGCATCACCAGCGATGGCGACCGCGACGGCCTGCCAAATGTGCTGGTCGAGGCCGCGAGCCAGGCGCTGACCTGCATCTCCACCAATATTTCCGGCATTCCGGAGTTCTTCGTCAGTGGTGAAAACGGCCTGCTGACGGAACCGGAAAATCCGGCCGCCTTCGCAGAGGCCCTGCGCACGGCCATCACCGATCCGCAATTGCGCCAGCGCCTTAGCAGCGCCGCCGAAAACCGTGTGCGCACCGCCTTCGACCATCGCACCAGCATTGTCGAGTTGAAGGCCCTGTTCGAGACCGAGTGGGAAAAAACGCCATGACCGATACGGAAAAACGCCCCTGCGTCTTCTTCTACGTCCAGCACCTTCTTGGCATCGGCCATATCGCCCGCGCCAGCCGCATTGCCAACGCCCTTCAGGCAAACGGTTTCGATGTCGTGCTGGTCACGGGCGGCACGCCGGTTCCGGGCTTTCCGGGCGAGGGCATCCGCCATGTCGAATTGCCGCCCATCGCCGTCAGCGATGGCAGTTTTGCCGGCCTGGTCGACAGTTCCGGCAAACCGGTGGACGACGACTTCAAGAGGCTAAGAACCGATATGCTGATCGGCGCCTATCACGGCGCCAAACCCGATATCGTTATCATCGAGGCGTTCCCCTTCGGCCGCAGGCAGGTGCGTTTCGAATTGTTGCCGCTTCTCGATGAGATAGAAGACAGCGAACCGCGCCCGCTCGTCATGGCGTCGCTGCGCGACATCTTGCAGGAAAAAACCAAACCGGGCCGGGACGAAGAGACCGTGTCACTGGTGAAGAAACATTTCGATGCGGTGCTCGTCCATGGCGATCCGGATTTCGCCCGGCTCGAAGACACGTTTCCCCTCGCAGGCGAAATTAGCCAGCGCATCGTCTATACCGGCCTCGTCGCCCCTCTTCCGCCGGCGGAACCAGCGGAAAAATTTGATATCGTGGTTTCCGCAGGCGGTGGCGCCGTTGGGGCCGCACTCATACGGGCTGCTCTCGAGGCTGCCCCCCTACTAAATGGCAGCAAGAGCTGGTGCCTCGTGACCGGTCCAAACATGCCGCAGGCGGATTTCGATGCGATCTCGGCGCGGGCGGCGGGCAATGTGTCCGTCTTCCGTTTCCGCAAGGATTTCGCAAGTTTGCTCGCCGGCGCACGGCTTTCGATTTCACAGGCCGGTTACAACACCGTCTGCGATATTCTTCAGGCAAAATGCCGCTCGCTTCTGATCCCCTTCGCAGCCGGGGGCGAAACCGAACAGAGCGCCCGCGCCGAACGGCTGGCGCGGCTGGGGCTGGCGCATGTGCTGGAGGAGAAGGATATTTCTGCGCAAGCGATGGCCGATGCCATCAAGGCCGCATTGTCCCTGCCGGCGCCCGGCACGATCACGCTCGATCTCGATGGCGCGACCGGAACGGCTAGAGCGCTGCGCCGTCTTTACGATGAGCGGTGAGGATCGTCTTCAACTCGCGAACCGCCGCCTCATCGGTAACCTTGCGCCCTGCGCCGGTAAAACCGAGCTTCGCCACCCTGCTTTCCGGATCATAGGATGGAACGGCGGAACAGGATGCGTGGATTTCCCTGATCGGAAAGCGATTCAGCAAGGTCTGAACGCTCTGGGGACGCACGCCGGCACCGGGCATGATGACGATCCGGCCTGCCGCCATCTCGGACAGGTGGGCCAAAGCCTCAATCCCTTCGAGCGCCGAACGCGCGCCGCCTGAGGTGAGAATTCTTGGGAACCCCAATGCGATGGCGGCTTCCAGGGCCTCGTCCATATCAGGCACGACATCAAAGGCCCGGTGCAGCGTCACATCCAGCCCGTCGGCATGACTGCGCAGTTCTTCAAGCAAGACAATATCTAGTGAACCATCGCCACGCGATGCGCCGAGCACCACGCCGGAAAGACCGGCGGCACGTGCCGCGTCGATATCGCGTTTCATCACATCCGCTTCGTCGCGCGTGAACACGAAATCACCGGCGCGGGGCCTGATCATGACGCTCACCGGCAACCCGCAGGACGCCGCGCGCTGCATAAAACCCGCCGATGGCGTCACACCGCCGCCCGAAAGCGCCGCACAGAGCTCGATCCGATCGGCCCCGCCGCTGACCGCCGCTTCCAGACCGGCGACATCGTCCACGCAAATTTCGAGAATCATCGTAACCTCTTTCATTTGAGTGGCCGTTACCTGCGGCGGCCCTTTCCATCAAGCGCGTAAAGCATATAAACGCCGCCGAGCCCTACGATCGCTCCCAATATGGAGGTTCCCGAATAGCTGGAGACCAGGGTTCCAACGGCAAAAATCAACGCGCCCAGACCAGCGCCGAGGAAGATGTTGACGGCGATCAGCGAGCTTCCGAGTCCCGGCCGGTCCGCGATCAGTTCCTGCAAGTAGGTAATTGGAATGCTGATGATCGCGGCGGCGCCCAGCGCACTGATGACCGTTTGGGCGTAGATATGCCACGGCGCTGAAGCAAGCCCCTGCAGAATGAGATAGATGGCGTAAAGCCCCGCTCCCGCCGCAAGTGTCAGTGTCTGCGGAACCTTCTTCTCGATCCAGCCCCAAAGGAGAATGAAGACGATTTCCAGCGCAGCGACGATACCCGCAACAATGCCGATATCCGCCACCGTGCCCTTGGCCTGTCCGGTTATGATGAGCGAGCGCACGGAATCGTTGAGATGCAGCATCGAGCAGATGAGCGCGATGGCGATGATCCGGAGCAGCACCCGCCGCGATCCGATTTCCGCAAGCGAGGCGCGCAGGCCAAACCGCGCTTCAGTATTTGCCGAAGCCGGCGTGGCGGCCCGCGGCAGGCAGAAGGCGACGAGCAGAAAGCAGACAAGCGCGCAGATGCCCGAAAACAGGAACGCCATCAGCATATTCCCGGAATTCACCAGAAAAACACCGACAATGCCCGGCACCAGCACCCAGGAAAGCGAGATGGTTGCCCGCATGATCGAATTCACCGCGATCATCTCACCCGTCGAAAGGTTGCGCGCATCGGCGCGCACATGGGCGAAGATCAACGAATTCATCGCTCCGAAAATCGGCAGAAGCACCAGCTTTGCAGCGACGAAGGCGGTGGCGTTGCCGGCCAGATAGACCAGCAGATAACCGCTGACGCCAAAGAGCGCGATATAGAGCATTGGCTTGCGATATTCACCCAGCCTGTCTGCGACAATGCCCATCAAAACGCTGGCGCTGACATTGATGACGGCAGCAAACAGCATCAACAGCGAATAGACGCTGTTGCTCAGTCCTATTTCGCGAATGCCGATGACCGCCTGATAGGGGGCGGTCGCCGCATTCGAGAACCCGAAGAACAGGATGGCGAGCGCCCCGATGCGGATCGACGGATTGTTGATGACGATGGAAAGAGCCGACGGCATGGATATTCGCCTGAGATGATCCGGCACCGCCGGATCGCTGGGTAAAAGCTACCGAACCGCTGTCATCGCCAGCGGGCCGAAAGGATGGGCTGAGGGGTATAATCGAAATGCGGCTTCCATGGGTAAAAATCGCCGTCCCGGCGGCGATTGGGAAGGTTTTCGATATCCTGATTGATGACCCCTTCCGTCAGCGCCATGAGGTTAGGATTGGCTATAGGCGCAAGCTCCGGTGAGAGATAACCGGACTTGACGACCAGCAGCCGCACCTCCTTTGGATTAAAGCCGAGACGGGTGAAATCGGAAATCATGTGATAGGGCCTGCGCCGCGCCGCCAGAATGACCGTGATGCCGCCGATGGCGACCACCGCCTGCCGCTGGTCAGCAGCACCGGGATCGTCCAGTTTCACAACACGGGCCTCGACGGTCACGGACGGGCTCTGCGGATCGAGACTGCCGCCGATTTTCAGGGAAAGCGCAGCACCTTCGCCGGCCGCAAAACAGGCTTCGACCGCCGGCCTGTCGGTGATGCCGCCCAGCAACGCGCCCTGCCAGTTGCGCGCAATCAGCGCAGCCAGAACATCGGCGCGATCGCCAACCCCACCGCCGGTCGGGTTATCGCCGGAGTCGGCCAAGATGATCGGCCGCGTTGCCGTGTTTTCGGCGATATCCAGAATGGCCTCGAGCGGCTCTGTCACGGGGCCGAAACGAAAATCCTGCCGGGCATTCCAGTAGGATTGCGCGATCTCGGTCGCAACCGCCTGTGCGGCCGCTTTGTCCGTTCCCGTCACCACGGCGCAGGCCGTCGCCCGGGGTTCGTCCGCCCAGACGTAGCCGATCATGAAATTCGCATCCCAAATGCCTGGCCGCGCATCGTGATCCGGCAGAACCGCATAAAGGCTTTTAGTGGGTTCGTCTTCCGTGGAGGTCTTCTCCCCCGGCAGCAGAACCGGAATTTTCGCCCAGGCGACGCCGGGCTTTTCGCCCGTCTTCAGGGCCTTCAGCAGCATCGTCCACGCCCGCACCATCGTCTCGCGCACATCGATATGCGGCGCAGTTCGATAGCCGGCAAATATGTCGAGCTGATCGATGATCGTCTGGCTGACATTGCCATGCAAGTCATAGCTCGCAGAGACCACGACATCCGGCCCGACGACAGCGCGGGCGCTTGAAATCCAGTCACCTTCCGCATCGTCCATGCCTTCGACATTCATCGCGCCGTGCATGGCGAGATAAAGCCCGTCCAGCGGCAGGCAGGCCTTAAGGCGTTCGAGAAACTCCGCCTTGAACGCCTCATAGGCCACGCACGAAACCGGTCCGCCCGGCACCGCCCGCGCATGCAGAAGCGGCAGCACCTCCGCCCCGCCTTCACCGAGGAAATTGAAATACTCGGCCTCCAGCAGTTCCGCGCCGCGAAAGACGCGAAAATCCTGCTCGCCCATCAGCACCGGCGAATAGGTGCTGCACTCGGTATGAATTCCACCCACGGCAATACGCATGTCGGTTTCCCCTCAATAAACCGGGCTCAAGGGGACGATGGCCGCAAAACGCAGCCAGTCCTTTTGCGCTTTTGGCGTCCACGCCGCCTCGGCAATCGCCGGGAGACGGGGGAAAACCAGATGGTTGAAATAGGCGCGATTGAGGAAATGTTCGGACCAGATGCAGGCCTGAACGCCCTTCATCCGCTCCTTCAACTCCTCGGGAAATTCGCCGACAGCCTCATAGGCATAAGTATGCGAAGGCGGAACGGTGCCGGCCCAGCTTGCGCCCGGCTCCTGCCAGGCTTCGTCCTGCACCATGTCGAGATAATAGGCCTGACCCGGTGTCATCACCACGTCATAACCCTGCTTTGCAAGCTCAAGCCCGACTTCCGGCTTCTGCCATGCCATCAGCAACGTTCCGGCCGGATCGACGCCGCCACCGTGGGAAACCTCGTCCCAGCCGGCAAGCTGGCGGCCGCGCTCATGCAGCATTCCCTGAATGCGCTTCATGAAATAGGACTGGACGCCGAAGGTGCCATCGAGCCCCTCCTTTTCCATCAGCGCCTTGGCAAGCGGCGAGGCCAGCCACGACCCATCCGCAACCTCATCGCCGCCAATATGGATCAGCCGCGACGGGAACAGCTCCACCATCTCGTCGAATATCTTGCCGAGGAATTCATAGGTCGGCTCGATGGCCGGGTTAAGCGCATTGTTCGGGTATCCCTGCACAGAGCGGTAGCTGTCCGGCGCTTCCTGCCCGTCCGTCAGCTCCGGATAGGCCACGAGAGCCGCCGTGCTGTGGCCGGGAATATCGACTTCCGGCACGATTTCGACGTTCAATGCCGCCGCATGCGCAACGACCATGCGCACCTCATCCTGTGTGTAATAGCCCGACACCGGCTCAGCCCCGTTACCGAGCTGCGGCAGAAGCGGCGCATCCGGGCCGCGCGTTGCGCCAACGGTGGTCAGCAGCGGATAGGCCTTGATTTCGAGCCGCCATGCCTCGTCATCCGTCAGGTGCCAATGGAAGCGGTTCATGCGCAGCCATGCGAGAATATCGATAAGCCGCAGGACATCGCCTGTCGGATAGAATTGCCGGGAGACATCGAGATGGCAGCCGCGCCAGCTATAACGGGGTGCATCGCTGATGGCGCCGGAGGCCGGGAAGCGGAATTGAGGATCGATGCGCGCGCCATGCAGCAGCTGCGCCAGAACCGTCAGGCCATATTGCAGACCGGCAGCGGCCGAATATTCCACGACCACCGCTTCTTTTGAAAAAGTGAGGCGATAACCTTCCGCTTCCAGCCCGCTGTGCCGCTTGAAGCGAAGCGGTTTTCCCTCATGAACCGGCGCAAGGCTAAAGGGCACGTGCCCGACGGCAAAGAGCCGGCGGAACAGCGAAAGCACGGTTTCCACCGCAAGCACTTCTTCTGCACCCGCATCTTCCGCCGGGAAGAGCGCGACGGGAAAACCGTCGCCCGGTTCGGCGTCGATTTCAGCGGGCCAGGGCTGGATGGAAAAGGGCAGATCGAGCTTGCCTTCCGGAAGCAGCACCGGCGCCGGCTCGCTATGACGCCCATCCAGCATCAGGTCACCGACATCGACGGCGCGATGCGTTCCATCGGCAAGGCTGACATAGGCGGATTTCGCGCCATCCGTGCGATGCCGGGCCGGCCGCAGCAGGCCATCGACGGTGAAGCGCCAGGATTTCCCCGGCTCGAGCACGAAGCCCGGCGGCGGTGCAAACTCATGGAAATTGGCGTTGCGGCGCAGGTAAACGGCATTGTCGCAAGCGGGCTTGTCTACCGTCCGCGTCAACGACGTGTAGACGATGCGAAAATCCTTCAGCGGCTCGCGGGAAAGATTGACCAGGGTAAAGGTAAAACCGCCGGAGGCGGAATCTTTGAGCGGATGCCAGGAATTTTCGAGACGATAATGTGCGAGCGCCATGATGCTCCCCTTTATTGCGCATTGAGCCCTCAGGAGGGCTTCGGTCAGTAATGTTCGGATTGCGAGAAGGTCCGGGCCAGCGGCGCCTGCCCCGCCGTCAGTCCGCAATCGACCGGCAGGCACACGCCGCTGATCGCCTCCGCCTGTGGGCCGGCCAGAAAGGCAACGGCATTGGCCACATCGTCGGGCCTCACGATGCGTTGCAGCGGATACCAGTGCTTCGCCTCTTCGAAGACCTGAGGATTGGCGGCGGCCCGCGCCTCCCACGCCTGGGTGCGCACGGTGCCCGGCGCAACGGCATTGGAACGGATGCCGAATTTGCCATATTCCACGGCGATCAGCTTGGTCAGATGGATCAGCCCGGCCTTTGCGGCGCTATAGGCCGGATGGCCGAACACCGCCATGCCGTTGACGGACGTGATATTGACCACCGACCCCTGGGTCCGCTTCAACGCCTCTTCGAAAGCCCTGAAGCAGAGAAACGGCGCTTCCAGATTGAGGGCATTGTCCCTGCGCCATATATCGGCGGTCGTGTCGTGCAGGCTGACCGCTCTTGCCGCGCCCGCATTGTTGACGAGGGTAACAACATCGCCCAGCTCCGCGACCTCGGCGGCCAGCCTCGCAAGGTCCTGCGGATCGGTGACATCGCAGGTTTTCGCAACGAAGCGGGGACTGGAAAGCAGGGATAGCGCGCTCGAAAGGGCGTCGGGATCGATATCGACCAACACGACCTTTGCATGGCTTTCAGCGAGCGCCGTGGCAATTGCCCGGCCAATATCACCTGCCGCGCCGGTAACGACGGCGAGCTGGTCTTTCCTGTCCTTCATCTCCTACAACTCCCTTGAAGCTTTCCGACCCGCCACAAAGCGGGTCTCAGGCAAAGCAGCCTGTGTTTTTCGTCAGCCCGCCTCAGTCACCGAGCAATTGCTTGTCATCCGGGTCACGATGTTCCACGAGCTGCTGCTTGATGTGACGCAACGTCACCATCGATCGTTGCCGTTGATGATAGGCAGCAAGCGTCGCCAGAACATCGACGGCGGCCAGATAGGCGTAGCGCGATGAGGTGGGGCGGAAGATATTGTTTCCCTCGGGCACATTGACCGCCACCACCATGTCGGCGGCCGCGGCAACAGGCGTGTCGCTCTGGGTGAGCGCAATGGTGGTGACCCCCATTTCCCGCGCCAGCCTGAAACATTTCACCAGTTCCATGTTGCGGCCTGAAAAGGACGAACCGATGATGACATCTTCCTTGCGCGCCGCAGCCGTCATCATCAGCTGCATGCTGTGATCGGCGCTGGTCGAAACGCGCAGGCCCAGGCGGAACAGCCGATTCTGAATTTCCGAAGCGATCATCGAGGAGTTGCCGCCTGCGCCGAAGGCATAGATCATGCCGCTATTGGCGATCCTGATCGCCGCTTCATCGGCAAGGGCGGGATCGAGCGTCCTGTGCAACAGGAAAAGCGCTTCCTGTGCCTTGGCGAGCACCTCTTCCGCCACATCCGAGGGACCAGTGCTGGAGGGTTCGGAGGTGAGGTATCGGATACCCACATAGGCCGTCTTGGCGAGGCTGACCTTGAAATCCGAAAAGCTCTGGCACCCCAGCCGACGGCAGAACCGCGTCACGGTCGGTGGCGACACTTCGGCGCGGGCCGCAAGCTCGATGATCGAGGCATTGACGGCGAATTCGAAGTCCGAAACCAGAATATCGGCAATCCGCCGCTCCGACTGCGAGAATTGTCCCCTGTCTTCCTGTATTTTTGCGAAAATATCCATGTTCACCGGTCTCCGTTCCGCCAAAACTTAAGGCTTGGCCCCGTTTCCGATGCACCCTAAGAAAGCGCGCCCGTCAACCGCATAGATCCATGAATCGAGGATGTTTCGTCTTGCTGACGACACCACACACGCCTTTGATTTGAAAATTATTTTCTCTGTTGATTGAGAGATGAGCATATGCCAACAATCAACACCAGAGAAATCTCCAAATCTTGAAAATAATTTCAATAATGGACCCAAACCATGCGTGATCCCTTCAAAAACCCCTTTCCCGAAACAGACATCGCCCGCCATTCCATCTGGGAGATGCTGGTAACGCGGGACATCGACGCTTTTCTGGCCGCCGACTGGTCGAAGGTCACGGATGATTTCGTCGAGGACGGCTTTCTCGGCATCAACGCCAACCGGGATGCGAACCCGGACAATTGGCGCCTGTCGTTCCCTTCGCTCAGCGCCTATCGCGACGAGTGGCTGCGGCAGGCGCAGGATTTTCAAACCCAGCAATTCGCAGAGAACCCGCGCGATGCGATCTTTGCGACCACCACGCTGGAAGAAATCGAAGTGGAAGGTGAGACCGCGCTGGTGCGCAAGAAGTTCGACGGTGGGCTTCGCAAGGCCGATGGCAGCTTCGACGTCATGAAATGGCAGACGCTCTATTATTGCCGGCTGCATCAGGGACGCTGGAAGATCAGCGGTTTCACCGGCTACATGCCCAACCCCATGCCGTGATCCGGCGGACATCGGGAAAAGCTTCGCACGCCGGGCCGAAAGACCGGCGTTGTTTTTTCGTCTGGAAGGGGCGGAAAAATGCTGCCGAAGACGGATCGCGTCAGGAACAGCCGGGCATTGGGAAACAGATAACATGGCCCGGCTCCTGCGCCTTATTGGATCAGCTTGAGGACTGAAAGATCGACGCGCCGCTCGAGCGCAATGCCGCTTTCGTCAAACAAATGGCAATCCGATGCCTTGATACCCGTGACGATGGGCTCATCCACGACCACAGGTGCGGAGCCGGAAAGCAGCGCGCAATAATTCTCACCCGTCGGCGCGACGCCATAGGCGATGGTATTGACCCCGAGCCGCTCGATCACGCTGGGCGCGACCGTGACATTGAGGTCGGCCGTTTCGAGGCCGGTATGTTCCGGGCGGATGCCGAGCGTCAGCTGCGCGCCTTCAAGACCGGCGCGGGGCTCCACCGGCACGGTGATCGTCTGTCCCTCATATTCCACCGTCACACCCTCGGCGCTGACGGATTTGCAGGTGACCTTCAGGAAATTCATTTTCGGGTTGCCGATGAAACCTGCCACGAAGAGGTTAGCCGGCTTGTGATAAAGCTCGAGCGGCGCACCGACCTGGGCAATTTCGCCGGCATTCAGCACCACGATACGGTCGGCCATGGTCATGGCTTCCACCTGATCGTGGGTGACATAGATCATCGTCGCCTTCAGCGTCCGGTGAAGATTGGTGAGTTCGATGCGCATATCGGCGCGAAGTGCTGCATCGAGGTTGGAAAGCGGCTCGTCGAACAGGAATATTTTCGGCTCGCGAACGATGGCGCGGCCGATCGCCACGCGCTGGCGCTGGCCGCCGGACAACATGCCGGGGCGCTGCTGCAGACGCTGATCGAGCTGGAGAATCTTGGCGACGCCCTCGACCTTCTGCTTGATCTTGTCCTCCTCCATCTTCTCGACGCGCAGCGGAAAAGCGATGTTTTCAAAAACCGTCATGTGCGGGTAGAGCGCATAGGACTGGAAAACCATGGCGATGCCGCGTTTGACCGGCGGCAAGTCATTGACCTTCACGCCGTTAATGACGACGTCGCCAGCGGAAATATCCTCAAGGCCGGCGATCATGCGCAGCAATGTGGATTTGCCGCATCCCGAGGGGCCGACAAAAACGACGAACTCGCCATCCCTGATGTCGAGCTGAACGCCCTTGATGACTTCGAAATGTCCATAGTTCTTGCGGACGTTGTTGAGATAAAGCTGACCCAAGACTTGCCTCTCCCGTCAGCGGCCGACATCTGGCCACGTTCAGAGATGTTCCGAAACAGGGGCAAAGCCACACGGAATCGGAACCGTTGAAAACAGGGGGAAAGAGCATCCCGGAAGACGCAAGGCATTCCCACGGCGAAACTTGCCGGATGCGGACGGCCAGCGCCCGCATCCGTGCTCATGAAAGATTATTTATACTGCTCGAGAGCCGAAGCCGCTTTCTTCGCGGCATCTTCCGGGCTTGCCTTGCCGGTAACGACAGACTGCACCATTTCGATCATCGTGTCCTGGAAGCCCTTGTAGTCCGTGAAGAGCGGCTCGGGACCACCATATGCGATACCGTCGATCAGCGGCTTCCAGAAGGGATCCTTGGCGATGAATTCATCGACCTTCGGCGACGGACGCAGCGGGGTGAGGCCCGCGCCGCCCTGCAGTTCGTATTCGCCCTGCGGACCGGGAGAGGTGATGAATTTGGCGAATTCGGTCGCCTTTTCTTCCACGCCGGTTCCCTTGAAGATCGCAAGACTGTCGGTGATGAGCAGCGTGCCGGGACCCTTCGCTTCCGGGCCGAGCGGCAGCGTGGCGATGCCCCAGTTGATCTTTGTTTCCTGCAGGCGCGTGGCGGCGCCCGAACCGGCCTGGATCATGCCGACCTTGCCATCGAGGAAGATGGCGCGGATTTCGTTCTGCTCATAGGCCGTCGGGCCTTCGACGGAATAGGGCGTGATGTCCTTATAGGCCTTCAGCGCTGCAACAACCTGCGGGCTGTCGACGGTGATCTTGTCGCCGTCGATCACCTTGCCGTTGTTGGTGTAAACCCAGTGCATGAACTGGTGCATGGTATTGTCGAAGGTCTTGGCCGGCAGGCCGTAACCGGCGATGCCCGTCTTTTCCTTGATCTGCTTGGCAAACGCGATCTCTTCGGCCCAGGTCTTCGGCGGCGTTTCCGGATCGAGACCCGCCTGCTTGAACAGGTCCTTGTTCCAGTAAAGTGCCTTGGTCGAGAAGGCGACCGGCACGCCCCACTGCGTGTCCTCGAAGGTCACGGTGTCAACGATGTTGGGGTAGTAGCTCTTCTTTTCGTCTTCAGTCATCGGCACCGGAACGATGAGATCGTTCTGCGCGAACTGCTTCAGCGTGCGCGAACCCACATAGGCCATGGCGACCGGTGTGCCGGCAGCGGCGAGCGTGGTCGCCTTGTCCTGGCACTGGGCCCAGCCGACGACCTCAGGCACGACCTTCCAGCCCTCGTTCTTGCCTTCCCATTCCTTGATGTATTTCTCATGGATGGGGTCCATCTTGTCGCCGCAATAGATCCAGCTGATCTCCTTGTCGGCGGCGTGCGCCGTCACCGTCGTAAGGGCAGTGGAACCGGCAAATGCGAAAGCGCAGAGCGCCAATCCGTAATGTTTCAGTGCCATAGGTAGTCTCCCGTTTTGGTGGTCGTTCCGGTTGTTGATTATTTCACCGCGCCGGCGGTCAGGCCGCTGACGAGATATCGTTGCATGAAGAAGATCACGACCATGGCCGGCGCAATGCCGACGAAGCTGGCCGCCATCAACTCATTCCAGATGACTTCCTGGCGACCGAAATAGGCGAAAAGGCCGATGGGCAGCGGCATATATTCGGTCTTGGAATTGAAGGTGAGCGCGAAGATGAACTGCTGGGCGTAAGCGCCGATGAAGGTGGTGATGGAGACGACGGCGATGCCCGGCATCGCCAGCGGCAGGATCACCCGGCGGAAGGTATAGAAATAGCTCGCACCGTCCACATAGGCCGCCTCTTCCAGTTCCCGCGGAATACGCAGCATATAGGTGCGCAACAGCCAGATGGCGGTGGGGATCAGGAAGGCCGCGCCGGGAATGATCATCGCCAGATAGGTGTTCAGCACACCCATGTTGCGCATCAGCCGGTAAAGCGGGATCAGAAGCACCGCGCCCGAAAACATGTTGATCGCCAGAAATGCGCCAAGCAACTGCCCACGCCCACGAAACTCGAAACGGGCGAAAGCATAAGAAGCCGGCACCACCAGGATGAGGACGATGATGGTCGAAATGGTGGAGATGAAGAAGGAGTTGAAAACGTAGCGGGCAAAGCCCGGAACGCTGACCCACATGGTCCGGTAGGCTTCGAAGGAACCGTTTTCCGGCCAGAACTTGTAGGGCGAAGAGAAAAGCAGGCTGAGCGGCTTCAGCGAAACCAGAAATCCTTCCACGAAGGGCGCCAGCACGAAGGTCAGGAACACGGCGATACCGCAATAAATCCCGACGATTTCATACCACCTGTAGCGGTTGATCATCGCATTCTTGTCGCTCATCGGCTGGCCTCCTGCGAGATGCGGCTGGTGATGCGGAAGTAGAAATAGGTGAAGATCGACAGGAAGATGCAAATCAGCACGGCGCGGGCCGCACCTTCACCGTATTTGTAGGAGCCGATCGCCGTCTTGTACGTGTCGATGATCATGGTCGTCGTCTGGCCGGTTGGGCCGCCCTGTGTCAGGATCCAGATGATATCGAAGGAATTGAAGGTCGAAATCAGCGAGATCATCGACATGGTAATCATGGCCGGCAGCATCAGCGGCAGAGTGATACGGCGGAAGCGGTAGAAGCGGCTTGCCCCGTCTGTCCACGCGGCCTCGTAGAGATCCTGCGGAATGGCCTGGATGGCCGCCAGCAGATAGAGCGTCACCATCGGCACGCCGATCCAGACGTCGGTGACGATCGTTGCCCAGAAGGCCGTTCTGCCATAGGCGAGGAACGCGACCGGACCATCCACCAGGCCGAGGTTCTGGAGCACCCCGGAAATCATGCCGAACTGGCCGTTATACATCCAGCCCCACATGAAGATGCCGATAGCCATCGGCACGATCCATGGTGGCATGGTCAGGATACGAAACAGCGCCCGGCCGGGCACGGCCGAATTCAGCAAGACCGCACCGAATGTGCCGATGATCATCTTTATCGAGACGGAAAAGAACGTCCAGATAAAGGTCCGCGTGATGACATCGGCAAAAGTCGCGTTGAAAATCTTCTCGTAGTTGATGAAGCCGACCCAATTCGTCGTTTTTCTAAGCGACGCATCGGTAAAGGACAGGATGAAGGTATCGACGAGCGGATAAGCAACGATAACCGTTATGTATAAAAGCGCCGGCAGAAGAAGAAGCCAGGCAAAGACGACCGCGCTGCGTTTCGCATCCATCGCGCCGCCCCCTCAAGCCGATTTCACAGCGGGGGATTTCGGCTGCCCGTGCAGCGCCAGATCGTATTCCTCCCACACCGGCTTGAGATCGATCACTTTACGGCCATGGCGCGCTTCATCCATGGCAAGCGCCAGAATACCGGCCTCGATCGCATCGAGCGCGGAAACCGGAAGGGCCGCACCCTTGACGATATGGGCGATCACGTCCTCGGCCATCTGCTCGTCCGCACCGTAATGCTGCGAGAGCGCGGTCGCCGCCGAATAGGTCTTGGCCACGGTCTTTTCATTTGTCCGGGCATTGTGCACGTTCAGGAAGCCGCGCACGAAATCGCCCTCAGCCATGCCCTTGGCGCCGATGACGCAGAAACGGCGGAAATCGTCGGGAACATTGAGATTGGTATGGAAGGCGAGCGATGCGCCGTTCTCATATTCGACGATCGCCGTCTGGTAATCGATGATGTCGCCGTCGCTGTCGAAGACCTTGTCGGAACCCATCCAGCCGCTCGGCTTGCGATGGTAAACCTCCATGTCGTTGATGCCGTCATGCTGCGGCGCGTTTGCCGGCGTGAAGCTCTTGCGCCCGCCGAAGCTCGAGACGAAACGCGGCCGCGCACCGACCACGCCGTTATAGAGATCGAGGTCGTGGCAGCATTTTTCCAGCATGAAGGAGCCGGAATAATTCTCGTAACGCCGCCAGTCGCGCATGAAGAATGCGCCGTGATAGGGCGGGATATGCTCCGAGGCCTCGATGGAAACGACATCGCCCAGCTTGCCTTCCGCCTGTGCGGCGCGCAGATCGCGGTAGAGCGGGGAATAACGCAAAACCAGACCGACGAGCAGCCGCTCATGCCCGTGCTTGTTGAGCAGCCGGGCAAGCTCGAGGCTTTCCTCGATGCTGACGACGATGGGTTTTTCCGAGAAGATGGTGCAGCCGGCCTCAAGCCCGATACGGATATGCTCCAGATGCATGTGGTTCGGTGAGCCGATCATCAAGAGATCGAATTTTTCGTTTGCGATCAGCACCTCGGGACTATCGTAAGCCTTGCCGGCCGAAATGCCCTTTTCCTGCAGGCCCGGCAGGCCCGCCGGCGCGGGATCGACGTAACCGACGATCTCGAAATCCTTGTCGATCTCATGAAAAACGTAGCCCAGATAACCGAGACGGAATCCGAGTCCGATAATTCCCACCTTCATGAACTTTGTTCCCTGTTCATTCGTAATTCATTTTCGCAGAAGCGACCATTTCTGTGCTGGTCATCCAGTTATCTGCGATAATTTCCTGCCACGATGAAATTAATTTTCACAACGGTCAAGCTAAATTCGATTTCGCAAACGCTGCCGCGAGTCGAAAACCGATTTTCCCGGCGCGACGGATGCGAAACGCATCGCCGCCGACCACCGACGTAAAAAACAATACCAAAAAAATGCCAATCGTCCAGAGCAATTCCGTTATCGAGAAAATTTTTTTGGTTAATGCGAAAATATCAAGCATGCAGCCTTATTATTCGGCAAAAAATCGAAAAAACCACCGATTAATCGTACAAATCTAGCAATGGTTCTATTTTGGTATTGCCGATTACGCGGCATATGATATAGCCAGAGCCGGCCATATCGCCGACCACATGGATCGTGACAGAGGTTATGGATGAACGGGGCAGCGCTTAATCTGGACGACCTGCAATCAGGTGGCGGCCCGCTTTACCTGAAACTGCGCCAGACGATTGAAGACGCCATCAATGGCGGCCACCTGAAGCACGGCGACGCCCTGCCGCCGGAGCGGGATATCGCCGAAAGCGCCTGCGTCAGCCGCGTCACGGTGCGCAAGGCGGTGGACGATCTCGTCCGCGACGGCCTTCTCGTTCGCCGGCACGGTTCGGGTACTTTCGTCGTCAAGCCCATCACCCGCATGCAGCAGCCCCTGACCAAACTCACCTCGTTTACCGAGGACATGCGCCGGCGTGGAATGACGGCGAGCACCCGCTGGCTGGACAGAGGCCTGTTCCACCCGACCGGCGACGAGATGATGGCGCTCGGCCTTTCCCAATCCGCCATGGTGGCGCGGCTCACGCGTCTGCGTCTTGCCAATGACCAGCCAATCGCACTCGAAGTCACCAGCCTGCCGGGCGATATCCTGCCTGACCCGCAACTGGTGGAAAACTCGCTTTATCTGGAGCTTGAGAAAAACGGCATTCGCCCGGTGCGCGCCATTCAGCGCATCTCCGCCCGTAACCTCACCGATGAGGAAACATTGCTGCTCGGGGTTCCGCCGGGCTCGGCAGCGCTTTCCGTTCAGCGAATGGCCTATCTGGAAAGCGGGCGCCTCATGGAAATATCCCGCGCGCTGTACCGCAGCGACGCCTATGACCTCGTCGCCGAACTGACGATGGGGCCCGAGTGACAAATCTCTTGATCAAGGACACGAAACGATGACAACCCTGATGCGCCAGGAAATCGATGAGATTCCCGATGCAGTCGCCCGCCTGCTGGACAATGCCAATGCCGACTTCCACGAAGCCGGAGACAGGCTGAAGGCCCGTGACCCGGCCGTTATCGTCACCATTGCACGAGGCTCCTCCGACCACGCCGCGCATTTTCTGAAATATGCGATCGAATTGCAGACCGGGCTTCCGGTCGCTTCGCTCGGCCCCTCGCTCGCCTCGATCTACCAGACGAAGCTGCGGCTGGACCGGGCGGCGGCCTTCGCCGTCTCGCAATCCGGCAAAAGCCCTGACATCGTCGCTCTGGCGGAAAGCGCCCGCAAGGGCGGCGCGCTGACCTTCTCGCTTGTCAACACCCTGCCCTCCCCGCTCGGCGATGCGGCCAATCACGCCATCAATATCCAGGCGGGCCCTGAAAAGGCGGTGGCCGCAACCAAATCTTTCGTCAACTCCATCGTCGCTGGCCTCGCAATCCTTGCCGAATGGACGGAAGACAGCCTGCTCGCCAAAGCCGTCAGCGCCTTGCCGCAGAATTTTGCCAGGGCCATCGGACTCGACTGGAGCCAGATCGGCGAAGCGGTCAAGGGTGAGGAATCGCTCTATATGCTGGGCCGCGGTCCGGCGCTGGCCATTGCCGCGGAAGCCGCGCTGAAATGCAAGGAAACCTGCGAACTCCACGCGGAAGCCTATTCATCGGCGGAAGTCATGCACGGCCCCGTTTCGCTGGTCGCACCGAAATTTCCCGTCATCGCTTTTGCCGCGCGTGACCGCGCCGAAACCTCCGTGACGGATATCGCGGCCGGTCTCGCCGGTAGGGACGCAAGTGTTTTCGTCACCTCCGCAAAAGGCAGCCCGGCCAAGCCCCTGCCGTTTGTGGAAACCAATCACCCGCTGACCGACGCCCTGTTGCTGATCGCGCCGTTTTACGGCTTCATCGAGCAATTGTCGCGCGCCCGCGGCTTCAACCCGGATGCGCCCGTGGCATTGAAGAAGGTGACGGAAACCCAATGAGCAGCAGCAAGGCATTTGTCGGCGCCCGCATTTTCGATGGCGCCGCGTGGCACGATGGCAAAGCGCTCGTGACCGGTGATGGCCACATTGCCGACATTGTTGACCGCGTATCCGTGCCAGCAGACGCCGAAATCATCGACGCGGAAGGACTGTTCATTGCGCCAGGCTTCATCGACCTTCAGGTCAATGGCGGCGGCGGCGTGATGTTCAACAACGAGCCGGATGTGGAAGGCATTGCCCGCATCTGCTCGGCCCATGCGCAATTCGGTACCACAGCGCTGATGGTCACACTCATCACCGACCGGCCGGATATCACAACCAAAGCCGCCGAAGCCGGCATCGCCGCCCACAAGGCAGGGGTGCCGGGCTTTCTCGGCCTGCACTTCGAAGGGCCGCATCTTTCCGTTGCACGCAAGGGCACCCATGATCCGGCGCTGATCCGAAAGATGGAAACGGCCGATCTTGCGGTTCTGACGGACTGCAAGGCGAAGCTTCCTTTCGTGCTGACAACCATCGCCCCGGAAAACGTAACCGAAGCGCAGGTCACAGCGCTGCACAAAGCCGGCATCGTCGTCAGCCTCGGCCATACCGATGTGGGCCTTGGCGTGGCGACGGCCTATGCCGAGGCAGGCGCATCCATGGTGACACATCTCTTCAACGCCATGAGCCCGCTCGGCCATCGCGAGCCGGGACTGGTGGGTGCGGCACTTTCGAACGGCAAGCTGGATTGCGGGCTGATCGCTGACGGCTTTCATGTCGATCCTGCAGCGATCGGCATTGCGCTTCGCGCCAAGAATAATCCCGGGCGCATTTTCCTCGTCACCGACGCCATGTCCACCATCGGCACGGATGATGACGGTTTCGAACTGAACGGCAGGCGCGTCTATCGCAACGGCGGCAGGCTGACGCTGGCCGACGGCACGCTGGCGGGGGCGGATATCGATATGCTCTCCTGCATACGCTTCATGCATGAAAAGCTGGACACACCGCTGGAAGAAGCCTTGAGAATGGCGTCTGCTTATCCCGCCGAGGCAATCGGCGCTTCCGTCAAGGGTAAGCTCCTGCCCGGCTTCGATGCGGATTTCGTCATGCTGACACCCGACCTTCAGATGCATTCGACATGGATCGGCGCAGAAAAAATCCACGATGCCACCCGTTCCGGAGCCTGAATCATGATCGTTTGTTTCGATATAGGCGGAACGACCATCAAGGGCGCGATTGCTTACGCTCCCGACGATATTCGGCCCGTGCCGCGTATCCCGACGCCCAAGACCAGTTTCGAAGACTTCGCCGCCGGCCTGAAATCCGTCATCGACAATAGCGGCGGCACACCCGCCTGCGTGTCGCTGTCGATTGCCGGCGTCATCGATCCCGACACCGGCAAGGCCACTGTCGCCAATATTCAGAGCATCCATGGCAGGGTCTTGAAGGACGAGCTGGAAAAGGCGCTGAACCTTCCCGTCATCGTATCGAACGACGCGGATTGCTTCGTGATCGCCGAATCGGAAATCGGTTCCGGACGGGGTCATCGCGTGGTCTTCGGCGTCATCCTTGGTACGGGTGTCGGCGGCGGGCTGGTGATCGACGGCAAGCTCATCAACAGCGACGGCGGTTTCGCCGGCGAATGGGGACATGGGCCGGTGGCCGCGACATTGGCCGGAAATCCGCCGGTTTCGCTGCCGCGTTTCGAATGCGGTTGCGGGCTTACCGGCTGCGTCGACGCAATCGGCAGCGCCCGTGGCATGGAAAAACTGCATTCGCATCTTCACCAGCAGGCGATGACCAGCGAGGATATTATTGCAGCCTGGCAGGCGGGCGATCCGAAGGCCGCAAGAACCATTGATGTCCTTATCGATATTCTCGCCTCGCCTCTGGCAATGGTGATCAACGTGACCGGCGCAACCATCGTACCGGTCGGCGGCGGACTTTCGAATTCGAAGGCGCTTCTCGCCGCTCTTGACGAGGTGGTAAGGAGCCGCATTCTCAGGCGCTTCGACCGCCCTCTGGTCGTTCCCGCCATCTGCCGCATCGAGCCGGGGTTGATCGGATCCGCCGTTATCGGGCTGAAATATGAGAAAGAAGCCGCCGTCACTGCCTGAGCGGCATCACATCGTCTCGATCTTTTCCCGGCGAAAACCCAATCCCACCAGCCGGCCGGTCAAATGGGAAAGAAGCGGAAACCGCATGATGGCCAGCACAAAGGCTGGCGGTCCTTTCGGTTTTTCCGCATCGGCCCGGCCCTTCTTGCCGCCGATACGCATCATCCGCTGCAGAAATTGCGTGGCCTTGGTCGGGAAGGATCGTCGCTTTTCAATCGCGGCGAGATCGTCATCGGCAATGGCCCGGCCGGACACGAGCACCGGCACCAATATATTGGCCGCCGCAACCGCATCCTGAATGGCCAGATTAATGCCGACACCGCCGACGGGGGACATGGCGTGGGCCGCATCACCGATGCAGATCAGGCCGGGTTTCCACCAGCGCTTCAGCCGGTCGATACGGACGGTGAGGAGATGCACATCGTCCCAGCTCTTAAGCTCATCGAGCCTTTCGCGTGGGAAAGGGCAGATTTCCGCAACCCTGTCCCTGAAGGCTTCAATTCCCTGCAGCTTTATGTCGGCGAAAAATCCCTTTCGCACCACATAACCGCATTGCCAGTAATCGCCCCGGTTGATCATGACGAAACCCTGCCGCGAACCGGCATGCCCCATGGTTTCCGTCGGATCGTCGGGCTGTTTCGAAAGGCGCATCCACAGCACCTCGGTCGGAATGCCGAAGCGCTGCACTTCCAGCCCCGCCGCCTCGCGGACGGTGGAGTTGCGCCCATCCGCCCCCACCACCAGATCGGCTTCGATCTCGATGACGCCTTCCGGCGTGCTGACCGTGAGACCGCCGACATGCCCGCCGCGCTCGATCAGTCCGGTCACCGGCGCATTCATCAGCAATCGGAAATTTTCATATTGCCCCGCCTTGCCGACAATGAAATTGAGAAAATCCCATTGCGGCATAAAGGCGATGAAGCGGTGGCGGACCGGCAGGCGGGAAAAATCCGCTATCGTGATACGCTCGCCGCCGATAATCGCATTCAGCCTTGGTGCACGTGTGTGCGGCAGGCTCAGAAACTCATCGATGAAACCGAGTTGCTCCATCAATTCAAGCGTTGAAGGGTGGATGGTGTCGCCGCGAAAATCGCGGAGAAAATCCCCGTGTTTCTCGACGACCACAACATCGATACCGCTGCGCGCAAGCAGCAGGCCAAGCATCATGCCCGCCGGCCCGCCACCGGCCACGACGACGGACGTGCGGATGTGCTGAACGGCCCCGCCGTCATTTCCCGGAGCGATTGTCGCTTCTTCCATCACCTTCCCCCTTACATCCCGCTTGAAGGCCTTATCGTGTATCCGCCGCCAGGAGGTTTACATTCTTCGGCTGCGGCCAGCCCTGCGCATCGAACCGGAACAGCATTTCGGACCGGGCAAAGATAAAGGCGAAGGCCATGGCCGTCCACATGCCGAGCAAAAGCCCGGCGGCGACATCGCTTGGATAATGCGCACCGACGATGACACGCGAAACACCGATGACAAGGGCAAGCAGGAGAAACGCCCAGCGGAAGCGCGGCATCAACATGGCGAAAGCGCCGAAAAACGCCCCGGCGGCGGTCGAATGGCCTGAGGGGAAACTTTCATAGAGATTGTCGCCGGTAAATGGGGTGAGGCTATAGGCGCCCATTTCCAGCAGAAGCTCCGGCCGTGCCCGTCCTATCAGGAATTTCAGCGTATGGACGAGAATGCTCGCCGTTCCGATCGTCAGGAAGAAATAGGTAAGAAGCCGCCATGCCGTCCTCAGCCGTCCATTATAGGTCTGCGCCTTTAAAACCCGTGCGGCGATATAGGCCAATATCGCCAGAAGGCCGGTAGAATAGAGCATCCAGCGGAAGGTTCCGAAATCGGTAATGGCGCGATTGAAGGAGACCACGCCGCCTGGCAGCGCCTGCGCGCTTTCGGAAAGACGCGGATCAAAAGGAATGAAGACAAGGACCAGCACAAGGCTTGCCGCAAAAATCCACCCGCTGGAAACCAGAAAACGTCGCATCGATATCCTCTCATTGTTTTTCTTGCATATGGCTTTGCCTTCCGCAAAAACAATAGCCCCGGCTTTGTCCTTGTTATGGCTGGTTTTCGCGGGTAGAGGCTAAGGAATGTTGCTCGAAAGTGCATGGCGTTTTCGGGAAAACGACGTGCACCGAGAGGTGCGAACCGGAAACGACCGACGGACTGAAAATGACGAATGCCAGTGAAATGCCACGCAAGCTGACAATATTGGGTTCGACCGGTTCGATCGGCACCAATACGCTGGATGTCGTCCGCCAGCTGGGTGGCCGCGACGCGTTCGAGATCACGGCTTTGACCGGCGCGGGCAACATCGCGCTTCTGGCGGAACAGGCGCGGGAATTCGGCGTGCGGCTTGCGGTTACCGCCGAGGACGACAAATACGAAGCGCTGAAATCGGCCCTTGCCGGCACCGGCATCGCGGTTGCGGCAGGTAAATCCGGCCTCGAAGAGGCCGCGTCGACGGATGCCGGCTGGGTGATGGCGGCGATTGCCGGAACCCCCGGCCTTGCACCTACTCTTACAGCCGCACGGCGTGGCGCAGACATAGCGCTCGCCAACAAGGAATGCCTGGTTTCGGCTGGCGATGTTTTTCTGCGCACGGTCAAGCAGGGCGGCGGCAGGCTGATCCCGGTCGACAGCGAGCACAGCGCAATCTTCCAATGCCTGACGGGCGAACACAAGCAGGCCGTGGAACGCATCGTGTTGACCGCATCCGGCGGCCCGTTCCGCACCTGGTCGCGCGAGGAGATGGCCAATGTCACGGCGGATATCGCCCGCGCCCATCCCAACTGGTCGATGGGGCTGAAGGTTTCCATCGGCAGCGCCTCCATGTTCAACAAGGGGCTGGAAATGATCGAGGCGAAATATCTCTTCGATCTCAGGCCCGATCAGGTGGAGGTGATCGTCCACCCGCAGTCGATCATCCATTCGATGGTGGGTTACACCGACGGCTCCTATATCGCCCAGCTCGGCTCTCCCGACATGCGCACTGCGATTTCTTATGCCCTCACCTATCCGCAACGCGGCAATCTAAGTGTCGAGCGGCTGGATTTTGCAAAACTTGCGCGGCTCGATTTCGAAGCGCCGGATGAGGCCCGTTTCCCGGCGATCCGTCTGGCTCGCACCGCGCTGGAGCGCGGCGGTCTACAGGGCGCTGCCCTGAACGCCGCCGAAGAGACCGCCTTTCACGCTTTCGTTGCAGGCAATATCGGTTTTCTCGATATGGCCGAGATCGTCGAAACGGTCATGGACCGCATGCATGACGGCCGCTCCGCCGCCACGATCGAAGATGTCTTCGCAGCGGATGATGAGGCCCGTCGTCACGCCCGCGAATTGATCGCCACCAAAGAAAAGGCCGCGTAAACGCGGCCCGGTCTTCTCTTATCTAAATTGCGGCCTCACGCCACCGCCCGCGCCAGCGCACAATGCGACCAGAGCTGGTGCAGCGCGCCGACCAGATGCTCGATATCGGCATCGCTGTGCAGTGGTGTCGGCGTAATGCGCAGGCGCTCGGTCTTGCGCGGCACGGTCGGATAGTTGATCGGCTGCACATAGACACCGTGACTGTCGAGCAGGATATCCGAAATCCATTTGCACTTGGCGGCATCGCCCACCATGACAGGCACAATGTGGCTTGGGTTGTCCATGTGCGGAATACCGCGCGCATCGAGAAGGCCGCGAAGCTTGCGCACCCGGTCCTGATGGCGGGCGCGCTCGAAGGGGCTTGCCTTCAGATGCTGGATCGACGCAATCGCACCGGCGGCAAGCGACGGCGGCAGGGCCGTCGTGAAGATGAAGCCGGAAGCGAAGGAGCGGATGAAGTCGCAAACTGCCGTGGAGCCGGTAATATAGCCGCCCATGACGCCGAAGGCCTTGCCGAGCGTTCCCTCGATGATCGTCAGGCGATCCATCAGGCCTTCGCGCTCGGCGATGCCGCCGCCGCGCGGTCCGTACATGCCAACGGCATGAACTTCGTCGAGATAGGTCATGGCGCCATAACGGTCGGCCAGATCGCAGATTTCCTTGATCGGCGCGATATCGCCATCCATCGAATAGACGGATTCGAAGGCGATCAGCTTCGGCGCATTCGGATCCGCCGCCTTGAGCTTGGCTTCGAGGTCTTCGAGATCGTTGTGCTTCCAGATCACCCGCTCGCAGCGGCCATAACGGATGCCTTCGATCATCGATGCATGGTTGAGCGCATCCGAGAAAATGATCAGACCCGGAATTTTCTGACCGAGCGTGCCGAGGGTCGCCCAGTTGGAGACATAACCCGAGGTGAAAATCAGCGCCGATTCCTTGCCGTGGAGATCGGCAAGTTCGCGCTCGAGCAGGACGTGGTAGTGGTTGGTGCCAGAAATATTCCGGGTGCCTCCCGCACCCGCGCCACAGTGATCGATGGCGGCCTTCATGGCTTCGATGACTTTCGGGTTCTGGCCCATGCCGAGATAGTCGTTGGAGCACCAGACGGTCACATCCTTGCGCTCGCCATTGGCGTTATACCGTGTCGCACGTGGGAAATTGCCCTGCTGGCGCTCGATATCCGCAAAAACGCGATAACGTCCCTCAGAATGCAGGCTTTGCAGTTCCGTCGTGAAAAATGCCTCGAAGTCCATGCCATGCTCCAGAATTGACCAGATCGTTTTGTGCCTCGACACCGGGACCGTCAACCCTTGCGGGCCACATTAACCGCGTCTGCGTCAATTCGCCGTTGTTTTGAACCATTCCAATAAACCGTTTATAGAACCCGATGAAAAGTACAAAATTGATTCACATCAAAAAACCCGGATTTTTGGAACCTTTTTTGCGCCGCGCCGTTGTTTGGGACGCAATCGATTACGCTCGGAGGAATGCCGAAAGTGGAGGCTTCCCTAAACGACATCGAATTGTTAGTTATCTGTGGCGGTCGGAGGTAGCAGTCGCCGCAGATAAATATGGGACGCCTACCGAGCCACAAGAGCTCATTGTAACGTTGGAGAGAGTTTCATGAAAAAGGCAATCATATTTGCGCTGGTCGGCCTGTCGCTCGCAAGCTGCACGCAGACCGAAAAGGGAGCTTCGATCGGCGCCGTTTCCGGTGCTGTCCTTGGCGGCGCTATCACGGGCAACGTTCGTGGCGCGGCAGTGGGTGCGGCAATCGGCGGCGTGGGCGGTGCCCTGATCGGCAATGCTTCCGAACCGGGCTATTGCTATTATCGCGACCAGTACGGTCAGCGTTACACGGCGCGTTGCCGCTAATCGCTTCGCGAAATACCGTTGCACAGAAGCCCCGGTCAACCGGGGCTTTTTGCGTTTTGGGCGGCAAAACACAAGCGCAAGGGTCCTCAAAGCCGTTTATTTATGATTAAATTGCAACGTTAACGGACAGGAAACGGGTTAGGGCGACAATAAAGGCTCAACCATAAAGCAGCTTATGCGAAGAACACGAACTAACCCGAAGACAGGTATTGCGTATCGGAAAGCTGGCACCGCGCTTGCGGTTGCTGTGACGTTCGCCCTGTATCCGGCGTTTACCCGTGATGCCTTTGCCTTCAAACTGTTCGGCATGCGCCTCTGGGGTTCGGAAGAACCCGAGGTCGAGGTTATCAACCCCGTCAAATACGCCGTCACGCTCGATGCCACGGACGCCGATAGTTCCCTGAAAGACAGCCTGGAAAACAGTTCGCTTCTTCTTGCCGACAAGGACAAGCCGGCCTCCGGTGATCTTGGCCTTCTGATAAAGGCAAGAGACGACCGGGACAGGCTGATCGCGGCGCTTTATGAAAACGCCCGTTATGGCGGCATCGTCAAGGTCACCGTTGCCGGCAAGGATGTGGATAGCCTGCCGCCCAATCCGGTATTCGATCATTCCGCTCCGGTACCCGTGGTCATTACGGTTACGCCCGGCCCGGTCTTCAAACTCGGCAATGTCAGGCTTGAAGGCGATGTCACCGGCCGCACCCTTGAGGAATATGGCCTGACGACCGGCGGCGACGCGGGTTCTCTCGCCATCATCCGCGCCGGCAACAAGTTGATCGATGATCTGAAGGCCGAAGGCCGTCCGCTTGCGAAGCTGACGAAACGCGAGGCCGTCGCCAACCACGCTACAAACACGGTGGACATTACCATGGCGGCCGAAGGCGGTCCCGTGGCGCCCCTCGGCACGGTGACCGTCACGGGTGAAAAAACCGTCGATGGCGATTTCATCCGCCGTTATTCGCGCCTCAATGGCGGCGAGCCCTATTCGCCGGAAAAACTGCGCAAGGCCGCCGACAGGCTGCGACAGCTCGGCGTCTTTTCCAGCCTGACCATCAAGGAAGCGGGAACGCTGGCGCGCGACGGTACCATTCCGCTTACCATCGAGGTTTCGGAAGGCAAGCACCGCTATTTCGGCGTCGGCGCGCAATATTACACCACGGAAGGCATCGGCCTTCAGGGCTATTGGGGCCACAGGAACCTGTTCGGGCAGGCGGAATCGCTGCGTATCGAAGGTTCGGTTTCGCGCATCGCAGAGGCATCGAGCGTCGAAGGCATGGATTATTCGGCGGGTATCACTTTCACCAAGCCCGGCATGTTCAATCCGCGCACCACCTTCAAGACCAGCCTGATTGCCAAGACCGAACACCCGGATACATACGACGCCAAGACCGTGACTGGCACGGCCGGTTTCGCCTACGAGCTGAACGATACCGATACGGCCGCAGCCGGCCTCGAGGTGCAATGGGCCGATACGGAAGACGCATTCGGCAAGAACGAATATCTCACCACCTCCATCCCGCTGGAATTCGTTCGTGATACACGCGACGACAAACTGAACCCAACAGAAGGCTTTCGCGCCTCTGTGGCCGCCAAGCCAAGCTATGAAGCACTGAACGGCACCTTCTTTTCCTCTTTCGAAGGCTCCATTTCGGGCTATAAGGGACTTGGCGCCGAGGACCGGTTGATCATGGCCGGAAAGCTTTCCGGCGGCGTGCTGGTCGGTGGCAGCGATCTGCAGGACATACCCACCACCAGGCGCTTTTATGCCGGCGGCGGCGGATCGGTACGCGGCTACAGCTATCAGGAAATATCGCCCTATAATGCCGCCGGCGATGCGACGGGCGGCCGCTCCTATGTCGTCGGCTCCATCGAGGCCCGCATCAAGGTCACCGACACGATCGGCATCGTCCCCTTCATCGATGCGGGTGTGGTTTCGGAAGACGTGGCACCCGATTTTTCCGATATCCGGGCTGGCGCCGGTATCGGTCTGCGTTACGCGACGCCCTTCGGGCCTCTGCGTCTCGATGTCGCCATGCCGCTCGACAAATACGATGGTGGCAACAGTTTCGGCATTTATGCTGGCATCGGTCAGTCTTTTTAAACGCCGCAGTCGAACACCCTTGCAACAGAGTGTAGATTACCCTTTATGAAAACGTTGATTCGATTGCTGAAATGGCTGGGCTACGCTGCTTTGTGCGGGGTCGTGCTGGTGTTGCTTGCGGTTCTGTTCGTCGGTTTTACCCCGATGGGCGCAAGAATTGCCGCAAAGCAGATTTCATCGCTCGTTTCCACGCCCGATCAGGTAATCGAGATTTCGCCCCCGAGCGGCCTTTTGACCGGCCGCCTGCGGCTCGACAATGTCACCCTTTCAGACCGGCAGGGACCCTATGCCCGCGTGAACCAGATCGCCGTCGACTGGTCGCCGCTCTCGCTGCTTGCCGGCACCTTCCATGCCGACCGGGTCTCGGCCGGATCGATCAATGTCGAGCGCAAACCGCTTGCCCCGGAGCAGACATCGACCAAGAGCTCCGGCAATTCCTCGCTGCCGATCGAAATCGCCGTCGACAAGTTCAGCTTTCCGGATATCAGCCTTGGCCAATCGCTTCTCGGCCGTCCCTTCGACCTGAACGCGGAAGGCAACCTGACGGCTGCCCAGGACGATATGCGGCTGTCGCTCACCGCCCATCGGCTCAATGCGCCGGATGCTGAGGTTAATGCCGACATCGCCTTCCTTCCGAATGAGAATGTCCTGAAGCTGAAAGCGGAGATGAAGGAGCCCGAAGGCGGTCTTCTCGCCACGCTGCTTTCGCTTCCGGGAACGCCTGCGGTGGCGATAGACCTCAACGGCGAAGGCCCGCTTTCCAACTGGACAGGCACGCTGCGCGGCAATGTCGCCGGCAACCCTGTCGTCAACGTTACCGGCCGCCACCTTCTTGCAGATGATGGCACCCGCCGTATCGAAATTGCAGGCGGTGGTCAGCCCGATCTGCTTCTGCCCCCAGCCTTCCGTCAGCTTTTTGCTGGCGAGACAAAGCTCGACGCAAATGCAACCCTTTCGCCGCAGGGCCGCATCGAAATCGGCAGCAGCACGCTGGAGACCGGCACCCTGCTGTTGACGGCGTCAGGCACGGTCGATCCGAACGGTCAGAACGATCTCGCCGCCAATCTCATCGGCACCGCCGGCCCCGTGGATTTTCGCTGGCCGCTGGAGAATGGCGAAGTTCAGGCCCTCATCAACGGCCTTGATCTTTCCCTCAAGGGCGGTGCAGACGCCGCGCATCTCAACACGACGGTATCCTTGCGCAGCCTTTCCCTGCCGCAAGGCAGGCTCGATGACGTCAAGCTGACGGCCGAAAGCGCCGATCTCAACATCGCCAATCGCAGCGGCACGATCGCGACGGTCCTGTCCGTGGCGCAATCCTCCTTCGTCAGCCCCGATATCGACCGGCTGGTGCGGGCGCCCCTCACCATCAAGGCGCCGCTCAGCCTCACTTCGTCAGCTATCGGCTTCGACGGCGCAACGCTGGAAAGCGCCAGTGTCGGTGGGACTTTGAACGGCAGTTTCGATCTCGCCGGCAATCGCCTGACCTCCAGCGTGCAGCTCTTCGCGCTGCCCGCTACCCTTCCACCGGCCCTTGCGGAAAAGTTCGACACCACCATCGCCCTCCAGGGCGATATCGACGTGACCATCGGCGGACGCACCAGCCTTGAAAACCTCGTCGTCAAGTCGGGAACCATCGAAGCAACCGGCAATGTCGGCCTCGAAAACGATGCATTGAGCGCCAGCCTGACGGGTAAATTTCCCGCTCTTGAAAAACTGACGCCACAGGCGAAGGGCGTCGCCGATTTTGCAATCGAGGCCAGCGGCGCGCTGGCAGCACCGGATTTCAACGTCACCCTGAGTTCCGAAAGCGCAATCCTTGCCGGGCGAACACTTGAATCGCTGAAGGTCAATGCAACCGGCAAGGCCGATCCCGCCGCGCCTCAGGCAAAGCTCACCGCCAGCGGCAGCCTCGACCGACAGAAGATCGACGCCCATGCCGATGTGGTGCAGACCGAAAACGGCACGGCCATCCCCGAGCTGCATGTGGCCGTAGGCCGGAACATCCTGAACGGGCAGCTGCAATTCTCGCAGCAATTCCTGCCATCGGGCAATCTCTCCTTCAATTTCCCCGACCTCGCCCTGCTCGCGGCCCTCGCCGCGCAGCAGGCGGATGGCGATATTTCCGGCGATATCGCCCTGAGCAACGCCAATGGCCGAATTGCCGCGACGATCAAGGCCAATGGCAACAGCATCCGCCAGGGCACGACAACGATCTCGAAACTCGCCGCCGATATTTCCATCGACGATCTTCAGGCTCTCGCCATCAATGGCAAGGTCAGCGCCGATAGCGTCAATGCCGGCGCCGCCGCGATATCGGGCCTGAATGCCACCATCGGCCATTCCGGCACGACGACCCAGTTCGACGTCAATGGCCGTTACGACAATGCGCCGCTCGTGGTAAAGGGCAGCGCTGAGACCGGCGGATCGCCGATGACAGTGCGCGTCGACGCCTTTTCCGCCGCCCCCAAGGGCATTGCGGTTCGCCTTGAAAAACCGAGCACCATCGCCATCCAGAACGGCACGGCCCGTATCTCAGATCTGACCATCATCACAGGTGAAGGGCGCGTTGAGGTCAACGGCAGCGCCGGATCGACGCTCGACATCAATGCCGATATCCGTTCGCTGCCCGCCAGTCTCGCAAATGCCTTCGCCACCGGACTGGATGCGGCAGGCAGCATCTCCGGCACGGTAAGCGCCAAGGGTGCGGCATCGAACCCCGCGGTCGATTATAATCTGAACTGGACCAATGCCGAGGTCGCGCAGACACGTTCGGCAGGCCTCGCCGCGCTCGGCATCAAGGCGAACGGCCGCTTTGCCGGCGGCACCTTGCAGATCGACACCAATGTATCCGGCCAGGGCGGCATGTCGCTGTCCGGCGGCGGCTCGCTCGGCATCGCCGGCAATCGTCCGCTTTCCATGGCGTTTTCCGGCAGACTGCCCTTCTCCGCCGTCGCGGCGCAAACCGCATCGCAGGGCCTCGATGTGGACGGCACCGCCGCCATCGATGTGAAGATTTCCGGCAGCGCTTCCGCACCTGTCGTTACCGGCAGCATCACCACCGATGGTACGCGCCTGACCGATGTGCGCCGGAACCTGACCATCAACGACCTGGGCGCCACCATCACCTTCGACCGCGACCGCGCCGTCATTTCGCGACTGACGGGCAAGCTGGCGAGCGGCGGAACGATCTCGGGAACCGGCAGCGTCGGCATAGCCGGTGGTTCTGGTTTCCCCGCCGATATATCGATCACGCTCAATCGCGCCGGTTATAATGACGGCACGCTGGTGACGACGGTGGTAAGCGGCACGCTGACGTTGAAGGGCCCGCTGCTGAATTCCCCCGTGCTGGGCGGCAACCTGACGCTGGACAGAAGCGCCATCACAATTCCGGAAAAGCTTCCGGCCTCGCTGACGGAAATCGATGTCAAGCACAAGAACGCCCCCCCAAAGGTGCGCGCGCAGGCCAAGGCGCTCGGGGCTGATCAGGGCGGCAGCGGCAGCTCGTCCACCATCAATCTCGATCTGCAGGTGAACGCACCGAGCGGCATCTTCGTACGCGGACGCGGCATCGATGCGGAACTCACGGGCAATCTGACGATCCGTGGCACGGCAGCCGTTCCCGTCATTTCCGGCGGCTTCGAAATGCGCCGTGGCCGGCTCGAAATCCTCACTCGCCGCCTCGATTTCACCACCGGCAATATCAGTTTCGGCGGCGGCCTCGTTCCGGTCCTCGATATGAAGGCGGACTCGACGGTCGGCTCGACGACCATCACGGTGGCCGTTTCCGGCAACGCCAACGATCCGACCTTTGCCTTCTCCTCGGCACCCGCCCTGCCACAGGATGAGGTGATGGCGCAGCTGATCTTCGGCCAGTCCATGTCGAAACTCTCGGCTCTGCAAATCGCAAGGCTGGCCGATGCCGCCGCCCAGTTGGCCGGCGGGCGTTCCACCTCGCTGTTCGACAAGCTCAGAAGCAATCTCGGCGTCGACGATCTCGATATTTCGACCGATTCCGAAGGACAGGCCCGTGTTTCCGCCGGTAAATATCTGAACGAAAGAACCTATCTCGAGCTGCAGCAAAGCGGCGAGTCCGGCGCAAAAGCCATCATCAACCTCGATGTCGGGCGGGGTGTGAAGCTACGCGGGGAAGCCGGTGGCGATGGCGAAGGCGCAGCCGGCATATTTTACGAGAAGGAATATTAGCATTTCCAGTAAAAGTGCGTGGCGGTTTTTACATCCGGACAATGCGTAAAATACTCTAGGGCCACTTCGCATTTAGGTTTGCGAAACCATCTGATGATACAAATCATCCATTGAAGACGGAAATATTGTTTCCGGCTGTTCAGGCACCAGGCAGAACGCCAAATCCGCATATGCAAGTGTCGGTGCACTTGCGCCGGCCTCCACAGCGAGCATTGGGAAGAATTCTGATGGCAATGATTAACTCTACCAATTTTGGCGGTGAGACGCTCGAAATCATCGCGTTCCGCCTGCATGATCAGGAATTCTGCGTGAAGACGACGACCATCCGCGAAATTCGCGGCTGGGCGCCTTCTACGCCCATTCCCCACGCACCGAAAGACGTCATCGGCGTCATGAACCTGCGCGGCTCTGTTATTCCGATCATCGATCTGGCTCACAAGCTCGGCATGAAGAGCACTGTCGCCAATGAGAGAAGCGCCATCGTGGTGGCGGAAGTGCACAACATGGTCATCGGCATGCTCGTCGACCGCGTTTCCGACATTCTGACGATCCCGGCAAACCAGGTTCAGCCGGTTCCGGAAATCTCGGCTTCCTTCGACAAGTCCTATTCGGAAGGCATCATCGCCAACGAACACGGCATGATCTGCTTCCTCAACCTTGCGAAAATGTTCAAGGGAACCGAAGCGGAAGATCTCGCGGCCTAATCAGGCCTTTTCGGCTGGCCACGCAACACGAAGACTATCGATCAGTCCAGACCGCCGGCGCTTCCTGCCCGGCGGTTTTGTTTTTACTCTTTACGTCACCTTACTAAATAAGAACATTTTAATATTATAGATATCTAATATTAAAAGCCGTGGAAGCGTATCACGCCGGCAGGAATTTCACGCTGGCCCAATACCTGACCGAGGCGGAAAGACGGAAGTGCCTGCATTGCTGCCTTCGGCGGCAAACCTGTTCGTTGTTCAACATGATACGACGTGGACCGCATATCTTGTGCGGCTCACCGCGCCGTGGGCCGTTTTTGGGGGACGTATAATGCTGGGGTTAGGGAAAAGCGCAGATAACAGAAATATACTCGATGCCATATCGAGATCGCAGGCGGTCATAGAATTCGATCTCAAGGGTAATATCCTCACCGCGAATAAAAATTTCTGCACGGCGCTGGGTTATGATCTCACCGAGATCGTCGGCAAGCACCATCGCATCTTCTGCGACAGCGAGCTTGCCGCGTCGCGGGCCTATCAGGAATTCTGGGAGTCTCTCGCCCGTGGCGAGTTCCAGGCCAGGGAATATCGCCGTATCCGCAAGGACGGCTCGGTCATCTGGATCGAGGCCTCTTACAACCCGGTTTTCCGTTCCGGCAAACCCTATAAGGTCGTGAAGATCGCCACCGACATCACCGCCAAGAAAATCAGGGCCCTGGACGATGCGGGCAAGCTGGAGGCGCTCTCCCGTTCGCAGGCCACCATCGAGTTTTTCCCGGATGGCACCATCATCACCGCCAACCCGAATTTCTGCGCCACGGTGAATTACGACCTCAAGGAAATCGAAGGCAGGCATCACCGCATGTTCTGCGATCCGGCCTATGCCGCCTCGCCTGCCTATGGCAATTTCTGGCCGCGACTGGCGGGAGGGGAATTCATCTCGGATGAATTTGTCCGCTATGGAAAGAACGGCAAGGAAATATGGATACAGGCTGCCTATAATCCGGTGCTGGACGAGGCGGGCAAGGTTGTCAAAGTGGTGAAATTCGCCACAGATGTCACGCCGCGCATGAGCGCCATCAGTGTGCTTGCCGATGCCCTGCGGGCGCTGGCCGAAGGTGATCTTGTGCAGCGCCTCGACAACAGCTTCGTGCCCAGCATGGAAAAGCTGCGCGCGGACTTCAACGAAGTCGTCGCCAAGCTGCAGGCCACCATGCAGACTATCGCCCATAATGCCTCGACAATCGCTTCGGGCTCCGGCGAAATCCGCATCGCTGCCGATCAGCTTTCGCAGCGTACCGAACAGCAGGCCGCCTCGCTGGAAGAGACAGCAGCCGCGCTGGAGGAAATCACCACCACCGTTACCGATGCCAGCCGGCGCGCCGGCGAGGCCGGAAAGCTGGTGCTGCGAACAAGAGAACATGCCGAACACTCCGGCGATATCGTCCAGCAGGCAATTTCCGCCATGGATGCGATTTCGCGGTCCTCGGGTGAAATCACCAATATCATCGGCGTCATTGACGACATCGCCTTCCAGACCAATCTTCTGGCCCTCAATGCGGGTGTCGAAGCCGCCCGGGCCGGCGAAGCGGGCAAGGGTTTCGCCGTTGTGGCGCAGGAGGTCCGCGAACTCGCACAACGGTCCGCCGTTGCGGCCAAGGAAATCAAATCCCTCATCAACACCTCCCGCGAGCAGGTCGCCAACGGTGTGGATCTGGTGGGCAGAACCGGCGGCGCGCTCCGGGATATCCAGTCGCAGATGAGCGAGATCGACACCAATGTCTCGGCGATCGTTGAAGCCTCGCGCGAGCAGGCGAATGGTCTCAGCGAAATCAATCAGGCCGTCAACGTCATGGATCAGGCCACCCAGAAAAACGCCGCCATGGTGGAGGAAACCACCGCCGCCAGCCACGGCCTCGCCACGGAAGCGGAAAATCTGCACGAATTGCTGCGGCAGTTCAGAATATCCCACGAGGCATCGCCCGCTCGCCCGGCCGACAAAAAACCGGCCGTCGTCACCCGGCTCCCGACGCCGCAACCGCGATATGCCGCCGCGCCAAGATCTCACGGAAACGCAGCAGCCGAATGGGCGGAATTCTAGGCCCGCTCTGAAGCCAAGGGCCGCCGGGAAACGGCGGCCTTAATGTTATAGAAGGATACGATCCGCCCGGGTGAAGATTTCAAAATCTTCACCCCGCACCAGCGCCACAAGTGTGACACCCGAACTCTCGGCCGTTTCGATGGCGAGCGCTGTGGGCGCGGAGATCGCCGCCAGAATGGGGCTGCCAAGAATGGCGGTCTTCTGGACCATTTCCACCGACAGGCGGCTGGTGACCACCACAATGCCCGTATCGGGCGATAGGTCCGCATTGACAACCGCACCTGCGAGTTTGTCGAGCGCATTGTGCCGGCCGACATCTTCGCGGACAGCAAGCAGCCCTTTTTGAGGATTGTAGAAACCCGCGCCGTGAACTGCCCTTGTTTCGCGATTGAGGCTTTGCGCTTCATTCAGCGCTTTAACCGCAGCAACGATGTCATCTCCGTCAACGGAGACTTCCACGCCGCTCAACTCCGGTACCACGCGGACCGCCTGTTCTATGGATTCAATGCCACAAAGACCGCAGCCGACGGGGCCTGCCATATGCCGCCGTCTTGCCCTCAGCGCATCCGCATTGGCATCCTGCAAATCCACCTGAACATCGAAGCCCTGTCCGGCCTCGATTACCTCGATGGAACGGATTTCCGCCCTTGTGGATATGATGCCTTCCGTAAGACTGAAACCGACCGCGAAATCGACAAGATCAGCGGGGCTGGCCATCATCACGGCATGGGTGCTGCCGCCATAGGAAAAGGCAACCGGCACCTCCTCCGGCACCGCCCTCTCGCCCTCCACTATGGCCCCTTCGCGCAAAGCGGTTCTTGCGACCCTTCTGTAACTTGCCTTTGCCGACACCCGATCACTCCTCCATGACGAAAATCCGCTTCGTCTCTCTCACGTTCTCAAAGCAGCATTTCTTCCCGGTTATCACATCTAACCGAAAGCCCTGAAAATCGGAATCGGTTTCCCGGGTGCGCCCGTTGAAGGCGCTCCTTGCCTCACCCATTTTCCGCACGTCCATCACTGATGCAATCCCGCCAACGCCATTCGGAATCTCAGACCGGGCCAAGTTACGGGTTTCTATGCGAAAGCAGCCATGCTTCGCCTGATATGGTGAGGCAACAGCCCAAAACAAAAAAGCGACCGAAACGGCCGCTTTCTGCTTTAGGTTTTTTGTGGGCAGTCATTCTTTCGAACCCGCCCGGTGCTTTCAAGCAGCGACGAGAACCTCATGCAGGTTCGTCAGTTCGTAAAGGTGCTTTTCAAGCTTGGTCAGATGTTCGTGGTGATGATTGCCCTCTTCGATTTCGGCCTTGGCCGCATCGATACGCTTCTGCAGCGTGTCGGGAGACATGTCATCGGCCGAAACGGCGGATTCGGCGAGAAGCGTGCAGCCGGTCGGCAGAATATCGGCAAAACCACCGAAGACGACATATTTATGCGTCTCGCCGGAAGCGAACTTTACCGTTACCAGGCCGGGCTTGATCGTGGTCATCGTCGGCGCATGATTGGCCAGAACGGTCATTTCACCCAGCGTAGCCGGGATGACGACTTCCGTAACCGTTTCGGAAACGAGCAGACGCTCCGGGGAAACGAGATCGAATTTGAAACTGTCAGCCATGGCTATTCACTTCTTTTCAATTACGCGGGCGTCACGGACTTGTCTTTTACAACGCAGGCGAAAGCCGTCCGGTTTCGCCACCATTGTCGGCAGGGCGCGCGGCTAAAGCCACGCGCCCGCCAATTCATGATCAGGCAGCCTCGGCAGCCAGCTTCTTTGCCTTTTCGATGGCTTCTTCCATCGAACCGACCATGTAGAAAGCAGCTTCCGGCAGGTTGTCATACTCGCCGTTGACCAGGCCCTTGAAGCCCTTGATCGTGTCTTCGAGAGCGACCAGCTTGCCCGGCGAACCGGTGAAGACTTCAGCAACGAAGAACGGCTGCGACAGGAAACGCTCGATCTTGCGGGCGCGGGCAACCGTCAGCTTGTCTTCTTCCGACAGTTCGTCCATGCCGAGGATGGCGATGATGTCCTGGAGAGCCTTGTAGCGCTGCAGGGTCGACTGAACCTTACGAGCCACTTCATAGTGCTCTTCGCCGACGATCATCGGGTCAAGCATACGCGAGGTGGAGTCGAGCGGGTCAACAGCCGGGTAGATACCCTTTTCAGCGATCGAACGCGACAGAACCGTCGTTGCGTCAAGGTGGGCGAACGAGGTGGCAGGTGCCGGGTCGGTCAAGTCGTCGGCGGGAACGTAAATGGCCTGAACCGAGGTGATCGAACCCTTGGTCGTGGTGGTGATGCGTTCCTGCATCTGGCCCATGTCGGTTGCGAGCGTCGGCTGGTAGCCCACGGCCGAAGGAATACGGCCAAGCAGAGCCGACACTTCCGAACCAGCCTGCGTGAAGCGGAAGATATTGTCCACGAAGAACAGAACGTCCTGGCCTTCGTCACGGAAGTTTTCAGCGATCGTCAGACCGGTCAGAGCGACGCGAGCGCGGGCGCCCGGCGGTTCGTTCATCTGGCCGTAAACCAGTGCTGCCTTGGAGCCTTCGCCGCCGCCGAGCTTGTTGACGTTCGACTCGATCATTTCGTGATAGAGGTCGTTACCTTCACGGGTACGCTCACCAACACCGGCGAATACCGAGTAACCGCCGTGCGCCTTGGCGACGTTGTTGATCAGTTCCATGATGAGAACCGTCTTGCCAACGCCGGCGCCGCCGAACAGGCCGATCTTGCCGCCCTTGGCGTAAGGAGCCAGAAGGTCGACGACCTTGATGCCGGTGACGAGGATCTGCGCTTCCGTCGACTGCTCGACATAGGCCGGTGCGTCCTGGTGGATCGCGCGCTTGGAAGCGGTAACGATCGGACCGGCTTCGTCAACCGGCTCACCGATGACATTCATGATACGGCCGAGCGTTTCCGGACCAACCGGAACGGAGATCGGTGCACCCGTGTTGACGACGCCCTGACCGCGAACCAGACCTTCGGTCGAGTCCATGGCGATGGTGCGAACGACGTTTTCGCCGAGATGCTGCGCGACTTCCAGAACGAGGCGGTTGCCATTGTTCTCGGTTTCGAGCGCGTTCAGGATCGGAGGCAGTTCGCCTTCGAACGCCACGTCGACAACAGCGCCGATAACCTGGGTAACCTTGCCCGCGCCGTTCACCGCTGCGGTTTTCTTGGGGGTAGCTGCCTTAGCCATTATCCTTACCCTCTTTCCTTACCTCAGAGCGCTTCCGCGCCCGAAATGATTTCAATGAGTTCCTTGGTGATCTGAGCCTGACGCTGACGGTTGTAGGACAGCGTCAGCTTGTTGATCATCTCACCGGCATTGCGCGTTGCATTGTCCATCGCGCTCATCTTGGCGCCCATTTCACCGGCAACGTTTTCGAGCAGAGCCCGGAAAACCTGAACCGAAATGTTGCGCGGAATAAGGTCTTCCAGAATAGAAGCCGCATCCGGCTCATATTCGTAGACGGCGTTCTGCGTCGCGGCATCCTCTTCCACAACAGGCGTTGCGGCCGGAATGAGCTGCAGGCCGGTCGGGATCTGGCTGATGACGGACTTGAATTCCGAGTAGATCAGCGTGCAGACATCGAACTCACCGGCGTTGAAGAGCGAGATCACCTTCTTGGCGATCTGGTCGGCGTTTTCAAAGCCGACCTTCTTCACGTCGCGCAGTTCGATGCGCTCGATGATGTTCGCTGCAAATTCGCGACGCAGGGCGTCGTAACCCTTCTTGCCGACCGTGATGATCTTGACCGTCTTGCCTTCCGAAATCAGCTTGCGGGCGTGATCGCGGGCAAAACGGGAAATCTGCGAGTTGAAACCGCCGCAAAGACCACGCTCAGCCGTGCAGACGACGAGCAGATGCACGTCGTTCTTGCCGGTGCCGGTCATCAGCGCCGGAGCAACGTCCGCCTCGACCGCCTTGGCGATGTTGGCGAGAACGGCGCTCATGCGCTGAGAATAAGGCCGGGCGGCCTCCGCAGCTTCCTGGGCGCGCCGAAGCTTCGCCGCGGCGACCATTTTCATCGCCTTGGTAATCTTCTGCGTCGCCTTTACGGAGGCAATGCGGTTTTTCAGATCCTTTAGTGAAGGCATCCGTTATCCGTCCGAGTAAAAGAGCCCTGATTACGAGAAAGACTTGGCGAAGCTATCAAGAGCGCCCTTGAGCTTGCCCTTGGTATCGTCGCTGATAGCCTTTTCCGTGCGGATGGTGTCGAGGATCGCCTTGCCTTCCGAGCGGAGGTAGGAAAGCAGACCCTGCTCGAACTTGCCGACCTGTGCGACCGGAACCTTGTCGAGGTAGCCGTTGACACCGGCGAAGATCACCGCAACCTGCTCTTCCGTCTTGAGCGGAGAGAACTGCGGCTGCTTCAGAAGCTCGGTCAGGCGGGCGCCGCGGTTGAGCAGGCGCTGCGTGGAAGCGTCGAGGTCCGAACCGAACTGGGCGAAGGCGGCCATTTCGCGATACTGGGCGAGTTCACCCTTGATCGAGCCGGCAACCTGCTTCATCGCCTTGATCTGGGCGGCGGAGCCAACGCGCGAAACCGACAGACCGACGTTAACGGCCGGGCGGATACCCTGATAGAACAGGTCGGTTTCAAGGAAGATCTGGCCGTCGGTGATCGAGATCACGTTGGTCGGAATAAAGGCCGAAACGTCGTTACCCTGCGTTTCGATGACCGGCAGAGCCGTCAGCGAACCGGCGCCCATTTCGTCGGAGAGCTTTGCAGCGCGCTCGAGAAGACGGGAGTGGAGGTAGAAAACGTCACCCGGATAAGCTTCGCGGCCCGGAGGACGACGCAGCAGAAGCGACATCTGACGATAGGCAACGGCCTGCTTGGAAAGGTCGTCGTAGCCGATGAGAGCGTGCTTGCCGTTGTCACGGAAGTACTCGCCCATGGCGCAGCCGGCGAACGGAGCGAGGTACTGCATCGGAGCCGGATCGGAAGCGGTGGCCGCAACGATGATCGAGTACTGCAGTGCACCGCGCTCTTCCAGAACCTTCACGAACTGGGCGACGGTCGAACGCTTCTGACCGATAGCGACGTAGACGCAATAAAGCTTGTCGCCATCCGGGCCATTGTCGTGAATGGCCTTCTGGTTCAGGATCGTGTCGAGAATGATGGCGGTCTTGCCGGTCTGGCGGTCGCCGATGACGAGCTCGCGCTGGCCGCGGCCAACCGGGATGAGCGCATCGATGGCCTTGAGGCCGGTCGACATCGGCTCATGAACCGACTTGCGCGGAATGATGCCGGGAGCCTTGACGTCAACGCGCGAACGCTTGGCGGCATTAATCGGGCCCTTGCCGTCGATCGGGTTGCCGAGCGCGTCAACGACGCGGCCGAGCAGTTCCGGACCGACAGGAACGTCAACGATAGCGCCAGTCCGCTTTACGGTGTCGCCTTCCTTGATGTCACGGTCCGAACCGAAGATAACCACACCGACGTTGTCGGCTTCGAGGTTGAGCGCCATGCCGCGAATGCCGCCGGGAAACTCGACCATTTCGCCGGCCTGAACATTGTCGAGGCCATAGACGCGGGCGATACCGTCACCGACGGAAAGCACCTGACCGACTTCCGAGACTTCCGCCTCGTTGCCGAAATTTTTGATTTGATCTTTCAGAATTGCGGAAATTTCCGCGGCGCGGATATCCATCAGCCAACCTCTTTCAGTGCAAGCTTAAGGGTGGAAAGTTTGGTGCGAAGAGACGTATCGATCTGGCGAGAGCCGACCTTGACGATTAGGCCGCCGAGGATCGACGGATCGACGGTAACGGAAACCGCCACATCCTTGCCGGTAACGCTCTTCAGCGCCGCCTTCAGTTCAGTTTCCTGCGCCTCGTCGAGCGCATGTGCCGAGGTAACCTCGGCGGTGATTTCGCCGCGGTGGGCAGCGGCAATGGTGCGGTAGGCGCGGATCATACCGGGAACGGCAAAGAGACGGCGGTTATTCGCAACGACCTTGAGGAAATTGAGCGCGAGACCGGCAATGCCGGCCTTTTCGCAGATCGCGGTGATTGCCTTGAACTGATCCTCGGCGGAAAACACCGGGCTCGCAACCAGACGCTTCAAATCGTCGCTTTCGTCGAGAAGTGCGCCGAACTTATCCAGATCGGCCTGAACCGCTTCGACCGCACCCGCTTCCAAAGCAAGCTCGAAAAGCGACGACGCATACCTTTCCGCTACACCGGATGTTCCATGGGAGGTGTCTGCCACGGGCACTTTTTCCCTGCTAATCGTCCAAGACCATCAGCGATGGGGCTCCACCGCATCAAATTCTTGAAATCGTTTCAATTTCCCCGAAAAAGACCGGAATTCCCCCCTGCCTTTTCCCAATTTCGCGGTCCGTCTAGCATAGGACGCCGGGACTCGCAACACGCGTAATAGCGGAAAGCGCCGTTTGGGCAAGGGGGAATGCGTTTAAATTTTCCGATTTCGCCCAGGATGCGGCATCTGTGCGTCACAAAAGGCAAAAAGCCCGCTTCAGACCAGCCCGAACACGTAGCTCAACGACAGTGCAGCGAGCAGAAAGTGTACAACCAGAAGTAAGAAATTCCGCATGGTTGCGCCACCATCGGAGAGTATGGAGAGAATGCCGCCAAAGACACTGAGGCCGAAGGCCGCCCCAAAGGCGAGATAGACCATGGGCTGCGCGAGAAGCAGCGCGGCGGCGCCGAGACCGAGATAGAACCCGGCAAGCGACGAGCGCACGAGTACATAACCATCCCTGCGCTCACCCGCCGGCTGCAGACCGAAGGCACGCAGCGTAATACCCGGCGCAAACATGAAAAAAAGCCCCATCACGGCCGAAACCACCGCCGCTCCGAATGCCAGCTGCTCGCCGAACTCGGCGGGAAAATAAAACTCCATCTCGTTCCCCAAATCATTTTGACTGCCTGCTGCGTTATGACACGGTCATGACAGCGGGAAAACGCCCCGGCGGCAAAGTTCAAAGGAAACTTTGCGGGTCGATATCGAGCTGCACATGCACGCTGCCGCGCTCTTTCGGGCCATTGGCCAGAAGCGTGCGGAGAAAAGACTGCATGTCGGAATTGCGCCGCCCGTGCACCAGGAGGCGGAAACGGTGACGGCCACGGATCAGCGCGAGCGGCGCTTCCGCCGGGCCGAGCAGCATGATGCCGGTAACCTGCGGGGCTGCGGCCCTCAAGCCCCGGGCATGGGTTTCCGCTTCCCCGCGCGTATCGGCGGAGACGATGATCGAGGCAAGCCGTCCGAAAGGCGGCAGAACGGCTTTTTCCCGCTCCACAATCTCCCTTTCGTAGAAGGCCGATGCATCGCCCGAAACGATGGCCTGCATGACGGGGTGCTGCGGCTGATAGGTCTGCAACAGGCCATGGCTCTTCAACCCCGTTCGCCCGGCACGTCCCGTCACCTGCGACAACAGCTGAAACGTTCGCTCCGCCGCGCGCGGATCGCCATTGGCAAGGCCCAGATCGGCATCGACGATGCCCACAAGTGTCATCAGCGGAAAATTATGTCCCTTGGCGACGAGCTGCGTGCCGATAACGATATCGGCCTCGCCCTTGACGATCGCCTCCAGTTCCAGCCGCAGGCGCTTGACGCCCATGAGATCGGAGGAGAGCACGATGGTGCGGGCCTCGGGGAAATGTTTCTCCACCTCCTCGGCGATGCGCTCCACACCCGGCCCGCAGGCCACCAGATGATCGAAGGTTCCGCATTCCGGGCAATGATCGGGCGTCGGCTCGCTGTGGCCGCACTGGTGGCACTGCAATTGATTGCGGAACCGGTGCTCCACCAGCCAGCTGGAACATTGCGGGCATTGGAAACGGTGGCCGCAAACGCGGCAGAGCGTCAGCGGCGCATAACCACGGCGATTGAGGAAGAGCAGAGCCTGCTCGCCCTTCTCGATGGTCTTGCCGATGCCTCGCAGCAGGACGGGCGACAGAAACCCTCCCCTCTCTGGCGGATGACGGCGCATATCGACAAGGTGCAGATCGGGCATCGCCGCATCGCCGAACCGCGTGTGCAGATGAATGGTGTTATAACGCCCCGAACTGCCGTTGACCTGGCTTTCCACCGATGGCGTGGCCGACACCAGCACGACAGGGAATTCCGCGATCCGCGCTCTCACGACCGCCATGTCGCGGGCATTATAATAGACGCGGTCTTCCTGCTTATAGGCCGGGTCGTGCTCCTCATCGACGATGATCAGACCGAGATTGTCGAAGGGCAGGAAAAGCGCCGAGCGCGCGCCGGCCACCACCTTCACTTCGCCCGTCACCGCCTGCCGCCAGACTTTTTCGCGCATGCGGGGTGACAGGTCCGAATGCCATTCCGCCGGTTTCGCACCGAAACGATCCTGAAAACGTTCAAGGAAGGCCGCGGTCAGTGCAATTTCGGGCAGCAGGATAAGGACCTGCCTGCCTTGCCTGAGCGTTTCGGCCACCGCCTCGAAATAGACCTCGGTCTTGCCCGAGCCGGTCACGCCATCGATCAGCGAAACATGAAACCCGCCCTTGCGCACATCTTCAAGGATTTCCGAAGCGGCCTGTTTCTGCGGGCCTTCCAGACGCGGCTCGACATAGTCAGGATCGGGCTCGGCCACGGCGGGCGGCGCGGGCAGAAACACCGTCTCGAACACGCCCTGCTTGACGAGACCGTCGATGACGCTGGTCGAAACGCCGGCGGCATGGGCAAGCCCGCTCTTCGTCCAGCCATGCCCTTCAGCCGCCAGTTCCATCACCCGCTCGCGGGCGGGGGTAAGGCGCTCCGGCCGGCCTTCGGTCAGCCGCAGCCCCTCGATCATCGGCTCGGGATCGAAGGCCGCGGGCGCTCTGAGCGCCATGCGGGCCACGAGGCCGGGCGGAGACAGCGTATAGGCGGCGACCCAGTCGACGAAGCGGCGCATTTCCGCCTTCAGCGGCGGGCACTCGAAACTTTTGGTGATGGGCCGCAGCTTCTTCGGATCGACGCCCTTCTCGCCCGCATCGTCCCACACCACGCCGAAGACCTGCCGGGGGCCAAGCGGCACCTGCACGACGGAACCGGTCTCCACCACCATATCCTCGGGCACCGAATAGCTGTAGGGCCCGGGCGCGGGCATGGGCACGAGAACGGGCACCGTGCGCGTGGGCGACGGCGGGTCGAACAGAGCCCCAAACAGATCGGACGAATCTTTTGCCATGATGTGGCGACCATGCCCCGGCGACAGGAAAAAGGAAACCGCCCGGATGTAGTGGGCGCGCCTTGCAAAGTCCACCTCTTAACCAAATGCTGACCATAAGCGCATAGCTTCAACGCATGGAATGGAGCGCCCCGTGACCGAAATCCTGACATTTGCCCAAGCCGATCTTCTTGACGAGCGCCAGTCCTGGCTCGCCGCCCTCGCAGGCGAACGCCGGCTTTCGGACAATACCGTCGAGGCTTATGAGCGCGATACCAGGCAATTTCTGACATTCCTGACCGGATATATCGGCAAACCGGCCTCCATCACCGATATTGCCGATCTGCGCCCGGTCGATCTTCGCGCCTTTCTGGCCAACCGGCGCAAGGAAGGTGCCGGCGCACGTTCGCTGGGCCGGCATCTGGCAGGCCTGCGCTCCCTGCTTCATCACCTGCAGAAAAAAGGCCTGGTGAATGCCGCAGGCGCCACCGCCATGCGCGCGCCAAAACAGCCGAAATCGCTACCGAAACCGTTGACCGACCGGCAGGCGCTGAAAATCACCACGAGTGAAGCGCAACTGAACGACGAACCATGGATCGCCGCGCGCAATGCCGCAGTTCTTTCACTGCTTTATGGCTGCGGCCTTCGCATTTCCGAGGCGCTCGGTCTTACCCCGGCCGATTTCCCGCCCGGCGCCCGCAGCCTGCGCATTACCGGCAAAGGCAACAAGACGCGGATTGTGCCCCTGCTGGCGGTGGTGACGGAAGCCGTCGATACCTACAGGAAGCTTTGCCCCTATGCCCTGTCGGCGGATGAGCCCATGTTCCTCGGCGCACGCGGCGGCAAGCTGCAGCCCGCCATCATCCAGAGGGAAATGCAGAAACTGCGCGGCGCTTTCGGCCTGCCGGAAAACGCCACGCCGCATGCGCTGCGCCACTCCTTCGCCACGCACCTTCTCGCCGGCGGCGGCGACCTGCGCACCATTCAGGAACTGCTCGGCCATGCGAGCCTGTCCACTACGCAGGTCTATACCGGGGTCGACACTGCGAGACTGCTGGAAATCTACGACAACGCCCATCCGCGCGCATGAAGCGGGAAATGGTTAACCATAATCATTAACCAGACATCCAAGCCGCCGTTCTATAAGCGAACGACAACCGGATTGGACCGATGCACAGCCTGATAAAACCGCAAAATCTCACCGCCACCCTGATGGGCAAGACCGGCGACGCCCTGCTGTGGCTGCTTGCCGCCCTGCATGTCACCGCCGTCGCAATCCTGCTCATGACCTTGCTTTCGCTGGGGCAAGCGGAAGCCGCACAGCAGCAGATCACCTGTGCCGGCAGCGACATTCTCGTGGAGATGCGCAAGACCGATCCGCAGGCCTTCGCAAAGATCGAGCAGGAAGCCGCCGCGATCCCGAACGGCAAGGGCAATTTCTGGCGCATCGAAAAGGCGGGAACGCCCACGTCCTATCTTCTCGGCACCATGCATGTCACCGATCCGCGTGTTCTGGAAATGCCTGCCGCCGCCAGCCCCGCCTTCGAAAAAGCCGCGACGGTGATCGTGGAATCGGACGAAATCGTCGATGACAAGAAGGTCGCGGCCTCGCTGCTGAGCAAGCCCGAACTCACCATGTTTCTGGATGGCAAATCGATCACCGATATCCTGTCGCCGGAAAATGTCGCGCGTCTGGAAAAGGGCCTCAAGGAGCGCGGCATTCCGCTGAACGCCGTATCGCGCATGAAGCCATGGATGCTTTCGAGCTTCGTCGCCCTTCCCGCCTGTGAGTTCGCCCGCAAGGCTACCGGCCTCTCCTTTCTCGACAAGAAGCTGGCCGAAGATGCCATCGCGGACGGAAAACACCTTGTCGGGCTGGAGACCATGGTTGAACAGTTGACGGCCATGTCCGAGCTGCCGATAGAATTTCATCTTCAGGCGCTGATCGAAACGCTCGAACTGGGCGACCGCATGGATGACATCATGACAACCATGACCGATCTTTACGTCGCCGGCGATATCGGCATGACCATGCCCATGCTGAAAAGCTTGGACCCCAAGAAGGCGGCAGCCGAAAGCGAACAGGGCTACGCCGCCTTCGAGCAGCGCATCATCACCGACCGCAACCACGTCATGGCGGAACGGGCAGCCCCCGAGCTTGCCAGGGGCAATGTCTTCATGGCCGTTGGCGCACTGCATTTGCCGGGCGAGGAAGGCCTTGTCGAATTGCTGCGCGCGGAAGGCTTCACCCTCACGCGGGTCGATTGACCGGCTCACTCCCGATGCTGACGGGCCGGACGTTGGCGCAGAACGGCCGCATCGTCGCCGGCACGATGCGGCGGTGAAACGGTCCGACGACAAGAAGATAAAGCCGCCCGAACAGGTTCTTGCGCCTGACGATGGTGGTGACACTAACCAGCTGGCTGTTTTCCTTCTCTTCGAGATCGACAACGATCCGGAAATCAAGATGGCGGTCGTCGAAGCCGAGCACAGTCCGCTGTGGCGTGGAGGACAGGACTGGAAAACCACCCGCCGACGTCCCAGCCACGATTTCGACCGTTCTTAAACCGAAAAGCGCCACCACGCGGTTTCGAAGCGCCATAAGGCTGCGGATCCATGCAGGAGGATGATCGAGAAGGAGCCTGCTCACATCGAGTGAGGACGGCTCCGGCGTCACCATCTCTCCCTGATAGCGATCCCGCCAGTCTGCGCCCGGTAATATGTCTTCGATATCCTGCATTCCTGAACCCCGGCCGCGCCATGCGGCAGGGGTCACCTTCCTCTTTTTCCGAGGAACCGGAAACGCGACAAACCGCCGCTTAGCCGTGCGTCATGCGCTTCAGGACATTGGTGCGCCAGTAGAACTGGTGAACCAGAACGGCGACGACGTGACCGGCGATCAACACCCACATCAGCGCCTTGAATGGTCCGGAATGCAACTGCCCGGCCGGCTGAGCACCGAAGTAATAAGCGGCAATACCGGACAGGGGCAGGACGAGGAATAGGGCATAAAAGGTGAAATGCGCCAGCTTCGCCGCAATCTGAAACGGTCGCGGTTCTTCGGCCGGATGCGGCGGCACGCCCTGGAAGAAGCGTAGACAGAGGCGCAGCACCGCAAGCAACAGAATGGTGAAGCCGACATAGGCGTGAATATTGGCCGAAGATACCTGTTCCGGCGTCAGTGTTTCGCCCCGCCGCATCAGCCGGTAGGCATGTTCCATGCCATCGGGAAACAACAGGTTGAAGAAGATCAGAAGCGCCATCGCCCAATGGATGATGCGCTGCGGAACGGTGAAGGAAACTTGACTTGGAAACGCCATTTTATTGCCTTTTATCAAAAGGTTAGACAGGCTGTGGCGCGAGTATGGAAAACCCCGGCCTGCATGGCAAGCCGGGGTTTGGCAGATGACTGAAATTTAATGTTGGAGCAGCGGGCTCCAACACCGATCACATGTGGATCGGCTTGAAGAAGGTCGCCAGCGCCGCTTCCTTCACGGCTTCCGACATGGTCGGGTGCGCATGGCAGGTACGGCCCAGATCTTCCGAAGAACCGCCGAATTCCATCAGTACGGTGATTTCGTGGATCATTTCGCCAGCGCCGAAGCCGACGATGTGGCCGCCGAGAACCCGGTCGGTTTCCTTGTCGGCGAGGATCTTCACGAAACCATCCGTCACCTGCATGGCGCGCGCGCGGCCATTGGCGGTGAAGGGGAACTTGCCAACCTTGTAGGCGACGCCAGCGGCCTTCAGTTCTTCCTCGGTCTTGCCGACGGAAGCCACTTCCGGCTGCGTATAGACCACGGCCGGAATGACGTCGTAGTTCACGTGGCCGCGCTGACCGGCGAGGATTTCCGCGAGAGCAACGCCCTCATCTTCCGCCTTGTGCGCGAGCATCGGGCCCTTCACCACGTCGCCTATCGCATAGATGCCGTCGACATTGGTCTTGTAGTGACCGTCGATTTCAACGCGGCCGCGGCTGTCCAGCACAACGCCGGCTTCCGCGAGGCCAAGACCTTCGGTATAGGGCTTGCGGCCGGTGGAGATCAGCACGACGTTTGCTTCCAGCGTTTCGGCAGCGCCGCCCTTGACCGGCTCGAACACGACCTTTGCACCGGCGGCGGTCTTTTCAACAGCCGTCACCTTGGCGCCGAGCTTGAAATCGAGACCCTGTTTGGCCAGCAGACGCTGGGCCTGCTTGGAAACTTCACCATCCATGCCGCCGAGAATATTGTCGAGATATTCGACGACGGTAACCTTGGCGCCGAGACGCGACCAGACCGAACCGAGCTCGAGGCCGATGACGCCGCCGCCGACAACGATGAGCTTTTCCGGAACCTTGGAAAGAGCGATCGCACCGGTGGAGGAGACGATGACGCTTTCATCGATATCGACCTGAACGCCCGGAATGCCGGCAACATCCGAACCCGTGGCGATCACGATGTTCTTCGCTTCGATCTCCTGCGTCTCACCCTTGTCGTTGGTGACGGAAACCTTGCCGGCGGAAACCACCTTGCCGGTGCCCTGGAAGGCATCGATCTTGTTCTTCTTGAACAGGAAGGACACGCCATCGACGTTCGCCTTCACCACGCCGTCCTTGTGCGCCATCATCTTTTCAAGATTAAGCTTGGGCGCAGGAACTTCGATACCGAGCGAATCGACGCCGTGCGCCACATGCGCGAAGGTTTCGGACGCATGCAGCAGCGCCTTGGAGGGAATGCAGCCGACATTGAGGCAGGTGCCGCCATAGGTCGCGCGCTTTTCGATGACAGCGACCTTCAGGCCGAGCTGTGCCGCCTTGACCGCGCAAACATAACCGCCGGGGCCGGTGCCGATTACAACTACATCATATGCCATATTCTGGTTCCTGCTTTATAGGGGCAAGATATCGGATCAATGCCCAGCTTCCGTTTGACCTGAAACTCAGGCCGCTTTTTCCGTTGCGAGTTTTATACCGAGAGCGATGAAGACCACACCGCTGGTGCGGTCGATCCATTGGCTGGCGCGCTGAAATGCGGCGCGCATGCGCGGCGTCGTCATGAACAGGCTGACACCGACGAACCACAGGATAAGGCAGCTCGCCATGACGAGACCGTATCCGAACTTGATGGCGACCGGCGTGTGAGCGTGAACCACCGTCGAAAAGATCGACAGGAAGAAAAACACCGGCTTGGGATTGAGTGCATTGGCGGCAAAACCGAGCGTAAAGGCCTTAAGCGCGGTCTGGCTGCTTTTCGCCTGAACGCCTTCAGCTTCAGCGCCGGGCAATTCGGTCTTGCCGGCGCGCAGCGCCTTGATGCCGATATAGATCAGATAGGCGACGCCCAGCCATTTGACGATGTTGAAGATATAGATCGACTGAGAAATGATGAGGCCAAGTCCGAGGATCGTATAGGTGACGTGGAACATCAGAGACGTCCCAACCCCGAAGCTGGTGATGATGGCCTGCTTGCGACCATGCACCATTGCCTGGCGCATCACCATAGCGAGATCAGCGCCGGGCGAGACGATCGCAAAGGAGAAGATCGCCATCAGGGATGCAAGTTCGATGAGATATTGATGCATCACGAGCCGCCTTCAAAACATCAGCACGATAAACATGAGTGCCAGACCAAGCATTGAGCCCAGCCAGACGAACGAGCGGATATAAGGAACGCCCGTAAGATAAAGCGGGATATAGACAACACGGCAGATCAGCCAGAGCCAGGCACCAATAAGCGCTAGCCCGGATGGGTCACCCGCCATGATAACGCCGAAGGCGAGTGCCACAAAAGCCGGATAGGTCTCCCGGAAATTCGCCGATGCGCGCGAAGCGCGACCGGAGAGCTTGCCCTGTGGCTTCTGCTCACCGTCCCTAGGACCGGCATTCCATTCACGACCCAACTCTCTGGTCGCCATTATCCCCTGTAACAGGACATGCACGACGAGAAGAAGAACGCTTAGACCGATAAGCGGTAAAAAAGGCGAAGCGGCAAGAAATGTCGGCTGCACGTCTGCTCTCCCGGGTGGTCTTTCAGCGGGGCTTCACTTGAAACCCCGCTGAAACGAAAAGCAAAACCGATTAAAGATCGAGAACCAGACGTTCCGGATCCTCGAGGCTTTCCTTGACGCGAACGAGGAAGGTCACGGCTTCCTTGCCGTCAACGATACGGTGATCGTAGGAGAGCGCAAGATACATCATCGGACGGATGACGACCTGACCGCCGATGGCGACCGGACGCTCCTGGATCTTGTGCATGCCGAGAATGCCCGACTGCGGTGCATTGAGGATCGGCGAGGACATCAGCGAACCGTAGACACCGCCATTGGTGATGGTGAAGGTGCCGCCCTGCATGTCGGCCATGCCGAGCGAACCGTCACGCGCCGCCTTGGCGAGGCGGCCGAGTTCCTTTTCGACACCCGCGATGGAGAGCTGGTCGGCATCACGGATGACCGGAACGACGAGGCCCTTGTCGGTGCCGACAGCCATGCCGACGTGACAATAGTTCTTGTAGATGATGTCCGTGCCGTCGATTTCAGCGTTGACGGCAGGCAGTTCCTTGAGCGCGTGAGTCACGGCCTTGGTGAAGAAGCCCATGAAGCCGAGCTTGACGCCATGCTTCTTCTCGAACACGTCCTTGTAGCGGTTGCGCAGATCCATGACCGCGCTCATGTCCACCTCGTTATAGGTGGTGAGCATGGCGGCGGTGTTCTGTGCGTCCTTCAGGCGACGGGCGATCGTCTGGCGCAGGCGGGTCATCTTCACGCGCTCTTCGCGAACGGCATCCTGCTCGGCGGAAACCGGACGGGGTGCAGCAGCCGGAGCGGGAGCGGCAGCCGGTGCCGAAACGCCCTTGGCGACAGCGGCAAGAACATCACCCTTCAGAACCTGACCGCGCTTGCCCGAACCGTCGACCTGATCGGCGGACAGGTTGTTTTCAGCAAGCAGCTTGCCGGCGGCAGGTGCAGGCGGCATGGAGCCGGTCGCCGGTGCGGCAACGGCGGCAGGTGCCGGTGCGGCAGCCGCAGCAGGCTTTGCCGGTTCTGCGGCAGGTGCGGAGGTCGCAGCGCCGGCAGCACCTTCGGCGATCTGGCCGAGAAGCGCGTCGAGACCGACGGTTTCGCCGTTCTGCGCAACGATTTCGGTGAGAACGCCGGACGCAGGCGCCGGGACTTCGACGGTAACCTTGTCGGTTTCCAGTTCAACGAGAGGTTCGTCGGCCTTGACGGTGTCGCCGACCTTCTTGAACCAGGTGCCGACGGTCGCTTCGCTGACGGATTCGCCGAGGGTTGGTACGCGGATTTCAGTGGCCATGATCTAGTTCCGTTATTCAGGTGTCTTTTTTGCGGGGCGGTGCGGGAGAGTTTTCACTCTCCCAGCGCGTCTTCCAGGAACGCAGCAAGCTGCGCCAGGTGCTTGGACATCAGGCCGGTCGCCGGAGAAGCGGCAGCCGGACGGCCCGTGTAACGGACCTTCTGGTACTTGGCGTCGATATGCGCCAGAACCCATTCCAGGTAAGGATCGATGAACGACCACGCACCCATGTTCTTCGGCTCTTCCTGGCACCAGACCATTTCCGCATTGCGGAAGCGCGACAGCTCGTTGATGAGCGCCTTGGCCGGGAACGGGTAAAGCTGTTCGATACGCAGCAGGTAGATATCGTCGATACCGCGCTTTTCACGCTCTTCGAGCAGATCGTAATAGACCTTGCCCGTGCACATGACGACGCGGCGGATCTTCGAATCCTTCTGCAGCTTGATCGGGCCGTCCTTGATGACCTCGGCATCGTCCCACAGGAGACGGTGGAAGGAGGACTCGCCTGCAAGCTCGGCCAGCGAAGAGGTGGCGCGCTTGTGACGCAGCAGCGACTTCGGCGTCATCAGGATCAGCGGCTTGCGGAAGTCGCGCTTCACCTGACGGCGCAGGATGTGGAAGTAGTTTGCCGGCGTCGTGCAGTTGGCGACCTGCATGTTGTCTTCGGCGCACATCTGCAGCCAGCGCTCCAGACGGGCGGACGAATGTTCCGGGCCCTGACCTTCATAACCATGCGGCAGAAGGCAGACGAGACCGGACATGCGCAGCCACTTGCGTTCACCCGACGAGATGAACTGGTCGAACACGACCTGAGCACCGTTCGCGAAGTCCCCGAACTGGGCTTCCCAGAGCGTCAGCGCATTCGGACGGGCGAGCGAGTAACCGTATTCGAAACCGAGAACGGCCTCTTCCGAAAGCATCGAGTTGATGACTTCGTAACGAGCCTGCGTCGGCGCAAGGTTTGCCAGCGGGATGTAGCGTTCTTCGGTTTCCTGATCATAGAGAACCGAGTGACGCTGCGAGAAGGTGCCGCGTTCGCAATCCTGACCAGAAAGGCGGATCTTGTGGCCGTCAACGACGAGCGAACCGAACGCAAGCGCTTCCGCCATTGCCCAGTCGATGCCTTCACCCGTCTCGACCATCTGCGAGCGGTTTTCCATGAAGCGCTGGATCGTGCGGTGGGCGCTGAAGCCTTCCGGGATAGTCGACAGCTTCTTGCCGATCTCCTTCAGCTGCTTCATCGGCACGCCGGTCTTGCCGCGACGCTGCTCATCGGCATTGTCGGCAGCGCGCAGACCCGACCACTGGCCATCCAGCCAGTCGGCCTTGTTCGGCTTGTAGGACTGGCCCGCCTCGAATTCCTGCTCGAGATGAGCGCGCCAATCGGCCTTCATCTTCTCGAATTCGCCTTCGTTGATCAGGCCTTCGGCGATCAAACGGTCAGCATAGATGCGCGCCACGGTCTTGTGGCCGCGGATGACCTTGTACATCTTCGGCTGCGTGAACGCCGGCTCATCGCCTTCGTTGTGGCCGAAGCGACGGTAGCAGAACATGTCCACGACGACGGGCTTGTGGAATTTCATACGGTATTCGGTCGCAACCTTCGCCGCATAGGTCACAGCTTCCGGATCGTCACCGTTGACGTGGAAGATCGGCGCTTCGATCATCTTGGCAACGTCGGACGGATAGGGCGACGAACGCGAGAAGGCCGGGTTCGTCGTGAAGCCGATCTGGTTGTTGATGATGAAGTGCATGGTGCCCGCAACGCGGTGACCGCGCAGACCGGAAAGACCGAGAATTTCAGCAACCACGCCCTGACCGGCAAAAGCGGCATCGCCATGCAGAAGCAGCGGCAGAACCTTGGCGCGCTCGGAAAGCGGAATGATATCGCCGTCCCACTGCTTGGCCAGCTGGTCCTGCTTGGCGCGGGCCTTGCCCATGACGACAGGGTTGACGATTTCAAGGTGCGACGGGTTGGCCGTCAGCGACAGGTGAACCTTGTTGCCGTCGAATTCGCGGTCGGAGGAGGCACCGAGGTGGTACTTCACGTCGCCCGAACCCTCGACATCGTCAGGCTTGAACGAACCGCCCTTGAACTCGTGGAACACGGCGCGGTGCGGTTTGCCCATCACGTTGGTCAGAACGTTCAGACGACCGCGGTGAGCCATGCCGAGAACGACTTCTTCCAGACCTTCCTGGCCGCCACGCTTGATGATCTGCTCCAGCGCCGGGATCAGCGATTCACCGCCATCGAGGCCGAAACGCTTGGTGCCCTTGAAGCGCACGTCGAGGAACTGCTCGTAGCCTTCGGCCTCGACCAGCTTGGACAGAATGGCCTTCTTGCCTTCAGCCGTGAAGGCAACGCCCTTGTCCGGACCTTCGATGCGTTCCTGAATCCAGCCTTTTTCTTCCGGGCTGGACATGTGCATGAATTCGACGCCGATGGTGGAGCAGTAGGTGCGCTCCAGAATATCGATCATCTCGCGCACCGTCGCGTATTCGAGGCCGAGCACGTTATCGATGAAAATCTTGCGGTCGTAGTCGCTTTCCTCGAAGCCGTAGGACTTCGGCGACAGCTCGTTGTAATCCTCAACCGCGACCGCGATCCCGAGCGGATCGAGCTTGGCATGCAGGTGGCCGCGCATGCGGTAGGCGCGGATCATCATGATGGCGCGAACGCTGTCACGGGTCGCCTGCAGAACTTCCGCCTGGCTGACCGGCTTGCCGGTGTCAGCGCTCTTGGCCTCAGCTTTCGCCTGAACCTTCTTCTCGATGGCCTTTTCGACCGTGGCCCAGTTGCCGTCGAGTGCGGATACCAGTTCGCCATTCGCCGGGATCGGCCAGTTGGCGCGCTTCCAGGAGGCGCCCTTGGCCGCCTTCTTCACGTCTTCCGGATTATCGGACAACGCCTTGAAGAAGCTCTGCCACTCCGGCGACACGGAAGAGGGGTCCTCTTCGTACCGGGCATAGAGCTGCTCGATATAGGCTGCATTCGCGCCGTCCAGAAACGACGTGATCTGAAACTGCTCGTTCGCTTCTTGCCTTGCCATTGTGTTCTTGCGGACTTATCCGTCCGCCTCCTCGATGCCGTTAGGGCCGTTCGCCGGCCTGCCGCTTTGATTATTGCTGTCTGCCGCCGGGGCGGTATGCCGTTCTGTCTGTCGTTCCTTGCGGCATCGGGCAGCGTGGCATTGAAGCCGCGCCGCCCGCTACCGATGTCATGTGGTCTCAGCCCTTGAGGACTTCAACCAGCGTCTTGCCGAGGCGCGCCGGGGAAGGCGATACCTTGATGCCCGCTGCTTCCATGGCAGCAATCTTGGATTCCGCATCGCCCTTGCCGCCGGAAACGACAGCGCCGGCGTGGCCCATGGTGCGGCCCTTCGGAGCCGTACGGCCTGCGATGAAGCCGGCCATCGGCTTCTTGCGGCCCTTCTTGGCTTCGTCGATCAGGAACTGTGCCGCATCTTCTTCAGCCGAGCCGCCGATTTCGCCGATCATGATGATCGACTGCGTGGCGTCGTCAGCGAGGAACATTTCAAGCACGTCGATGAACTCGGTGCCCTTGACCGGGTCGCCGCCGATGCCGACAGCAGTGGTCTGGCCGAGGCCTTCGTTGGAGGTCTGGAACACGGCTTCATAGGTGAGCGTGCCCGAACGCGAAACGATACCGACCGAACCCTTGCGGAAGATGGAGCCCGGCATGATGCCGATCTTGCATTCTTCCGGCGTCAGGATACCCGGGCAGTTCGGGCCGAGCAGGCGCGACTTGGAGCGGTCGAGGCGAGCCTTGACGCGAACCATGTCCATGACCGGGATACCTTCGGTGATGCAGGTGATGAACGGAATTTCCGCATCGATGGCTTCGATGATGGCATCTGCTGCACCTGCCGGCGGAACGTAGATCACGGATGCGTCTGCACCGGTCTTTTCCTTGGCTTCGGCAACCGTTGCGAAGATCGGCAGGCTCTCACCCTTGGAGCCGGTCCAGGTTTCGCCACCCTTCTTCGGGTGAATACCACCAACCATCTGCGTACCGTAATAGGCAAGCGCCTGTTCGGTGTGGAAGGTGCCGGTCTTGCCGGTCAGACCCTGAACGAGGATCTTCGTGTCTTTATTAACAAGAATAGACATTATTTCCGGTCCCTCAATTAGCCGTTGATCGCCGCGACGATCTTCTTGGCTGCGTCGTCCAGATCGTCAGCAGCCGTAATCGCAAGGCCAGATTCGTTGAGAAGCTTCTTGCCAAGTTCGACGTTGGTGCCTTCAAGGCGAACGACGAGCGGAACCTGCAAACCGACTTCCTTCACCGCGGCGATTACGCCCTCGGCGATGACGTCGCACTTCATGATGCCGCCGAAGATGTTGACGAGGATGCCCTCGACCTTCGGGTCGGCAGTGATGATCTTGAAAGCTGCCGCAACCTTCTCCTTGCCGGCGCCGCCGCCGACGTCGCAGAAGTTAGCCGGCTCTTTGCCGTAAAGCTTGATGATGTCCATGGTCGCCATGGCAAGGCCAGCGCCGTTGACCATGCAACCGATGTTGCCGTCGAGGGCCACATAAGCGAGGTCCCACTTGGAGGCTTCGATTTCCTTGGCGTCTTCTTCGGTCTCGTCGCGCAGCGCCTTGACGTCGTCATGGCGGAACATGGCGTTGCCGTCGAAGGAAACCTTGGCGTCGAGAACGCGCAGATGGCCATTTTCCATGACGATCAGCGGGTTGATCTCGAGGAGAGCCATGTCTTTCTCGCTGAAGGCCTTGTAGAGGATCGGGAAGAGCGACTTGGCGTCTTCGGCTGCAACGCCGTCAAGCTCAAGCGCCTTGGAGATCGCAGCAACGTCAGCGTCGCTCACACCCTTTTCCGGGTTGATGGCGATGGTATGGATCTTTTCGGGCGTGTCGTGAGCGACAGCTTCGATATCCATGCCGCCTTCAGTGGAAACCACGAAAGCAACCTGACCGACCGAACGGTCCACCAGCAGCGAGCAATAGAGTTCGCGGGCAATGTCCGCGCCGTCTTCGATGTAGAGGCGGTTAACCTGCTTGCCGGCATCGCCCGTCTGCGCCGTGACCAGCGTGTTACCGAGCATGTCCTTGGCGTGGGAAACGACTTCGTCGATGGACTTCGCCAGACGAACGCCGCCCTTGGCGTCGGGGCCGAGTTCCTTGAACTTGCCCTTGCCGCGGCCGCCAGCATGGATCTGGCTCTTGACGACGTAGAGCGGGCCGGGAAGCTGCTTGGCAGCAGCTTCGGCTTCTTCGACCTTGAGAATGGCGACGCCTTCAGCAACCGGCGCGCCGTAGCCCTTCAGAAGAGCCTTGGCCTGATATTCGTGAATATTCATGGAATAATCCCTGTTTGGAGCCGCTAGGCTATTACTTCAGCGACGGAGCGATGTTGACGCAGGCTTCGCAAAGACCCGCGACAGCGCCGACGGATTTCTGGAAGGCGGCTTCTTCTTCCTTGTTGAGTTCGATCTCGATGATGCGCTCGATACCGCCTGCACCGATGATGGTCGGTACGCCGACATACATGTCGTCGACACCATACTGGCCCGAGAGGTGGGCAGCGGCGGGCAGAACGCGCTTCTTGTCCTTGAGGTAGGATTCAGCCATTTCGATTGCCGAAGCAGCCGGCGCATAATAGGCCGAACCGGTCTTCAAGAGGCCGACGATTTCCGCGCCGCCGTCACGGGTGCGCTGGATGATCTGCTCGAGGCGCTCGGCGGTCAGCCAGCCCATCTTGACGAGATCGGTCAGCGGAACGCCGGCAACGGTGGAGTAGCGGGCGAGCGGAACCATGGTGTCGCCATGACCGCCGAGAACGAAAGCGGTGACATCTTCAACCGAAACGTTGAACTCTTCGGCGAGGAACAGGCGGAAACGGGCGCTGTCGAGAACGCCGGCCATGCCGACGACCTTGTTCTTCGGCAGGCCGGAGAACTTCTGCAGTGCCCAGACCATGGCGTCGAGCGGGTTGGTGATGCAGATGACGAAAGCGTTCGGGGCATATTTCTTGATGCCGGCGCCGACCTGCTCCATGACCTTGAGGTTGATGCCGAGAAGATCGTCACGGCTCATGCCCGGCTTGCGGGCAACGCCGGCGGTGACGATGCAGACGTCAGCACCTTCGATGGCGGCGTAATCGGAAGCGCCGGTGAGCTTTGCATTGAAGCCTTCAACCGGGCCGGACTGGGCAATATCCAGACCCTTGCCCTGCGGGATGCCGTCGGCAATATCGAAGAGGACGATATCGCCCAGTTCCTTCAGGCTGGCGAGATGCGCCAGCGTGCCGCCGATCATGCCAGAACCAATAAGTGCAATTTTTTTGCGAGCCATCGAATGCTTCCTCTTGAGCTTCAATTCAATTTCACCGCGCCAAACCGGCAGCCAAATTGTCGCACTCCGATTAGCCCCATTGGCTAAAATTGGCAACAGATTCTTTTCCGGTGAATATTTTCAATCGTTTAGATCATTATTTTCTTACGTAAACGTAAGAAAATACGTCACGAAAGTGTCAAGCTTTCTGGCGTTTTTCATGATGCAGCGCCAAATAATCCGCGCTGCGCATTTCAAACAGACGTGAGGCGGTGCGATCGAACTCGAAACCTTCTGTTCCCTTGCGCTTGCCGAGCAGGTCTTCCGGCATGGCGGCAGCGGAGGCAAAAAGCCGGACGCTGTGGTCGTAAAGCGCATCGATGAGGATGATGAAACGCTTGGTCTCGTTGCGCTTGTCCGCGTTCAAGAACGGAATGTGATCGATGAAGACCGTGTCGAAACGATTGGCGATGGCAAGGAAGTCGGAAGCCCCAAGCGGCTTTTCGCAAAGATCGGAGAAGGAAAAGCGAGCCACCCGGCCGCTGGCGCGGGGCACCAGAATGGAACGGCCCTTCATCGGTATCTCGGTCGGTGCAACGAGGTGACCGGCAATCATGTGCCGCCAGGCCATATCCATCGCCTGATCCGCCGAACCGTCGAGCGGCGTGACATAGACTGGAAGGCTTTCCAGCTTCTCCATCCGGTAGTCGGTGGGGCTGTCCAGCGTCACCACCTCAACATGCTTCTTCAAGAGATCGACGAAAGGCAGGAACAGGCCGCGATTGAGACCATCCTTGTAGAGATTGTCCGGCACGACGTTGGACGTCGTCACCAATGTGCAGCCATTGGCGAACAGCTCGCTGAACAGCCGCGCAAGGATCATCGCATCGGCAATATCAGTGACCGTAAATTCGTCGAAGCATAAAAGCTCCGCTTCCGCCAGGAGCTGGGCGGCGACGGGCGGAATCGGATCGGCCTGTTTGGTTTCGCCATTCTTCAGCTTCTGCCGATGCGCATGCACACGATTATGCACATCCGCCATGAATTCGTGAAAATGGCAGCGCCGTTTGGAGGAAACCGGCGCCATCTCGTAGAACATGTCCATCAGCATCGTCTTGCCGCGGCCGACGCTGCCATAGACATATAGTCCCTTGACGGCCGCCGCAGGTCCGGACTTGCGCGCAAACATCCAGCCGAGCGCACTCTTCTTCTTGGCGGGCTTGCGCGCCTTCAGATCGGCAAGGATACGGTCCAGATGCGCCGCCACGCCAAGCTGGGCGGCATCGGCCTGCAAGGTGCCAGCTGCCGTCAATGCGTTGAGCTGTTCAACGACACTATGATTGTAATCGGGCAAGGGCTTCATGGATAAACGCCTCGGACGCGGGCGCACAAAGGCACCCGCGACGAATGGACAGGCTTAGAGCGAAAAGAGCGTTCCGGCTGCACCGGAAAGACTCATCGGCTGAGGCTGAGCGGCTGGCCGCTATTGGTGGTGCCATCAAAGCGCGCATCGGCACTTTTGTAGACGCGGCCAATCGTGTCACCCGAACGGTTCTTGAAGAGAACCATCTTGCCGGACACTTCCCAGGAACCCATAGCCGTCAGCTCGCCCGCGCAACCACGCGTGCCGCCACGCGAGCCGCTGCCGAGGTTGGTGAGCGTCAGGAACATGTCGCAATTGGCGCCGCCATTGGAAACGCGCCAGTTGCCGACCATGGATTCCTTGGTAACGTCAAGTGCGGCCGCCGGCGGAGCGGCAGAAGCGACATTGGTTCCGCCAGGGGCGGCCGAGGCAGGTGCCGACGGGAACTGGCCGCCCGTGGCGCCACCGGGCGGCGGCAGGGCGCCGGACTGGACGGAGGGCACCGGCTGCGCCTGCAAAGGCGGCGTGTAACCGGGATTGTTGCTGCCGTTGTTGTTGTAATCGTAGGAGGTACGTTGGCAACCGGCGAGAGTCATCACAACCGCAAGGCCCGTCACCACATATCTGAATTGCATATCAAGCTCCCGATTCTCTCGCTTCCGGAAAGATCATGATCAAACAAGAAGGCTGAATTATTACCAAAGCCTTATCTTGCGCAAGCGATGGCCGGGATAATTACCATTTCGGTCGATTTTTACCGAATTTTCCCACGCCGGGTTGTAAAAAGGGCCACGGTCGAGACCGCGGCCCGCTAGATTTTCTGTCGTCAGCGAATCGCCTTTAAACGCGACGCTCGACCATCATCTTCTTGATTTCCGCGATCGCCTTGGCCGGGTTCAAGCCCTTCGGGCAGGCCTGCGCGCAGTTCATGATGGTGTGGCAGCGATAGAGACGGAACGGGTCCTCGAGATTGTCCAGACGCTCGCCGGTTGCCTCATCGCGGCTGTCGATCAGCCAGCGATAGGCCTGCAGCAGAACGGCGGGACCGAGATAACGGTCGCCATTCCACCAGTAGCTGGGACAGGAGGTGGAGCAGCAGGCGCAGAGAATGCACTCATAAAGACCATCCAGCTTCAGGCGGTCCTCATGGCTCTGCTTCCATTCCTTGGCCGGCGTCGGCGAAACCGTCTTCAGCCAGGGCTCGATGGAGCGATGCTGGGCGTAAAAGTTCGACAGATCGGGAACCAGGTCCTTCACGACGGGCATGTGCGGCAGCGGATAAACCTTCACCGTGCCGTTGATCTCTTCCATGCCCTTGGTGCAGGCAAGCGTATTGGTGCCGTCGATGTTCATGGCGCAGGAACCGCAGATGCCTTCGCGGCAGGAGCGGCGCAGCGTCAGCGTCGGGTCGATATTGTTCTTGATGTAAAGAAGCGCGTCGAGAACCATCGGCCCGCAATCGTCGACATCGATATAATACGTGTCGATGCGCGGGTTCTGGCCGTCATCCGGGTTCCAGCGATAGATGCGGTATTCGCGCACATTCTTGGCGCCGTCCGGCTTCGGCCAGACCTTGCCTTCGCTGATCTGGGAATTCTTGGGGAGAGCGAGTTCAACCATATCCAGTTCCTCAAATCAGTAGACGCGCGCCTTCGGCTCGATCTTTTTCGGATCAATGCCGTCGGCGATGAGGTCGGTGTGAACAGGGCGGTAGTCGAGCTTGACGTCGCCTTCCGGGCTGACCCAGGCAAGCGTGTGCTTGCGCCAGTTCACGTCGTCGCGACCGGCGAACGGACCGTCGACGAAATCCTCGCGGGCGTGCGATCCGCGGCTTTCCTTGCGCGCTTCCGCGCCATAGACCGTGGTGATCGCATTGGCCATGAGGTTGTGCAGCTCGAGCGTCTCGACCAGATCGGAGTTCCAGACCATCGAACGGTCGGTGACCTTGACGTCAGGCAGTTCCTTCCAGATGGCGGAAAGACGCTGGCAGCCGCTTTCCAGCGATTCCTGCGTGCGGAACACGGCCGCATCGTCCTGCATGGCGCGCTGCATCTTGTCGCGCAGCACCGCCGTCGGCGTCGAGCCGTTGGCGTAACGCAGGCTGTCGAAACGCTCCATGATCTTGTCGCAGGCAGCCGTATCGAGAGCGGGAACAGCCTCATCACGATTGATGACCTGAGCGGCACGGATCGCCGCTGCACGGCCGAAGACCACCAGGTCGATCAGCGAGTTGGAACCGAGGCGGTTCGCACCATGAACCGAGGCGCAACCGGCTTCGCCAACAGCCATCAGGCCGGGCGCGATGCGTTCCGGGTTGTTGGCATCGGCATTCAGCACTTCACCCCAATAGTTGGTCGGAATACCGCCCATATTGTAGTGAACCGTCGGCAGGACCGGGATCGGCTCGCGGGTCACATCGACGCCGGCGAAAATCTTCGCGCTTTCGGAAATGCCCGGAAGACGCTCATGCAGGATTGCCGGATCGAGGTGATCGAGGTGAAGGAAGATGTGGTCCTTGTTCTTGCCGACGCCGCGGCCTTCACGGATTTCCATCGTCATGCAGCGCGAGACAACGTCACGCGAGGCAAGGTCCTTCGCGGAAGGCGCATAACGCTCCATGAAGCGTTCGCCTTCGGAGTTGACGAGATAACCGCCTTCGCCGCGTGCACCCTCGGTAATCAGGCAGCCTGCGCCATAAATGCCGGTCGGGTGGAACTGTACGAATTCCATGTCCTGAAGCGGCAGGCCGGCGCGTGCGATCATGCCGCCGCCGTCACCGGTGCAGGTATGGGCCGAGGTCGCCGAGAAATAGGCACGGCCGTAACCGCCGGTCGCCAGAACCACCATCTTGGCGGAGAAGCGATGGATCGTGCCGTCATCGAGGTTCCAGGCGACGACGCCGGTGCAGCGGCCGTCCGGAGACATGATGAGGTCGAGCGCGAAATATTCGATGAAGAATTCGGCATTGTTGCGCAGCGACTGGCCATAAAGCGTGTGCAGAATGGCGTGGCCGGTACGGTCGGCAGCGGCGCAAGTGCGCTGCACCGGCGGGCCTTCGCCGTAATTCTGCATGTGACCGCCGAACGGGCGCTGGTAGATCTTGCCTTCTTCGTTGCGCGAGAAAGGCACGCCGTAATGTTCCAGCTCATAGACCGCCTTCGGCGCTTCCATGGCGAGATATTGCATCGCGTCGACGTCGCCGAGCCAGTCGGAGCCCTTTACGGTGTCGTAAAGGTGCCACTGCCAACAGTCGGGCGTCATGTTGGTGAGCGACGCGGCAATGCCGCCCTGCGCCGCGACCGTGTGGGAGCGCGTCGGGAAAACCTTGGTGATGCAGGCCGTGCGGAAACCCTGTTCCGCCATGCCGAGCGTTGCGCGCAGACCCGCGCCGCCGGCGCCCACCACGATCACGTCATAGGAGTGATCGACATAGGTGTAGGCCTTGCCATTCTGGGATGGTGAACTGATCGATGCCATGGCGGGATTATCCTGCGAATGCGATTTTCAGAATGGCGAAGATGCAAAGGCCGCCAATGAGAACCGCGAAAAACATATTGAGCATCAGAAGAACGAGCTTCGAAACCTCGGCGTGAATGTAGTCTTCAATGATGACCTGCATGCCGAGCTTCATGTGGATGAGGCCGGAAACCAAAACCAGGGCCATGATGACCGCAACGAGCGGGTTCGAAAGCGCCGAAACGACTTCCGGATAGGGCGCGCCGGCATATCTGATGAGGAAGACGACAAAGAAGGTGAGCAACGGAACGTTGGCGACCGCAGTCACGCGCTGACGCCAGAAATGGTCGGTGCCTTCCTTGGCCGAGCCGAGGCCGCGAACCTTTCCGAGAGGTGTACGCATATCCATGAAAAATCTCCTCAGCGCACGATCAGGGCAATGACCCAGATCAGCGCGGTCAGACAGATCGACACCACCCACGAGGCCTTTGCAAGCTTGGTGGTAAAGTGCTTTTCGAAGCCGTAGCCCAGATCCCACATGAAATGGCGAAGGCCGCCGAGCATGTGATGAACCAGAGCCCAGGTGTATCCGATCAGGATGAGCCTGCCGATGATCGTACCCATCGCCCAGTTGACCCAGTCGTAATAGGCCGGACCCGAGGCGATAGCGATCAGCCACCAGGCAACCAGAAGCGTTCCGAAATAAAGCGCGCCGCCCGTAATGCGGTGCACGATGGATGCAACCATCGTCGGAATCAGCTTGTAAACTTGAAGATGCGGCGACAGAGGCCGGTTATTAGTCGCATTCGCCATCAGAACCTCGCGGCGTTTTCCCGTGCGCCCATCAGACAGGACGCCCCCAAGCAACAGCACATGACGAAAGAATGTGCATTGCACCAACCGCGACGTTTAATCACATGGGAGCATCACGACAAGCACATTTCATGGCCGATTCCAATTTAATCGATTGGTTCACGAATTTTTTTTGGAATTTTTTTGCGTCAAAATAAAAAATCGAGCGTTTCCAAGATTTACGCCCCTAAAATATTTACCTTTACGTAATTCATGAATCGTGTAATTTACCTTTGGTTAACCAAGAAAATCCGGAGAATGAGGCTCATGTTACAGCGCCGAATCGCTGCTTTGACCATGATGGTCGCAGGCGTCATTTTCACTGCGGTGCCTCCGGCGGCGGCAGAGAATTCTTATGGCCGCCGTGATTATCAGCACAACTATCAGCATCGTCAATCGCAGGTAAGCTTCTCCACGGACGGTCTGCCATCCACCCTCTCCGGCGGTACTTACGTCGGTGCGATATCGGCGCTACGCGTTCGAGGCAATGGCAATTATTTCGCAATCGGCGGCGGGCTTTCACGGAAAGGCGCAGCGGTTGCAACGGGCACGCAGCTTGCGCCAAAGGCGAAAATCATCAATGTCCGTGCTGAAACCGCTGGCGACGCCTGCGCCTATGAACATGGCGTCTGCATTATCCGGCCATAGAGTATTTCCGGTAAAAGCAAGAAGCTGGTTTACTGCAAATGTGTGATGGGCTGATCAGATGAAACGCCACACCGTGGTCTTCTTCACTTCGCTGTCTTCAAGCGCCCGCGTCACCGGCACCTGATAGGTCGCCTCCGTACGGAGCCGCTCTTTGGGCAAATAAGCGCGTCCGGGATCGCCGACGAGGATGGTCACGCCTTTTTCCGTCAGTTCCAGAAACCACGGTACGAGAAGTTCGGCAAAGGCGCGGTCGTAAAATACGTCGCCGGCCAGCAGAACATCCGCTTCGACCGCTTTCCCAACCAGGTCGAGCCCGGTGAAAGCAACGTCCACGCCATTGAGAGCCGCATTCAGCCGAATGGCCGCCTCTGTCCAGGGATCGATATCGGCCGCCAGAACCGCACCGGCGCCCGCCTTTGCCGCAGCGATGGCGACCAGACCGGAGCCGCTGGCGAAATCCAGCACGCGCCTGCCGGACACGCTGTCGGGATGATCGAGAACGTAGCGGGCAAGCCCCTGCCCGCCGGCCCAGGCGAAGGCCCAGAAGGGCGGCGGAAGGCCGATCGCTTCCAGCTCCTCCTCCGTCTTCAGCCACAGCTCATGGGCTTCGGTGGCGAGATGAAGACGCAACTCCGGCACATGCGGCGGATGCATGATGGCGGTATTGCCGAGAATGAAGCGTTCGGGATCGGTCCTCACCGAAGCATCAGTCCGGTGACTTCGGTGGGTTGGCCAGACCCCCCATGCGGCAGACCTCGAGATATTCCTCTTCCGTCACCGGCTGCACGGAAAGCCGCATGGAAGTGACAAGCGACATCTTCGCCAGCTTCGGATTGGCTTTCACATCCTTCAGCGAAACGGGCTGCGGCATGTCGCAGACGGCGCGGATATCCACGCAATCCCATTTCAGATCGCCTTCGGCGGTCGAGTCCGGATGCGACAATGCGCAGACTTCGACGATGCCGACGACATCCAGCCCCTCATTGGAGTGGTAGAAGAAACCCTTGTCGCCGATCTTCATGGCGCGCATGTTGTTGCGCGCCTGATAATTGCGCACGCCGGTCCATTCTTCGCCCGCCTCGCCCTTGGCCTTCTGCATTTCCCAGGACCATTTGAACGGCTCGGACTTGTAAAGCCAGTAATTCGCCATGTCCGGTCATGCTCCCGGATTGTTGAAGACCCAATTATAGGGCTTCACGTCAACGCTTTCGAACAGGCCGGCCTTGGCGTAGGGATCGGCATCGGCGAGAGCCTTCGCGGCATCGATATCGGCGGCGTCAACGATCACGAGGCTGCCATTCGGCTTGCCTTCGGCATCCAGAAACGGACCGGCGATCTTCAGCGTGCCCTCGGCATTCAGCTTGTTCAGGTGCTCCAGATGCGCCGGGCGTGTTTCCATGCGTACATGCAGATGGCCGGGCTTGTCCTTGCAGATAAAGGCAAACAGCATTTTCGTCTCCTCGTTAAAACATGTCTTCCAAACGCGTCAGCGGTTTGGAGCGAAGACCCGCCCTCATTCGGTGGTGATGGGCCGCGTCATCAATTGTTGCATGGCGCTCGCCACATCCAGATTGCCGTCAATGATAGCGGCCACCGCTTCGGTAACCGGCATGTCGACAGCGTGACTTTCCCCGAGCCGGGCGGCGACGGCTGCCGCGAAAGCGCCCTCCACCAGCCCGCCGGACATATCCTTGCCCTCACCCCGGCCAAGCGCGATACCGAAACGCAGGTTTCGCGACTGGTGACTGGTGGCGGTCAGCACGAGATCGCCAAGGCCCGAGAGGCCGCGCACCGTGTCCGCCTTCCCGCCCATCGCAACGATGAGACGCGACATTTCGGCAAGCCCGCGCGAAATCAACGCCGCCCGGGCGGAATCGCCAAGGCCCGCGCCTTCGACGATGCCGGCGGCAATGGCGAGGACGTTCTTCAGCGCCCCGCCAAGCTGCACGCCGATGCGGTCGGTAGAGGCATAAAGCCGGAAGGTCTTGCCGGAAATCGTGGTCGCAAGCCGCTCGGCTATCACCGCATCTTCCGCCGCAATCGCCATGGCCGTCGGCAAACCACGCGCTATGTCGGCCGCAAAGCCCGGACCGGACAGAACCGCAATCGGATGATGCGGCAGTTCCGCTTCCAGAAGTTCCGTCAGCAGCCGGCCGGAGCTGCGGTCGATACCCTTGGCGCAGGTAACAATGATTGAGTCATTAGCCAGATAAGGGCCGTAGTGACGGGCCGCATCGGCATGAGCCTGCGAGGGCATGGCGAAGAGGACGATGCCGGCGCCGGCCAGCACATCTGGCTCGGCGGAAAATTCAAGCGCATCTGGCAGATCGACGCCCGGCAGGGCCGCCTCGTGCACGCGGTCGCTCCTGAGGTCGGCCATCAGCGATGGGTCGCGGCCGAGCAGGGTCACGTCATGCCGGTTTTCCAGCGCGATGACCACAGCAAGCGCTGTTCCGAAGGCGCCGGCGCCGATGACGACGATTTTCTCCCGCTGCATCAGGCCTTGGCTCCCCTTTTACCGAAACCTATCAATGTCTCCGCGCTGCCATCCAGCGGCCAGCGCGAGCGCGGCGGGATTTCGAGCGGATCGGGGTCCCGGCCGTCCGCCATGCGCTCCAGCCCCGCCCAGGCGATCATCGCGGCATTATCGGTGCAGAGCCGGTGCGGCGGCGCGACGAAGCGGAAGCCATGGGTATCGCAAAGCGATTGCAGCGTCTGGCGGATTTCCTGATTGGCGGCAACGCCGCCGGCGACGACCAGAGCAGGCTGGTTTTCTGTATGCGGAAATTCCTGGCTGAAACGGGCAAGGCCGCGGCCGATCCGATCCTTGAGCGTGCGCGACACCGCTTTCTGGAACGAGGCGCAGATATCGGCAATATCCTGCTCGGAAAGCGGCGCGATGGCGGTCGCCGCCTGCCGCACCGCCGTCTTCAGGCCGGAAAAGGAAAAATCGAGCCGTGCTTCGCCGACCATGGGACGCGGAAGCGGAAAGCGGTTCGGATCACCCTTCGCCGCCGCCTTCTCGACCGCAGGCCCGCCCGGATAGGGCAGGCCCAGAAGTTTCGCGGTCTTGTCGAAGGCCTCCCCCAGCGCGTCATCGATGGTGGTGCCCCAACGCTCATAATCGCCCACGCCACGCACCAGCACCAGCTGGGTATGGCCGCCGGAGACGAGCAGCATCAGATAAGGAAAAGACAGACCGTCGGTGAGGCGCGCCGTCAGCGCGTGGCCTTCCAGATGGTTGATGGCGTAAAGCGGCTTGCCGGCCGCCTTGGCGATGGCCTTGCCCGTCATCAAGCCCACCAGCAGGCCGCCGATGAGGCCGGGGCCGGAGGTGGCGGCGATGGCGTCGACATCGGCAAGGGTCACGCCCGCCTGCTCCAGCGCTTCTTCCACCAGCGTATCCAGCGCCTCGACATGGGCGCGCGCGGCAATTTCCGGCACCACGCCGCCATAGGCGCTGTGTTCCTCAAGCTGCGACAAAACGACGTCGGAGACGATCTCGCCATGGCCGTCCGCATGCCGAACCACAATGGATGCAGCGGTTTCGTCACAGCTTGTCTCTATGCCGAGGATACGAAGAAAGGGGGTCATCAAATCTGTTCGTTCATTGCGATCATGCGCTGAGTTGGTCTAAGACAACTCCGGTAACAATGGATAGACGCGGATGCAAACAAAACCTTTCCGAATCGGCACGCGCGGCAGCCCGCTGGCGCTCGCGCAGGCTTACGAGACGCGCAACCGGCTGATGGCGGCGCATGGCCTGCCGGAAGAAATGTTCGAAATCGTCGTGCTGTCCACCAAGGGCGACCGGATAACCGACCGTGCTTTGTCGGAGATCGGCGGCAAGGGCCTGTTTACCGAGGAGCTGGAAAGCCAGCTTCTATCCGGCGAACTCGATATGGCCGTGCATTCCTCCAAGGACATGCCGACCCTTCTGCCCGAAGGGCTCTATCTGTCCGCTTTCCTGCCGCGCGAAGACATACGCGACGCCTTCATCGGCCGCACCGCACCGAAGCTGCTGGAACTGCCGCAGGGCGCCGTGGTCGGCTCCGCATCCCTGCGCCGCCAGGCGCTGATCCGCCGCCTGCGGCCGGATCTGAGCGTTATCATCTTCCGCGGTCAGGTCGATACCCGCCTGCGCAAGCTGGAGGAAGGCCAGGCGGATGCGACGCTTCTCGCCTTTGCGGGTCTGAAGAGACTTGGTAAGGACAATGTGCCGACGGAAATTCTCGACCCGAAGGAATTCCCTCCTGCTCCCGCCCAGGGCGCAATCGGCGTGGAAAGCCGCATCGGCGATGCGCGCATGGACGAACTGCTCGCACCCATAAACGACAGGCCCACTCATGATGCCGTGACCTGCGAGCGCGCCTTTCTGGCAGCACTCGATGGTTCCTGTCGCACGCCGATTGCCGGCTACGCCACCTGCGATGGCGAGGAATTGCATTTTTCCGGCCTGATCCTCACCCCCGATGGCCAAACGAGCCACGGCATCGAAGCCTCCGGCAACCGCCGCGATGCGGCAAAGCTCGGCCGGCAGGCCGGCGAAGACGTGCGCGCCAAGGCGGGCAGCAATTTCTTCGAAGGCTGGAGCTGAGCCGATGCGGATCGTCGTCACCCGGCCGCAGCGTTCGGGCGAAAGGACGGCCGCAAAGCTTGAAGCGCTTGGCCATGCGCCGGTGCTTCTTCCGCTGTTTTATCCCGCCCATCATGGGGAACGCGCCGTCTCGGCACTATCCAGCCCGCTGGCGGCCATCGCTGTGACCAGCGCCGAGGCGCTGCGGGCGCTGGAAACATTACGGGACGGGCTGGCTCCCTATCTGTCAAAACCGCTTTTTGCCGTCGGCGGAGCAACGGCGGAAGCGGCGGCAAAAACCGGCTTCGAACGGATTTTCACCGCTTCCGGCGACGCCGTGAGTCTGACCGCGCTGGTGACTGAGCACCGGACTCTATTTTCCGAAGAAGAGCCCCTGCTTTATCTCGCCGGCAGGCCCCGTGGCGCCGTCTTCGAGGAAGGCCTTACCGCCGCCGGCATTCCGATCAGAACGGTCGATTGTTACGAGATGCTGCCCTCCGACATTTCGGAGACGATGCTAGAGACGGCGCTTGTCGAAAGCGCTGCCGATGTGGTCCTGCTCTATTCATCGGAAGCGGCGCGGGCGTTTTTTCATCATGTATTGACGGAAAAATACGTGGCGGCGCTGGCAACGACACAATTCATCTGCATCAGCCGCAACGTGTTTTCTCTCGTTCCGGAAATCTTCCGCGCAAACGCCAAGGCCGCCGAAGAACCGAGCGAAGCCGCTATGTTCGAACTTCTACGCCACAACTCTGGAACCTAATTCGAGCTCGCCTCTTTCCTTTGCCGCCGTCACTGACTAGGTTTAGATTACTGCAGGCAGAAATGAGGTTGTCATGGTATCGGGAAAGCCGCCACGCCACTCCAAGTCCAAAGCCGAACCGGTCACCATCGACCTGGACGCTAAAGACGTGAAAGCAATTTCTGCCGACGTGGACGCTGCCAAGACGGACGAAAAGCCCGGTGACAAAACACCTGAGGCCACCGCAGAGCCGGGTGTTTCGGAGACAAAGCCCGAAGCAGCCGCAACGGGAAACCCCGCCCCCATCTGGGACCAGCCCAAGAAAACCCCTATCGAGCCCGAACCCAATGTCGGCAAAGCGGAATCCGTAGCCACGGCACCGAAGGCTGAGAGCGCCGCAGACAAGCAGCCCGCAGACAGGCAGAAAGACCCCGTCTCGCCGGCCCCCGTTTCGCCTAAAGCCGATACAAAACCGTCGACGGGCACCACTGACACGAGCGCGGCTGCGGCTGCAGCGGCTGCTGCGAAGCCGGCCTTCGGCTCCACAGCATCCTCCAGCGCATCCAGCAGCGCCACCGCTGCAAAACCAACGACGGCGACCTCCGCCTCAGGTCCGGCAAAGCCCTCCACACCGCAGCAGGCGGAGCGCAAACAGGCCGCGACCTCCGGCCTGATCGCGGCAGGTATCGTCGGCGGCCTTGTCGCGCTCGCCGCCGCCGGCAGCATGCAATATGCCGGCATCCTGCCCTCCTTCAATGCAGGCAGGGCGGGAAGCGAAGAAATCGCCGCACTGAAAACCGATCTCGGCAGCTTGCGGCAGCAGCTTGCCAATGCGCCGGTCGGCGACACCTCCGCGCTGGAACAGCGCATCGCAACCCTCGAAGGCGCAAAGGGCGAGGCACCGCAGGTGGATGGGCTGTCGGAAAAAATCGCCGCGCTGGAATCCACCCTCCAGTCGGAGCGATCCGCGCAGGCATCGGCGACGGCGGAACTGACACGCCGCCTTGCGGATGCGGAAGCCAAGATCAACGAGCCGCGCGACGATATCGAAGTCGCCCGCGCCATCGCTTCCGCGGCGCTGAAGGCCGCGATCGATCGCGGTGGGCCGTTCCTGACGGAACTCGACACACTGTCCAAGGTAACGCCCGACGATCCGGCCATCGCATCGCTGCAATCCTTCGCCGCAACCGGTGTGCCGTCACGTTCGGAACTGATGCAGAAATTCCCTGACGTCGCCAATGCGATGCTTTCCGCGATCAACCAGCCTGACCCCAATCAGGGCATCATGGAACGCCTGACCGAAAGCGCTTTTTCGCTGGTAAAGGTGCGTCCGGTCGGAAATATCGAGGGCGAAACCTCTGAGGCCAAGATCGCGCGCATGGAAAACAAGCTGCGCAACGGCGATCTGCAGGGCGCGGCGCTTGAATGGAACGGGCTTCCCGATGCCGCCAAGACGGCATCCGCCGATTACAAGAAATCGCTGGATGCACGCATCGAGGTCGAGAATCTGGTCGGCGGCACGTTGAACCGCGCCATCACCAGCACCGGCAGGCAGGGGTAAGGGCATGACCAGAATTCTGACTTTCGCCGTTATCGTTCTGGCTCTCGGCTTCGGTTTCTCCTGGCTGGCCGACAAGCCGGGTGTGCTTTCCATCGTCTGGCAGGGCCAGCTGATCGAAATGAGCCTGATGGTCGCCGCCTCCATCATCGCGGCGCTGGTCGCCGCCGTCATGCTGGTCTGGTGGATCGTCAATGCCATCTGGACCTCGCCCAATGCCGCCCGTCGTTATTTCCGCGCCCGCAAGCGCGACCGGGGTTATCAGGCGCTCTCCACCGGGCTCATCGCCGCCGGGGCCGGCAATGCCATCCTCGCCCGCAAGATGACGGCCCGTACTCAAGGGTTGCTCAGCGCCGATCAGGAGCCGCTGATCCATCTGCTCGATGCGCAGGCCGATCTCATCGAAGGCAAATATGACGAGGCGCGGCGCAAATTCGAAGCCATGGCCCGCGATCCCGAGACTCGCGAACTTGGCCTTCGCGGCCTTTATATCGAGGCCCGCCGTCAGGGCGCCTATGAAGCCGCCCAGCAATATGCCGAGGATGCAGCGGAAAAGGCTCCCTATCTGCCCTGGGCCGCGCAGGCGACGCTGGAAAACCGCTGCCGCAACGGACAGTGGGACGATGCCATCCGCCTGCTCGACCAGCAGAAGGCAGCCGGCGTCATCGAACGCGGTGAGGCGGAACGTCTGAAAGCCGTGCTTCTTACTGCCAAGGCCGGTGAAAAGCTGGAAAGCGATCCGGTTGGCGCGCGCGAGGATGCCAAGCACGCTCTCAAGCTTGCCAGGAGCCTGGTTCCGGCAGCGCTGATCGCGGCGAAATCCTATCTCCGGGAAGACAATCTGCGCAAGGCAGCCACGGTTCTGGAACCCGTCTGGAAAAACGATCCGCACCCGCAGATCGCCGAACTTTATGTCCGCGCACGCAGCGGCGATACTGCCATCGACCGGTTGAAACGGGCTGAGCGGCTTGAGGGCCTGAAGCCCAACAACATCGAATCCCTGTTCGCCGTGGCGCAGGCAGCGCTCGACGCCAAGGAATTTGCCAAGGCGCGAGCCAAGGCCGAGGCCGCCGCCCGGATCGAACCGCGCGAGAGCATCTTCTTGCTGATGGCCGATATCGAGGAGGCCGAAAGCGGCGATCAGGGCCGTGTGCGCTACTGGATGGCGCAGGCGCTGCGCGCGCCGCGCGACCCCGCCTGGGTGGCCGACGGCGTCGTTTCGGAAAAATGGCTGCCGGTCTCGCCGGTCACCGGCCGTCTCGATGCTTTCGAATGGAAAGCGCCTTTCGGCCAGCTCGAAGCGCCCGTTGAAGACCTGACAATCGAAAACGCGATTGCCGCAGCGCCCGCACGGGCCGAACCGGCCGCGAAGACGATCATTGTCGAAGCCGCGCCGGAGACGCGCGCCGACCCGAAACCCGCCCCGGCCGCACCGATCGAGGTCAAGCCGGCCGTATCGGTCCCGCAGGAGAAAAAGCCGGTCACAATCGAAGCGCCAGTGGAAACCGGTGTCACGGATGAAAAGGCGGAAGCCGTGCCGTTTTTCGGCGGCGCGCCGGATGATCCGGGCGTCAAGAAACCCGGTGCGGAAGCCGAACCCAAGACCCGGCTCAAACTCTTCTGACGAACAGGATATCGATGTTCCAGCAAATACAGTCGTTTATTCAGAACCTCGTCGGCCCGCATGGGGATGATTTCAGTCCGGACGATCTGAGGGTGGCGGTGGCCGCCCTCTGTTTCCAGGTCATGGAAGCGGATGGCACCGTCTCGAAAAGCGAGCGCGACCGCCTGCGCGAAATCCTACAGGATTATTACCATCTCGATGCCGGAAAGCTGGATGCGCTTCTCGCCGCCGGCCAGGAGGCCGGCAAGGAAGCCGTCGATTATTACCGCTTCACCACCGATATACGCCGCCATCTCGATGAAGAGCAGCGCGTGGAGCTTATTGGCATATTATGGGATATTGTTTACGCTGACGGCGAACGAAGCGAAATGGAAGACCATGTGATCTGGCGAGTCGCCGACCTGCTTGGTGTGTCCGTGCGCGACAGGGTTCTGCAACGTCAGCAGGCCGCCACGAGGTCAGGGCCCGCTGAAGAAAGCGAAAACGAAGACGATGCTGTTTGACCCTTCCAGGCAACAGAGAAAACAACCATCGCTGCTCATCGTCCTGCATCAGGAACGTTCCACGCCCGGCCGCGTCGGCCAGATGCTGGTGGAAAAAGGCTATCGTCTGGATATAAGGCGCCCTGCACTGGGCGATGACCTGCCGCAAACACTGGAGAAACACGCGGGCGCCATTATCTTCGGCGGCCCGATGAGCGCCAACGATTCTCATGACTACGTCAAAGCCGAAATCGACTGGCTGAAGGTGCCGTTGAAGGAAAACAAACCCTTTCTCGGCATCTGTCTCGGCGCGCAGATGTTGTCCAAACATCTCGGCGGCAAGGTGGAGCCCGACAGGGAGGGCAAGGTGGAGATCGGCTGGTATCCGCTTCATGCCACCGAACATGGGCGGCTTCTGATGCCGCATTGGCCGAAGATGGTCTATCATTTCCACAAGGAAGGGTTCGAGCTGCCGCGCGGAGCCGAACTTCTAGCCTCGGGCGAGACCTATCCCAATCAGGCCTATCGCTATGGAAAAAACGCCTGGGGCCTGCAGTTTCACGCCGAGCTGACCCGCGCCATGATGCATAGCTGGGTGGTGCGCGGCGCGCAGCGCTTCGGCATGCCCAATGCGCAGGTGGGCAGCCAGCATCTGGAAGGCCGCATGCTGTTCGACACGCCGCTCAGGGCATGGCTCGGCAATTTTCTCGATCTGGTTTTTGAGGGCAAGGCGCAGCGCTGAGGCCCGTGTCCGTCAGTGCGGCGCATCCAGATTGTCGATCTTGCGCAGCCTGGAGAAACCGAGCGCCCAGATAACCGCCACAGCAAGCGTGCCCGCCCCGCCGATGACAACGGCCGGTACGGCCCCGACGACATGCGCCATGGTGCCGGCGCGGAATTCGCCCAGCTCGTTCGATGCGCCGACGAACACCATGTTCACGGCATTCACACGCCCGCGCACCTCATCCGGCGTCCACAGCGCGATCAGGGTCTCGCGAACATAAACCGATACCATGTCGGATGCGCCCATGACTACCAGCGCGGCGATGGACAGCCACGCGGTTTGCGAAAGCCCGAAGACCACGGTGGAGATGCCGAAGAGGCCGACGCCGGTAAACATCAGCAGACCGGCGTGGTGACGAATGGGCTTGAAGGCCAGAATGACCGCAACGGTGATGGCCCCGATGCCGGGTGCTGCCCGCAGAAGCCCGAGGCCCCATGGCCCGAGCGTCAGCACTTCCTTGGCAAAAATCGGCATCAGCGCCACCGCGCCGCCCAGCAGCACCGCGAAAAGATCGAGCGAGATCGCACCGAGAACGATTTTTTCCTGCGCGATGAATTTGAACCCGGCGAGCATGGTTTCGAGACTGATGGCTTTTGCCGGGCCGCGTTGTTCCGGCTTGCGGATCGTCACCGCAAGCGCCGCCGATACGATGAAGAGCACGAATGCCACACTATAGGCGACGGAAGCACCGAGGCCATAAAGCAGGCCGCCGGCGACGGGACCGAGAATGGACGCCATCTGCCACGAAGAGGAATTCCAGGCGATGGCGTTCGGCAAATCCTCTACCGGCACGAGATTGGGCGCCAGCGACTGAACCGCCGGCCCCATGAAGGCGCGCTCTATGCCGAAGACGACAAGAATGGCGAAGACCGGCCAGGGGGAAAAGCTGTGCGTCAGCGTAAGACCCAGAAGAGCGGCAGCGCACAGCGCCGCAATCAGCAGGCATATGGACATGATGCGCCGACGATTGTGCCGGTCGGCGACCGTTCCGGTGACGAGGATCAGAAGCAGCGACGGCAGAAACTGGAAAAGACCGATCAGGCCGAGATAAAAGGCGTTGCCGGTCACCTCATACATCTGCCAGCCGACCGAGACGCTGACGATCTGGATGGCGAAGGCCGAAAAAAACCGGGCGCTGAAAAAGCGGCGATAGGAACTGTGCCGGAATGCACCGAAACGGTTTTCGGCGGAAGGGAGGGACATCGGCTGGGTGCTCGCGAGACAATATGAGAGCTTTGCAATAGAGCGATATCACAGGAATCACCAGCCCTCACTGACGGGATGACGAAAAGTGTGAGCGGTTTTCGTCTGAAATCCCGCTGCAAAGCCACGAGCCAGATTGTGATGATCGCCGGTCGATCAGATCAAAGATCACTACGATCTGGCGCAACACTTGCCGGTTCACGGTTCAATGTCTAAATGTCTTGCAACCAAGATACGGAGATATTGATGCTTGCCCTGTTTCAGACCATCGATCTGGCCTTGAACCTCTATACGTGGGTGCTGATCGCCAGCGCTATTTTTTCCTGGCTTTACGCCTTCAACGTCATCAATTCCCGCAACCAGTTCGTGAACGCCATCGGCAGCTTTCTGTTCAATGTCACGGAACCGGTTCTGCGCCCCATCCGCCGCATTCTGCCCAATCTCGGCGGCATAGACATTTCGCCGATCATCGTGCTCCTGATCATCTTCTTCATCCGCTCCTTCATGTGGAACACGCTTTACCCGATGGTCGCTTGAGCGCCTGCTGGCAGAAGCATAGCGACCATGTCCGCCTGACCGTTCGCCTTACGCCCAGCGGCGGGCGGGACGCCGTCGACGGCGTGGAAAAGGATGCGGAGGGAAACGCGCATCTGAAGGCCCGCGTCAGCGCCGTGCCGGAAGGCGGCAAGGCCAACAGGGCCCTGATTGTTTTGCTGGCGAAAAAACTCGGCCGGCCGAAATCCTCCTTCAGCTTTGTTTCAGGCGAAACGGCGCGTAAAAAAATCCTCCGCATCGACACCGACCCGGAGGATTTCGAAGAGCTATTCAAAAAGCTCGAAAACTAAAGCGCATCGCGTCTAATCTGATTCATGCGACGCGCTTTAAATCTTTGTTTTTAAGCATGTCTAGGTCCCAAAACCGCTGCACACTTTTGGGAGACATGCTTTAGATCAGCCCTGCGCCTTGTAGCGCTCGATGGCTTCAACGATCAGCTTCTTGGCGACGTCGACATCCTGCCAGCCGCCCATCTTCACCCACTTGCCGGGCTCCAGATCCTTGTAGTGTTCGAAGAAGTGCTCGATCTGCTTCAGCGTGATTTCCGGCAGGTCAGTGTAGTTGTGAACCTTGTCGTAACGGCGCGTCAGCTTCGGAACCGGCACGGCGAGAATCTTCTCGTCCTTGCCGCCGTCATCTTCCATGATCATCACGCCGATGGGACGGACATTGATGACGCAGCCCGGAACCAGCGGACGGGTGTTGCAGATGAGAACGTCGATCGGGTCGCCATCGTCAGACAGGGTGTGCGGCACGAAACCATAGTTACCCGGATAGGTCATAGGCGTGTAGAGGAAGCGATCGACGATCAGCGCACCGGCATCCTTGTCCATCTCGTACTTGATCGGGTGTCCACCGACCGGCACTTCAACGATGACATTCACGTCATCCGGCGGATTCTTGCCTACGGAAATTGCATCGATACGCATTCGCTTCCCTCATTCGACGGGTTGGATTTGGTTTTTCGATACTGGGAAAGTCGCCGCATTGCAACATGGCTTTGGGCGGATAAGGCAGAATGCGGGATTTGAGGCTATCGCAATTGCGCATGGCCGGCCGCGAGAACGAACCCCGAGGCCAAATCACCTGGCATTGTTTGTCAGTTCCAGACGAAACCGACCTTGCGAAGCGACTTGCCGTCGAAATCTTCCATGCCTTCGGCGATATCGCGGCCACCGTGAGAGCGGAAAAAGCGGTTGGCCACATCGCTGTCTTCAAGGCACCAGACAACGATGCCGTTGCAGCCAAGCGAGGTCAGCAGTCTGCGCGCTTCCGTAAACAGCAGCGAGCCAAGCCCGATGCCCTGATATTCCGGCCGGAGATAAAGTTCGTATATCTCGCCGTCCTGCGGCAGCCCGCGTGCCCGGCTGAGGCCCAGTGTCGCATATCCGGCGACCACACCGGCCACCTCTACCACCAGCATGGTTGCGGAGCCTTTGGTTGCCTTTTTCCACCAGACTTCTCCACGACGCTCGAGCATCTGCGTCAACGGCCGATGCGGGATAAGGCCGGCATAGGCCTGTTGCCACGACAGACGGTGCGCCTCGGAGATGGCGCGCGCATCATGCGGTTCAGCACGGCGAACATCGATGGATAACGTTTTCATAACGCGATTCTGGCCCCGGCCACGGAAACTTACCAGTCATAAAGGTTAACGCCGGCAAGCTTACCCACAGCCTATTCATGTGGACGACTGATAAAAATTAACGCATCCTTAACCTTTGGCACAAGCACCTTTCGACTCATGCACACATAAAAACGAACGCATAAAAAAACCCGGCTCAAGGCCGGGTTCTTTCAAATTCATAACGGCAAGCCGCATTCAGACAGCGAGCTTGGCCTTTTCAAAACGCTTGCGGTCGTTGGCGTCCAGGAACATCTTGCGCAGACGGATGGACTTCGGCGTCACTTCCATCAGCTCATCGTCCTGAATCCAGGAAAGCGCGCGATCGAGCGTCATGCGGATCGGCGGCGTCAGCTTCACGGCTTCATCCTTGCCGGCAGCGCGGATGTTGGTCAGCTGCTTGCCCTTCAGCACGTTCACTTCGAGATCGTTATCGCGAGAGTGAATACCGATAATCATACCGGCATAGACCTTCTCACCCGGCTCGATGATCATCGGGCCGCGATCTTCCAGGTTGAACATGGCATAAGCAACAGCTTCACCCGAACCGTTCGACAAGAGAACGCCGTTCACGCGACCGGCAATCTGGCCCTTGAAGGGCTGATAGTCGTGGAACAGACGGTTCATGATCGCCGTACCGCGCGTGTCGGTCAAAAGCTCCGACTGGTAGCCGATCAGGCCACGGGTCGGCGCATAGAACTTCAGACGAACGCGATTGCCGCCGGAAGGACGAAGCTCGGCCATTTCAGCCTTGCGCTCGGACATCTTCTGGACGACGACGCCGGAATGTTCTTCATCAACGTCGATCACGACTTCTTCGATCGGCTCCAAGAGGGTGCCGTTCTCATCCTTGTGCATCACGACGCGCGGACGCGAAACGGCAAGCTCGAAGCCTTCGCGACGCATGGTTTCGATCAGAACCGCCAGCTGCAATTCGCCACGACCGGAAACGAAGAACGAATCCTTGCCTTCGGCTTCTTCGATCTTCAGCGCAACGTTGCCTTCGGCTTCCTTGAACAGGCGGTCACGGATAACGCGGCTCGTAACCTTGTCGCCTTCGGTGCCAGCCAGCGGGCTGTCGTTGACGATGAACGACATGGTGACGGTCGGCGGGTCAATCGGCTGTGCCTGCATCGCCTCGGTAACCGACGGATCACAGAAGGTGTCGGCGACGGTGCCTTTGGAAAGACCGGCGATGGCGACGATGTCACCCGCATGGGCCTCCTCAATTGCCGTGCGCTCGATACCGCGGAAGGCGAGGATCTTGGAAATGCGGCCTGTTTCAATTGTCTTGCCGTCCTGGCCAAGCACCTTCACAGCCTGGTTCGGCTTGATCGAACCGGACGCGATGCGGCCGGTGATGATGCGGCCGAGGAAGTTGTTGGCTTCAAGGATCGTGCCGATCATGCGGAACGGGCCCTCTTCAACCTTGGGCTCCGGAACGTGCTCAAGAACCAGATCGAGCAGCGGTGCAAGACCCTGATCCTTCGGACCTTCCGGGTTGACGTTCATCCAGCCATCGCGGCCAGAACCGTAGAGGATCGGGAAGTCGAGCTGCTCGTCGGTGGCGTCGAGGTTGGCGAAGAGGTCGAAGACTTCGTTGATGACTTCTTCGTGGCGGCCATCCGGACGGTCGATCTTGTTGATCGCGACGATCGGGCGAAGACCGACCTTCAGCGCCTTGCTGACCACGAACTTGGTCTGCGGCATCGGGCCTTCCGAGCTATCGACCAGAACGATAGCACCGTCCACCATCGACAGGATACGCTCGACTTCACCGCCGAAATCGGCGTGGCCGGGGGTGTCGACGATGTTGATGCGGACACCTTTCCACTCCACCGAGGTCGCCTTGGCGAGAATGGTGATGCCGCGTTCCTTTTCGAGATCGTTGCTATCCATCACGCGCTCGGCGACACGCTGGTTGTCGCGGAACGAGCCGGACTGCTTCAGAAGCTCGTCCACGAGCGTCGTTTTTCCATGGTCAACGTGCGCGATGATCGCGATGTTGCGAAGTGCCATTGTTCAAAATCTCTGAGGTTGGGCGCTATATTGATGAGAAACGCCAATTTAGTTTGGCGCGCTCATAACCTTTTTTTTGCAAATGCGAAAGGGGGGGCCTTGTCATAAGCCCCCTGCACTCAGGTTCTAGCTCAGAAATATGACAGTCTTTTATACCGGACCCTTATGCCAGACCACGCTTCAAAAGCATGGCGTCCGGGCTTGGCATCTTGCCACGAAAAGCAAGATAGGCCTCTTCCGGATCGATGGAACCGCCGACGGAATAAATATTGTCTTTCAACTTGCGCGCCATCTCGCCATCGAAGGGATTGCCGGTTTCCTCGAAGGCCGAAAAGGCATCGGCATCCAGAACTTCCGACCACATGTAGGAATAATAGCCGGCCGAATATCCATCGCCGGAGAAAACGTGCTGGAAATGCGGGGTCGCATGCCGCATGACGATAGACTTCGGCATGTTCAGGGTGGAGAGCACCTCACCCTGCACGACCATCGGATCGCTCACGTTTTCCCGCGTGTGGAACGCCATGTCGACAATCGCCGACGAGGTGAATTCCACCGTGCTGAAACCGGCATTGAAGGTCTGCGCGGCCAGAACCTTATCCAGCAGCGCCTTCGGCATCGGCGCGCCTGTGTCATAATGCAGGGCGTATTTTTCCAGAATTTCCGGCACCGTCAGCCAATGTTCGTAAAGCTGCGACGGCAATTCGACGAAATCGCGCGAGACGCCCGTTCCGGAAACGGAGGGGTAAGTGACATTTGACAACATGCCATGCAGCGCGTGGCCGAATTCGTGAAACAGCGTGCGCGCATCGTCGAGCGAAAGCAGCGCCGGTTTGCCTTCGGCCGGTTTGGCGAAATTGCAGACATTGTAGATGATCGGAATTTCTCCGACCGTGCCGTTCTTCAAGGGCAGCTTGTGCTGCGACTGGAAGGAGCTCATCCACGCGCCGGAGCGCTTGGAGGGGCGGGCGAAATAATCGCCGAGGAACATGGCCTTCAGACCGCCCTTTTCGTCGCGGATTTCGAAAACCCGCACATCCGGGTGATAGGCGGCGACGCCTTTGACTTCGACCGCCCGAATCCCAAACAGCCGCCCGGCCACATCGAAGCAGGCCTCAATGATCTTTTCGAGTTGCAGATAAGGCTTCAATTCGGCCTCGGAGAAGCTGAATTTCCGTGCCCGCAGCTTTTCGGCATAATGCCGCCAGTCCCAGGGCAGCACTTCGTGATTCCTGCCCTCCTCGGCGATGATTGCGGCCAGTTCGGCCTCTTCCTCGCCCGCACGGCGCACGGCCTTTTCCCAGACCTGCCCTAAAAGGCCGTTCACGGCATCCGGCGTCTTCGCCATCGTGTCATCAAGCTTGTAGGCGGCGAAATTCGCGTAGCCGAGAAGCCTTGACTTTTCCTCGCGCAGTTCGAGCGTGCGGTGGACGATCTCGCGATTGTCGGTCTCGCCGCCATTCTCGCCGCGCGCCACCCAGGCCCTGAAGGCCTGCTCGCGCAGATCGCGGCGTTCGGAAAAGGTCAGGAAAGGTTCGATGATGGAACGGGAAAGGGTGACGGCAAATTTGCCGTCCTCGCCATGCTCACGGGCCGCACCCGCCATCGCGTCGCGCAGGAAACCGGGAATACCGGCAAGTTCCTCTTCCGTGGAAAGCAGAAGCTTCCAGTTCTTTTCATCCGCCAGCACATTCTGCCCGAATTTCGCACCGAGACCCGCAAGCTCCTCATTGATCGCCGCCAAGCGTTCCTGCCGGTCTTTCGGCAGCTTGGCGCCGGAGCGCACGAAACCCTTCCAGTGCCGCTCAAGGACGCGGCTTTCCTCACCCGTCAGCCCAAGCGTTCCGCGCTTTTCCCACAATGTATCGATGCGCTTGAACAGCGCTTCGTTCATGCCGATCTTCGAATAGTGCCGCGACAGTTTCGGTGCGATCTCGCGCTCCAGCGCCTGGATCACACCATTGGTATTGGCGCCTGCCCTGTTCCAGAACAGCGCCGAAATGCGCGAAAGATCGTCTCCGGCGATTTCGAGCGCGGTCACGGTGTTTTCGAAGCTCGGGGCCTCAGCATTGCCGGCAATCGCATCGATTTCCTGTTCGTGAGACAGAAGGGCGGCATCGAAGGCCGGAGCGAAATCCTCATCCCTGACCGCATCGAATTTCGGCAGACCATTGTGGCCGTTCCAGTCAACGAGTGCGGGATAAAGCGCGGTCTTGGATGGCATTTCATCTTCCTTGAACGATTCCGGTTTAAGCCCATATGGGCACGCCTCCACCGGCAATTCAATGCCGGACTTTGGTGTAAGGAAGATTGGCTGCGACCTGATTTTTGCTTTTGCCCCAACTGCCGGCACAGCAGCCGGATACCGATGGCGGGTGACCTGTGTAAGGGACTTGACCGACAATATGGACCGGCATGGCAGATGAAATAAAATGCGGGATGTCCGATCTTCTTTGCTTTGGCATAACAATCGTCGATTATGTTGGCGACCGTAACGCAATCGAACTGACACATACTTTACTCGATTTTCAACAATATGATTTATGCGCCATTGATTATCGCCGGGATTTTAGTAAGGCTGACTTACGAAAAGGCGAAGCATGGGCACTAAACGCGAAAAAGACTCATTGGCATTTTTACTGAACAGCGGCGCACGCCTGCTGAACAGTGCGTTTGAGCGCCGAATTTCTGAAGCCGGACTGGGCCTGACGCCCGGCGAAGCGCGCGCATTGCTGACGGTTGCCGTCGTTGATGGCAGCAAGCAGTCGGATATCGCCGCCCGGCTCGGCATCGAGCCGATGACAATTTGCGCCTATCTCGACAAGCTGCAATCTCTCGATCTCATCGAACGCCAGCAGGACCCGCAGGACAGGCGCTCCAAGCGCATCGTGCTGACAAAAAACTCCACCGACATGCTGGAAGCCGTGCGCCAGGAAATCGATGAACTCGTCCGTCACGCCACGCAGGGCCTGAACGAAGAAGAAGTCGCGCTTTTCCGCAGCTTCCTGCAGACCCTTCGCAACAATCTCCAGCCGGAACAGCCGGGCCAGAGCTGCTGATCGCAATGTCGCCAGAAACGATCATGTCCAGAAAGCGCACGGCCATACTCGGTGCGTTGCTGACGGCGCTGGCGCCGATTTCCATGGCGATCTACACACCGGCCATGCCGGAACTGACGCGGGTTTTCTCCACCACGGAATCCGCCGTCAAACTCAGCCTCTCGCTTTATTTCGCCGGTTTCGCCATCGCCCAGCTGCTCGCCGGCCCGGCATCCGATGCCTTCGGTCGGCGAAAGGCGAGCCTCGTTTTCCTCTCCATCTTTCTGGGCGGCGGACTGCTGGCGATCTTCGCGCCAACAATTGAAGTGCTGCTCTTCGCCCGGCTTGTTCAGGGCATTGGCGCCTCCGTCGGCATGACGGTGGCGCGCGCCATCGTGCGCGATCAATTCACGGGCGCCGAAGCCTCCAGCATCATGAACCTCATTGGTATCATGCTGGCCGTTGGCCCCGCCATGGGCCCTACCATCGGCGGGCTTTCGCTTACGGCTTTCGGGTGGCAATCGGTATTTTTCCTCATGGCCGGCCTCGGGGCCATCGCCATCTTCTCCGTCGTGGTCTTCCTGCGCGAGACGACGAGCCCGGACAAGAACCTGATCCGCCCGCACCGCCTCCTGTCGGCCTATGGGACATTGCTCACCGAGCCGCGTTTTCTTCTGGCCGCACTGGTGCTCGGCGGTTCCATCGGCGCGCTTTATGCGCAGGCGACGATGCTGACCTTCATCCTCATCAACAAGGTCGGCATGACACCCACCGCCTTCGGCATCGGCATGCTGATGCAGACCGGCGCTTATTTCTTCGGCTCCATCGCCCTGCGTTATATCGCACCGCGGCTGGGCGACCGCCGTTCGGTCGTCCTCGGCCTCTGTTTTTCGGGAACAGGCGGTCTCCTTATCCTGCTGTCGGTATTCCTGATACCGCCATCCTTTCTTTCGATCATGGGACCCGTGGCGGTGGCGACGGTCGGCATCGCCTTATTGACGCCATCCATGGTGACGGCGGCCCTCGCCCCATTCCCACATATTGCCGGCTCGGCATCGGCGATGATGGGGTTCATTCAGATGGGGTCGGGTTTTGCAGGCGGTGCCGCAGCCTCGTTTATCGGTTCGCCGTTGACCGGCTTCGGCATCATCATCCCCGTGATGGAATTCACCGCAATCGCCAGCTACATCGGCTTCCGCATCGTCTCCAGACGAGAGACATGAAAAAACCCGCCGGCGTCGCCGCCAGCGGGTTCCATCATTTCCATTCCAGCAGAATTACTTGCTGATATTGCGCTTTGCGAGCGTGCGAAGACGCAGCGCGTTGAGCTTGATGAAGCCTGCAGCATCCTTCTGGTCATAAGCGCCGTGGTCGTCCTCGAAGGTCACCAGCGCGTCGGAATAGAGCGACTTGGCGCTCTCGCGGCCGGTTACCATGACATTGCCCTTGTAGAGCTTCAGCGTCACTTCGCCTTCCACATGTTCCTGGCTCTTGTCGATCAGGGCCTGCAGCATTTCGCGCTCTGGCGAGAACCAGAAGCCGTAATAGATGAGCTCGGCGTAACGCGGCATCAGCTCGTCCTTGAGGTGGGCTGCACCCCGGTCAAGCGTGATGGATTCGATGGCGCGATGCGCGGCAAGCAGGATGGTGCCGCCGGGCGTCTCGTAAACGCCGCGCGACTTCATGCCGACGAAGCGGTTCTCGACGAGATCGAGACGGCCGATGCCGTTTTCGCGGCCATAGTTGTTCAGCGTCGCAAGAAGCGTCGCCGGCGACATTTCAACGCCGTTGATGGAGCAGGCATCGCCCTTGCGGAAACCGACCTTGATGACGGTTGCCTTGTCGGGCGCGGCTTCCGGGGAAATGGTGCGCATATGCACATATTCCGGTGCTTCCTGCGCCGGGTCTTCCAGAACCTTGCCCTCGGAAGAGGAGTGCAGCAGGTTGGCGTCGACCGAGAAAGGCGCTTCGCCCTTCTTGTCCTTGGCAACCGGAATCTGGTGCTGTTCGGCAAAGTTCAAGAGGTCAGTACGGCTCTTGAACGTCCAGTCGCGCCAGGGAGCGATAATCTTGATATCCGGGTTCAGCGCATAGGCCGAAAGCTCGAAACGGACCTGGTCGTTGCCCTTGCCGGTGGCGCCATGGGCAATGGCGTCGGCGCCGGTCTTCTTGGCGATTTCGATCAGGTGCTTGGAAATCAGCGGACGGGCAATGGAGGTGCCGAGCAGATAGACGCCTTCATAAACGGCGTTGGCGCGGAACATCGGGAACACGAAATCACGCACGAACTCTTCGCGGACGTCCTCGATGAAGATTTCCTTGATGCCCAGCATCTCGGCCTTCTTGCGCGCGGGCTCAAGTTCTTCGCCCTGGCCGAGATCGGCGGTGAAGGTCACGACCTCCGCGCCGAGTTCCGTCTGAAGCCATTTCAGGATGATCGAGGTGTCGAGACCGCCGGAATAGGCGAGAACGACTTTCTTAACGTCTTTCGGAAGTGCCATAGTGATGTCCATCTGCATGATGACGGCATTGGGACACCGCCATTTCCTTGGGATTTCGGCACTTTTACAGTGCAACCCGAAATGTGTGAAGCGCTTTTCCGTGAGATAAGCGACAAAACAATTGATGGGCGGGTACGACAGCGGTCGATGACCGGGCGCATCGATGGGAACGAAGCAATTGTCACATGCATTATGAAAATTCGCGCTTTATCATAAGCGGCGCGATCGACTTGAAGACCGTGAATGAAGCCACTCAGGTTCAGGCAACGTTGCAAACCGCTGGAAACAGCCGAAACGACGCGAAGGAGAAACCTATGACGACCATCCACCCCGCATTCAAGGAAGATAATGTCGCTGTCATCACCGGTGCGGCATCCGGCATCGGACTTGCCGCCGCCCGCAAATTCGCCGGTTTCGGCATGAGTGTCGTGCTCGTCGATCTCGACGGCGACAGGCTTGCCGCAGCCCATGCGGATATCCTGGCCGTCGCAAAGGACGGCGAAGCGCAGATCGTCGCCATCCCGACCGACATATCCAAACTCGATGAACTGGAGGCGCTGGAGCGCGCCGTGATCCAGCGTTTCGGACGCGTCCACGTCCTGATGAACAACGCCGGCATTCAGCCCGGCAGCGCCATTTTCGGCCCACAGGCCAATTGGGAAAAAATCATCAACGTCAATCTGATGGGCGTCGTGAACGGCAGCCGCGTTTTCGGCCAGGGCATGATCGCCCATGGCGAGCCGGCGCTCATCATCAATACTGGCTCGAAACAGGGCATCACCACGCCTCCCGGCGATCCCGCCTACAATGTCTCGAAATCCGGCGTCAAAACCTTCACGGAAGCGCTTCAGCACGAATTGCGCAATATTCCGAACGGCTCGGTTTCCGCCCATCTGCTGATCCCCGGTTACGTTTTCACCGGCCTCACCGCCCATGGCAGAACGGAAAAGCCGGAGGGCGCATGGACCGGCGAACAGACCGTCGACTTCATGGTCGAAAGCATCGGCCGCGGTGATTTCTACATTCTCTGCCCGGATGGCGAGGTGGACCGCCCCACGGATGAAAAACGCATTCTCTGGGCGGCCTATGACATCGTCCAGAACCGCCCGCCGCTGTCACGCTGGCACACGGAATACTCCGCCGCCTTCACCAGCTTCCTGAAAAACTGAATGTTCCGGGCCGCCGCGATGTGACCGTTGCGGCGGCTTTTCGCGCCGATGCATTGGCGCTCAAAAACATTGGCAGAAGCGCGAAATCGCGTTAAGCACGGCAACCTCCAGATTTTACGGGTGCCGCGATGGATTTCGTTCCAGGCCTGCCAACATTGATCGCCTTCACCATCGCCATTCTGCTTCTGGCGGTGACGCCGGGGCCTGACATGACGCTGTGGATCAGCCGCTCGCTGCGCGAGGGCCGGACGGCGGGTTTCATGACGCTTCTGGGAACCAATATCGGCATTACCGTGCACACGATGCTCGTCGCCTTCGGCGTCGCCGCCCTCATCGTCGCTTCGCCGACCGCTTTCATGATCCTGAAGACCGGCGGGGCCGCGTATCTCGTCTGGCTCGCCATTCAGGCGATCCGCAAGGGCTCGGATTTCGTGATGGTGAAAAGCACCGGGGAAAAAGCGCAGTCCTCGCTGCAATCAGCGCTGTTGAACGGCATCTGGGTGAACCTGCTGAACCCGAAGATCATCATCTTTTTCATGACCTTTCTGCCGCAATTCGTCAGCGCATCCGACCCGCATGTAACCGGCAAGCTGATCTTCCTCGGCATATGGTCGATCATCGTCGCGCTGCCGATCGGCATCGGCATCGTGATCGCCGCAGATGTTCTTTCAGCCTGGCTGCAACGCAACCGGAAAATTCTGCGCGGACTGGATTATACGATCGCCGGCGTCTTTTCGCTTTTTGCCGTCAAGATTTTCTTCACGCAGGCGCGCTGACGGCAAATTAAAAAAGGCGCCTCACGGCGCCTTTTTACAATCAACCGATCAGCAACTCATCGTCATCGAGCTTCTGGCCGCGTATCTTGCGGAACATGTCGATCAGGTCCTCGACCTCGAGATCCTTGCGGCTATCGCCGGAGACGTCGAGCACGATCTCACCGGCATGCAGCATGATCGTACGGGTGCCATAATCCAGCGCCTGACGCATGGAATGGGTGACCATCAGCGTCGTCAGCTTGCGCTCCGACACGACCTTGCGGGTCAGCTCCATCACGAATTCGGCCATGCCGGGATCGAGAGCAGCCGTATGTTCATCGAGCAACAGCACATCCGAGCCGGACAGCGTCGCCATGACGAGCGAGACCGCCTGCCTCTGGCCACCGGACAGAAGGTCCATACGGTCCTTCAGACGATTTTCCAGCCCGAGATTGAGCGAGGCAATGCGTTCCTTGAAGAAATCCCGACGGCCGCGCCCAAGCGCCGGCAGAAGGCCGCGACGCTCGCCGCGCGAAGCTGCCAGCGCCAGATTTTCCTCAATGGTGAGCGCGCCGCAGCTGCCCGCCAGCGGGTCCTGAAACACCCGCGCCACCCGCCCAGCCCGGCTGGCGGTCGGTTTGCGGGTAACATCGGCGCCACCGATCATCACCTTGCCCGCCGTCGGCAGGACGTCGCCCGCCAGAACGCCGAGCAGCGTCGATTTGCCGGCGCCATTGGAACCGATGACGGTGACGAAGGAGCCATCGTCGATGGTGAGGTCGATTTTGGAGAGCGCCTGCTTCTGCAGCGGCGTGCCGCGACCGAAGACAACCTGGATATCGGAAAGGGAAATCACGATGTTGCTCCCCCGCGGCGCAGTCGGGGCAGGATCAATGCGATTGCCACCAATACCGCCGTTACGAAATTGAGATCGGACGCCTTGAGGCCCAGCACATCGCTCGACAGGGCAAGCTGGATGGCGAGACGATAGGCGATGGAGCCAAAAACGCAGCCGATCAGCGCGATCAGAATGCCACGCGCGCCGAACAGCGTTTCGCCGATGATGACGGCGGCAAGGCCGACGACAATGGTGCCGACACCGGAGGTCACATCCGCAAAGCCGTTGGTCTGCGCAAACAGCGCGCCGCCGAGAGCGACCAGCGCATTCGAAAGCGCCATGCCGAGGTAGATCTGGTTGCCGGTCTTCACGCCCTGCGCCCGCGCCATCCGGGCATTGGCGCCCGTCGCCCGCATGGCAAGGCCCGCATCGCTTTCAAGAAAACGCCAGACCAGAATGACCGCGATCAGCACCAGCGCGCCGACGAACAGCGGCCGCACCAGATATTCCGACAGGCCGAGGCCGTAAAACGGCGATATCATCGTATCTTGATTGAGCAGCGCGACATTCGGCTTTCCCATCACGCGCAGATTGACGGAAAACAGCGCGATCATCGTCAGGATCGATGCAAGCAGGTTGAGGATCTTGAAGCGAACGTTGAGCGTCGCGGTCACGATGCCGGCGGCGGCACCGGCCACCATCGCAATCGCCGTCGCAACCCAGGCATTTAGACCGGCGATGATCAGCACGGCAGCCACGGCGGCGCCGAGCGGAAACGAACCGTCCACGGTCAGGTCAGGAAAATCAAGCACCCGGAAAGCGAGATAAACGCCGATCGCCACGAAAGCGAAGACCAGTCCCAGCTCCACGGCACCCCAGAAGGCGATTTGGCTCACGGTAATGTCCTTGTTATTGCCGCCATCAGGCGGAGACGGGCACCGTCTCGTGCCACGTAAAACGGGCGGCGAATTTGCCGCCGCCCGTTATTCAGTCTGGTTTCGGTTCAGTCGATGACCTTGGTGGCGCGCTTGGTGATGCTTTCCGGGAAGGTAACGCCAGCTTTTTCGGCGGCCTTCTTGTTGATCACCAGATCAGTGCCGACAGCAACGGTTGCCGGAATATCTCCCGGCTTTTCACCCTTGAGGATGCGGACGACGACGGCACCGGTCTGCTTGCCAACGTCGAAATAGTTGAAGCCGAGGGCGGCAACCGCACCGCGGGCGACGGAATCCGTATCGGCGGCGTAAAGCGGGATCTTGGCTTCGGATGCAACGCCGGCAGCCGCTTCGAAAGCGGAAACGATGGTGTTGTCGGTCGGAACGTAGATCACATCGGCCTTGCCGACCAGTGCGCGGGTTGCGCCCTGCACTTCTGCGGACTTGGTGGCGACGGATTCAACAACCTTGAGACCCGCCTTCTCGGCTTCGGCCTTCAAGAGGGCCAGCGTCGAAACGGAGTTGGCCTCGGCCGAATTGTAGATGAAACCGATCGACTTGGCGTTCGGGGAGATTTCCTTGATGAGCGCCAGATGTTCGCCAACCGGCAGCATGTCGGAAAGGCCGGTCACGTTGCGGCCGGGCTTTTGCATGTCCTTGACGAGCTGTGCGCCGACCGGATCGGAAACCGCCGTGAAGACGACCGGAATGTCGCGCGTGGCGGCGACGACGGCCTGAGCGGACGGCGTGGAAATCGGCACGATGACGTTCGGCGCATCGCCCACGAACTGGCGGGCGATCTGCGCCGCGGTGCCGGGATTGCCCTGCGCGGACTCATAGAGGAACTTGAGGTTCTCGCCTTCCTTGTAACCAGCCTCGGCAAGCGCGGCCTTGACGCCATCACGGGCGGCATCAAGCGCCGGATGTTCGACGATGGCGGTGACGGCGACGGTGACGTTTTCAGCCTTGGCCGGCAGAACGAGGGCGCTCGCGGCAGCGAGAGCCAGAATGAATGCGCGCATGGATATCCTCCTGTTGGTTCCCTGTTTTCGTCTTCTTAGGAACAAGACAGCCCGAAATCAATCGGAGAACCGCTGCAAAACAAGCTTTCAGGCGGCAATTGCGGCTTATTCAGTCATCCGCGCCATGGTTGGCGATCATCATCGCCTCGAAAGCCAACCTTTCGGTCTTGCGCATGCGCTCGGATTCCGACTTCAGCTGGCCGCAGGCAGCGAGAATATCGCGACCGCGCGGCGTGCGGATCGGCGAAGCATAACCCGCCTGATTGATGAAATCGGCGAACTTCTCGATCTGCGCCCAGTCCGAGCACTGATAGTTCGTGCCCGGCCATGGGTTGAACGGAATGAGGTTGATCTTGGCCGGAACGCCCTTCAAAAGCTGCACCAGCATCTTGGCGTCTTCCAGGCTGTCATTCACATCCTTCAGCATCACATATTCGAAGGTGATGCGGCGGGCGTTGGAGAGGCCCGGATATTTGCGGCAGGCTTCGATCAGTTCCTTCAGTGGATATTTCTTGTTGATCGGCACCAGCATGTCGCGCAGCTCGTCGCGCACCGCATGCAGCGAAATCGCCAGCATAACGCCGATCTCATCGCCGGTGCGGAAGATTTCCGGCACAACGCCCGAGGTGGAGAGCGTGACGCGACGCTTGGAGAGCGACAGGCCATCGCCATCGGTGGCAATCAGAAGCGCGGTCTTCACATGCTCGAAATTATAGAGCGGCTCGCCCATGCCCATCATCACGATGTTGGAGACCTTGCGGCCTTCGCTCGGCACATAAGCGCCAACCGGCGTCGAACCATCGGGAAAGTCGCCGAGCCGATCACGGGCCAGCAGAAGCTGGGAGAGGATTTCCTCAGCCGTCAGGTTGCGCACGAGGCGCTGGGTGCCGGTGTGACAGAAGGAACAGGTCAGCGAACAGCCCACCTGGCTCGAAATGCACAGCGTACCGCGACCCTCTTCGGGAATATAAACCGTCTCGATTTCGACCGGACGTCCCGCACCGCGCGGCGGGAACCGCATCAGCCATTTGCGGGTGCCGTCATTGGAGATCTGCTCCTCGACGATTTCCGGGCGGGCGATGGTGAAGGCCGCCTTCAGCTTCTCGCGAAGCTCCTTGGCGACATTCGTCATATTGTCGAAATCGGAGACGCCGCGCACATAAAGCCAGTTCCACAACTGGCTGACGCGCATCTTCACCTGCTTCTGCGGCACGCCGATCTCGGCCAGTGCCTCGCCCATGTCCTCACGCGTCAGGCCAATCAGCGACGGCTTGCCGGACATCAGATCGCTATTGGCGATCAGCGGGGTTTTGACTGCCAGGCCGGCAGGGGCTTGCATTACGGACATCACGCTATCCCACCATTCCATGCATCGCACGACCAGCCTGTCGGATAGGCGGAAAATCGTCTGCATGTCGAGAAAATCAAAGGCGGAGCACTTTTCGCGCATCCGCCTGTCAATGTTGCCGCGCCTTTAGCATCAAACAAGCAAAAACGCAAATGGCCGGTCAATGACCGGCCATTGTCGAATGCAATAAAGCGTCAGGGTTACTTGCAGCTCTCGATCTGCTTGAGAGCCGCCGAAATACCCGACAGCGAATAGGAATAGGAGGTCGCCGTGCCACGGCCGGAAACTGCCTTCACGGTCATCGACTTGCCGCCCTTCATGGCGGCGACGAGTGCCGGTTCTTCAGCAGCGTTTTCAACCCAGGCGGCCTTGTCCTTGGTGAACATGACGAAGTTCTTGTTGTCGATCGTCACATTGACCTTGGAACCCTGCTTGAGCGGATAACCCACCATGGCCTGCGGCTCATAGGAAATGTTCTGGCCCGGACGCTGCGAGACGATGAAGAAGATATCGCCGTGATCGACGCTTGCCGGTTCCTTGGCGGTCGGAATGGAAAGAACGTAGCAGACTGTGCTGTTGCCCGATTTGTACGAATAGGCACCCCATGCATTGAACTGCTGGATGCGCGTGGGCGACTGTGCAGATGCTACGCCGACGCTGGTCAGCAAAATGGCCGCTGCGGTTGCTACACTTCTTACAAACATAGAATTTCCTGCCGGGTTATTGTCTTCCATTGGCCCGAAGCATCGGCGAGCCCAGTTTCTGGATCGGCCACGTTCAGGTGCGGATCGTCTTTTCTCATTGTGGTCGGGAAGCGGTTACCAAACCGTCAACAACACGCATAAAATGCCGGAAACGTCTTGCGGTGTTACAGATTGGCGACTCCCGACGCCCTGAGGAGAAGGGCGCGAAACACCCTTCCTCCGTGTGTATGACACATAAATTCAGGCAAGAATTTGTCGCCCGTCGGGCTCACCCGAACAGGCAGATCACAGAGGCGTTACCCGGCTTCCTGTTGCCGTTTCAGCATGGCGTCAGCCGCCTCGTAATGCTCCATCTTGATATGGGCGCGGATCATGGCGAGCGCCGCCGTGATGACGGCAATATCGTCGGTGAATCCGATAACGGCCAGCACATCCGGCACGGCATCCATCGGCATGATGAAATAGGCGAGCGCCGCCAGAATGATGCCCTTGGCGCGCAGCGGCGTATCGCGGTCGATCGCGCAATAATAGGCAGCCGCCGCATCGCGTGCGAAAGGCACCTTCGACATCACGCGCTTCAGCTTGGGCCAGAATTTCGCCCGCACCACAGTCTCGCGCTCCTGCTGCCTGTCGGTTTCACCCGGCAGAAGAATTTCACCGATTTTCACATCATCCATGATCGACGGTCCTCCGGTCACGGCTATTATATGGGATTTAAGGTCCGCCGTTCAATTGCTTCGGCCCGCAGCCGCCTTTTGCATGGCCTCGGCCAGAAGAAAATCCCGCTCCGTCACACCCTGCGAATCATGGGTGGTAAGGCAGACCTTGACCCGCGAATAGACATTGGACCATTCGGGATGGTGATTGAGCCTTTCCGCGACAAGTGCGGATTCGGCCATGAAACCGAAGGCTTCCGCAAAGCTGGAGAACTTGAAAGAACGGACGATCGCCGCCCCGTCCTCACGCAGGGACCAGCCCTCGAGTTTCGACAGGGCCTGCCGGATGGCGTCCGGCTCGAGTCTGGGATATTTCATGAACTTGCCTCCGCTTGAGACCCATTAACGCTTCAACGACCGGATCGACGCATATTCCATGAAACATACAGCTATTCTTTTTGTCTGCATGGGCAATATCTGCCGTTCACCGCTGGCCGAAGGGGTTTTGAGACACCTTGCCGACGGCGCGGCCATGTCTGATCAGCTTACCATCGATTCCGCCGGCACCGGCGGCTGGCACGCGGGTGACGCACCCGATCCGCGATCGATCGCCATGGCGCGACAGCATGGCGTCGATATTTCCAGGCAGCGGGCGAGACAGGTCACCCCTGCGGATTTCGAGACCTTCGACCTGATACTCGCCATGGACGAAAACAATCTGGCGAACCTGCTGCAATCGAGCCCGGGAAGGCAGCGGCACAAGATCCATCTCTTCATGGACTACGCCACTGGCCGCCGCGAGAACGTCCCCGATCCCTATTACGGGGCCGAGGACGGGTTCCTCAAGGTCTACAACATGCTCTTTGCAGGATGCAGATCGTTGCTCGAAAAGATGGAGCTGGACCGCGCCTCGTGAAGCGGAAACGCCTCTTCAACGATATAGGGTCCGCCGCCCACCGATTCCTTCGACGACATCAGCACGAAACGGCCGACCGTGAAGGGCGAGGTGCGGAAGTTGCCGCGTCCGGAAAGATACTGCACCACATCGTCCACGCGGGAGGAGCGCAACCGCGCCAGCGTGACATGCGGCATGAACTTGCGCGGATCGGGCGGGAGACCGATCCTCTGGCAGATCCGCTCGATTTCCGCCTGAAGCGCATGCATTTCCGGCGAGGGAGAAACCCCGGCCCAGATGGAATGCGGTTTCTTGGAACCGAAGGACCCCATACCGGTGAGGCTGAGCTGGAATTCCGGCCTTTCGATCCGGTCCAGCCTGTCCACGACCTCATCGGCGGTCCGCCCGTCGATGTCACCGATAAAACGCAGGGTTATGTGATAATTCTCCACATCGATCCACCGGGCTCCCGGCAGACCACCGCGCAACAATGAGAGGCTCATAGCCGCATTGCGCGGAATTTCGAGGGCGGTAAACAGTCTCGGCATGGCGAGCTCCCCGAATCTCTTGGCAGAACAAGCATAGCGAATCACGCAATGCAGGCGGGCGCAAGTGCTTATTTTTTTTGCGCACCGATTGTCGTGATGAAGCTTTCAACAGCCGGCAAAGATTTTTCGACCATCATCGCCACACCCTTCGTATTGGGGTGCATCTTGTCGTCCAGCTTCAGCGCATCATCCGTCACCACGCCGTCCAGAAAGAAGGGATAAAGCGGCAGGTTGTATTTTTCGGCGAGCTTCGGAAAGATCGGATTAAAGCGCCTGGCATAATCATCGCCCATATTCGGCGGCGCCATAATGCCGACCAGCAACACGGCTATGTTGCGCTTCTGAAAACCGGAAATGATGGTGTCGAGGTTCTTTTCGGTCTGTTCCGGGGGAATTCCGCGCAGAGCGTCATTTGCGCCGAGTTCCAGGATGACCCCGTCTGTACCATCGGGAACCGACCAGTCCGCCCGCGCGAGACCGCCGGAAGAGGTATCGCCGGACACACCGGCATTGGCGATGGCGACGTTGACGCCCTTGCCCTTTAATGCAGCCTCAAGCTGTGCGGTGTAGCTGTCGGTGGGGGGAAGCTGATAGCCGGCCATCAGGCTGTCGCCCAGTCCGACCAGCTGCAATGTCCGCTCCTGAGCCATGACAGCAGTTGCGGAAAAGGCGGCGGCAAAAATGACGATGAAGTGAAACAGGGCAGCTTTAAATCTCATCACGGCTTTCCTAACTTGGTTCCCATTGTCTGAAATACCGACCGCATCGACCGCCAGACCGTTTTCATCACCCTATATAGGAACGAGAATTGTGACGAAAAGCATCATAGAGCTGAAGAAAGCCGACCTCACGCTCGGCAATGCCGCCGCCTCCGTTCACGTTCTCAAGAACATCGATCTTTCAATCGGAGAGAGCGAGGCGGTTGGTATCGTTGGCCCCTCCGGATCGGGAAAATCGACGCTTCTGATGGTGCTTGCCGGTCTCGAGAGGCTCGATAGCGGCGAAATCATCATCGCGGATACGGAACTGCACAAGCTTGGCGAGGACGCGCTGGCGGATTTTCGTGGCCGCAACATCGGCATTGTTTTCCAGTCCTTCCATCTCATCGCCAATATGACGGCCCTGGAAAACGTTGCGGTTCCACTCGAACTGGCAAACACACCCAACCCCTTCGAGATCGCCAGACGCGAGCTCGTCGCCGTCGGTCTCGGCGAACGTTTCAATCATTATCCCGGCCAGCTCTCCGGCGGCGAACAGCAGCGTGTCGCCATCGCCCGCGCGCTTGCCCCCTCACCGGCCGTGCTGATCGCCGACGAACCGACAGGCAATCTCGATACCGATACGGGGAAACAGATCGCCGATCTCCTGTTTGCCAAACAGGCCGAACGCGGCATGACGATGATCCTCGTCACCCACGATCCGTCGCTTGCCGCCCGGTGCTCGCGCCAGATCAAGGTCCGCTCCGGCGAGATAGAGGGCGACAGCGCCACCTCCCATATGGCGCGGGCGGTGTCGGCATGACCGGATCCATTATCCCGTCTCTTGCCAATATCAGAAACGCCACAAGGCTCGCCCGGCGCGAAATTCGCGGCGGGTTACGCGGCTTTTACATTTTCCTCGCCTGCATTGCGCTTGGAACCGGCGCCATCGCCGCCGTCAATTCCGTCTCGCGCGCGGTGACCAGCGCCATCGCCACGGAAGGTCAGTCCATATTGGCGGGCGATGTGCGTTTCGAACTGCGCAACAGGGAAGCGACACAGGAAGAGCGGGCCTATCTCGACAGCCTCGGAACCGTCGCGGTTTCCACCGGGCTGCGCTCCATGGCGCGCCTCGCCGACGGGTCCGAACAGACCCTGACGGAAGTGAAGGCTATCGATGGCGCTTACCCGCTCTATGGCACCTTCGTTGCCGAGCCGAACCGACCGCTGAATGAGCTTCTGGCCGGGAACGTCGACACCTACGGCGCCATTGCCGCGCCGCTTCTGCTGGAACGGCTCGGCACCAAGGTCGGCGATGAAATCCTGCTCGGCAATGTCAAGCTGAAACTGACCGGCACGGTGGTCGACGAGCCGGATGCTCTCTCCGACGGTTTCGGTTTTGCTCCACGACTGATGGTCAGCCGCGACGCCCTTTTCGCCTCGGGTCTCGTTCAGAACGGCAGTCTGGTCGAGCATGCCTACAAGATCAGGCTGAACGATCCTTCGGCACGGTCAACGATGACCGATTCGGCCAACAAGGCCTTTCCCGATGCCGGCTGGTCCATCCGCACCAGTGACCGGGCGGCCCCATCGCTCACAGAAAACGTCAATCGCTTCTCGCAGTTCCTGACGCTGGTGGGCCTCACCGCCCTCATCGTCGGCGGTGTCGGCGTTGCCAATGCCGTTCGCGCGTTTCTGGATTCCAAGCGCACCACCATCGCCTCGTTGAAATGCTTAGGGGCGCCAGCCTCGGTGGTCACCATGACCTATCTTTTCCAGATCGCCTTCATTGCCGCCGTTGGCATTGTCATCGGCCTCGTGGTCGGCGCCATCGCGCCCCTCATCGCCATGCGGTTTCTGGAGGGCGTGTTGCCCGTGCCGGAGGAGCTTGCCTTCTATCCCGGCGCGCTCGGCCTTGCCGCCCTGTTCGGCCTCCTGACGACGCTCGCTTTCGCCATCGTGCCGCTTGGCCAGGCGCGCGAAGTGCCGGCAACGGCGCTTTTCCGCGAACAGGGTTTCGAGGAGGGAAGCTGGCCATCCTGGCCCTATCTGGCCGCAACCGGCCTGCTGCTGGCAGCGCTCGCCGCGCTGGCCATCCTTTCGGCGGAAGACCGCTTCATCGCCTCGGTCTTCCTTGCCGCCATCGCTTTTGCCTTCGTGGTGCTGAGGCTCGTTGCCTCCGGCGTGAAGGCTATCGCCAAGCGTAGCCCGCGCGTTCATTCGGCAGCGCTCAGGCTGGCGATCGGCAATATTCACCGGCCGGGTGCGCTCACCCCGTCTGTCGTCCTTTCGCTCGGCCTCGGCCTGACCCTGCTCGTGACGCTCACGCTGATAGACGGCAATCTGCGCCGCGAACTGACGGACAGCCTGCCGGACCGCGCACCGAATTTCTTCTTCGTGGATATTCAGGGCAGCGAACTTCAGGGCTTCCGCGATCTTCTGAAGCGGGAAGCGCCGGAAGGCGCGCTGACCGAAGTGCCGATGCTGCGCGGCCGCATCCTGGCGCTCAACGGCGAGGACGTCACGAAAATGGAGGTGCCTCCAGCCGGACGCTGGGTGCTGCGCGGCGACCGGGGTATCACCTATTCGCAGGATATTCCCGAAAACGCGACTCTCACAGAAGGAAGCTGGTGGGGACCGGACTATAGCGGCGAGCCGCTGGTCTCCTTCGCGGCCGAGGAAGCCGGGGAACTGGGTCTCAAGATTGGCGACACGGTGACCGTCAACGTGCTCGGCCGCAGCATAACGGCAAGGATCGCCAATCTGCGCAATGTCGAATGGGAATCCCTGTCGATCAATTTCGTCATGGTGTTTTCGCCAAACACCTTCCGCGGCGCGCCGCATGCGTGGTTGGCGACACTCGCCGACCCCTCCGCAACCGCCGCCGACGAAGGCCGCATATTGCGCGCTGTCACCAACGCCTTTCCGACGATCACCAGCGTGCGCGTGAAGGATGCGCTCGACGTCGTCAACCGGCTTGTCGGCCAGCTCGCCACCGCCATTCGCGCCGCCGCCGCCGTCGCCCTCATCGCCTCCGTCCTGGTTCTCGCCGGCGCTCTTGCCGCCGGAAACCGCGCCCGCACCCATGACGCGGTCATCCTGAAAACGCTGGGCGGCACACGAAACCTGCTCATCCGCGCCTTCTCCTACGAATATATGATGCTAGGCCTCGCCACCGCCGTCTTCGCACTTTTCGCCGGCGGCGTCTCCGCATGGTTCGTGATCGCCCGCATCATGAAGCTGCCCTCCAGCTTCCTGCCGGATGTGGCGATCGGAACGCTCGTCGTCGCCCTCGTCATGACGGTGGGCATCGGCCTCATCGGCACATGGCGGATTCTCGGGCAGAAGGCAGCCCCGGTTCTCCGGCAGGCCGGTGAATGATCGTCGGTTGTGCACCGCTTAACTTTAACGATTAATTCTTTGTAATGATCGCCAAAACGTGAGCGCTTTTCGCGCATGTGGTGTCTTTTCAGCTGGAAAAGGCCTTGTATAGAACACGTTCTGCCATCATATTCTTGATCAGGCTTGCTGAAGCTCCGCAGCGGCGCCCGGGAGGTATCCCGACACCGTAGCAATCACGGAGCTCAAAAGAGGAAACAATGGCTGACTTCAATAACTACCAGAATCGCATGGCGCAGACGCGTGCACAGTCTGGTGCGATGATCGATGAAGGTCTTCGCGCCTATATGCTCAAGGTTTATAACCTGATGGCGCTGGCTCTGGTCATCACCGGCGTTGCAGCGTTCGGCACCTATACGCTTGCCGCTTCCAATCCGGCTGTCCAGCAGCTGCTTTTCGCGTCGCCGCTTCGTTGGGTCGTGATGCTCGCTCCGCTGGCACTGGTCTTCTTCCTTAGCTTCCGCATCCAGAACATGAGCGTTTCTGCTGCGCAGACGACGTTCTGGGTTTATGCCGCGCTGATGGGTGTTTCGCTCTCGTCGATCTTCCTGGTCTACACCGGCCAGAGCATCGTGCAGACCTTCTTCGTGACCGCGGCCTCGTTCGGTGCGCTGTCGCTTTACGGTTACACGACCAAGAAAGACCTGTCTGGCATGGGTTCGTTCTTGATCATGGGCCTGTTCGGTCTGATCATCGCTTCGATCGTCAACATCTTCCTTGCATCCTCCGCGCTGCAGTTCGCGATTTCCGCGATTGGCGTGCTGATCTTCGCAGGCCTGACCGCCTACGACACCCAGAAGATCAAGGAAATGTATTTCGATGCTGACGATGTTGCCGTCGCTGGCCGTAAGGCCATCATGGGCGCACTGACGCTCTACCTCGACTTCATCAACCTCTTCACCTTCCTCCTGCAGTTCCTCGGAAACCGCGACGACTAAGGTTAAGGGTTCGATTGCCAGACATATGAAAGGCGGCCCTTCGGCCGCCTTTTTATTCGGAAAGATTCTTTAGCCCTATCCGCCAGAGGCGGGCAGTCCGCTTTTGCGAAAGCTCACTCGATGAGCTTCAAAACCTTGTCGAAGACCTTCAGAACCTGCGGCAACTCATGCCCTCGCTTGAGAATGCGGCCATCCGTATTCACCACGCAGTAGGCTCCCTGTTTCGCAGCCAGCTTGGGGTTTTTCTCGATCCTGAAAAGCGGCATTTCACCTGAACGCTTGAAGACGGAAAATACCGCCTTTTCCTTCAGGTGATCGATGGCGTAGTCACGCCATTCACCCTCTCCCACCATGCGGCCATAGATGCGCAGGATCGCATCCAGCTCGCGGCGGTGAAAGGTGACCGGCAAAGGGTCCTTGTTCTTTTTATATTCGCGGAGATCGATAACGGTGGAATTGTCGCGTGAAGCGGTCTGCACCTGCTGCACATCCGGTTGATCGGTCATCCAATACCTCCGATTCCACCCAAATCATCCATGCAGTGTGAGCCTGAGAGGGCGAAATTGCAAGTCTTTGAACCGGCATGGCGCATGGGACAGGGAATTCCGGGAAAGGTTCGACAAGCCTTCGATGCGCAGAGTAACCGGAAGACGGCAGCGCCAAATTGCGCCCGCCGATTCTCCGACGAGCGCTGCCAACGGCAAAGGCAGGGGTTAAAAATGGTAACCATTTAGGCAGCCATTTTCACATGGGCTGCCGTATTTCGGTCAAACCATGGCCCGAATTGGGTGGAATAGTCCTATTGTCAATTGATGCCTAGGCACCAAGATGACCCGGTCCGGTGCATTGACCCTTTACCCCCAGCCCCCAATGCCCGGACCGGATCTTCCATCGCCCGACAGGCGATCAGGGGTTTTCATTTCCAAGCAGGATACTTGCGCCGACGATTGCCGCGGGATCGCCGCCGGCATTGGCCGTCTGCAACAGCACGGCGCAGCCGCCCTTTTTCACCTTGGCCACCACGCTCGCCGGAAGCTTCACCGTCATCGGCGAACCATCCCACATGCCGACCGTCTGCACATCATAGACGCTGTGCCAGTAGGACATTTTTTTCCCCTGGTTTTCGCCCTTTTGCACATCCACGGTCTGCTCTCGCGTGAAATAGGCGACGACGACATCGGCCTTACCGCTGCCGGCGCCAATATCGATCTCCACCTCATCACCGGCAAATTTCGACGAGACCGGCACGTTCAGTCCCTTGCCCTCGCGCTTGAACGCATCCAGCCTGTCATAGATGCCGCGAACATCGGCACCCTTGACGTGGTCGCGGCCGTTCAGAATGGCCTGCGGCGTATAGACCCCGTTGCGGCCGAGCGCGCGCATATAACCATATTGCCGGTCGGTATTTTCCTTAGACGCCAGCGAATCCGTCCAGCCGAGGTAGTTCCAGTAATCGACATGGTAGGAAAGACCGACGACGTCGCCCTTCTGGATCATCTTGCGCAGGGCTTCATCGGCCGGCGGGCAGGATGAGCATCCCTGCGACGTGAACAATTCGACGACGCCCTTCACGGCCTCCTGCGCCTGCGCGGAGGTGACGAGGAACGTGCCGAGAAGACATATCGACAGGGGGAATTTCAGCGGCATTACAAAAACCTTTGTCCGGAAGAGATCCAGACGAATTGATGCGATCAATCCTGCCGGGATGCAAACCGGAAAATAACGTCTATTGCCCTTCAATAGAAAGTCACGAAGGGGTGAGCGACAATCACAAAAAAAGAGACCATGAAACGCAAAGACGCCGGGATTTCTCCCGGCGTCTTCGATTATTGAAGCTTTATGCGGCCAGATCGCGAAGAACGGTCTGCAAAATGCCGCCGTTGTTCATGTAGATCACTTCGTCCAGCGTATCGATGCGGCAAAGAAGCGGAACTTCCTTCACCGAACCGTCGCTATAGGTGATCTTGGCGATCTTCTTTTCACGCGGCCTGATTTCACCTTCGAGCCCGTCGATCTCGACGGTTTCGTCACCCTTGAGATCGAGGCTCGCCCAGGTCGTGCCTTCTTCGAAGACAAAGGGAACGACGCCCATGCCGACGAGGTTCGAACGGTGGATACGTTCGAAAGACTGCGCAATGACAGCCTTGACGCCAAGCAGGTTGGTGCCCTTCGCCGCCCAGTCACGGGACGAGCCGTTACCATATTCGACACCGGCGAAGATGACGAGCGGGACGCCTTCCGCCTTGTATTTCATGGCCGCGTCATAGATCGACATCTCTTCCTTGGACGGATAATGGATGGTGTAGCCACCTTCCTTGCCGTTCGGGCCGAGCATGTGGTTGCGGATGCGGATATTGGCGAAGGTGCCGCGCATCATCACTTCATGGTTGCCGCGACGCGTGCCGTACTGGTTGAAGTCAGCAACGGCGACGCCATGCTCCGTCAAATAGGCGCCGGCAGGCGAAGCGGCCTTGATCGAACCGGCCGGGGAAATATGGTCGGTGGTGATCTTGTCGCCGAAGAGACCGAGGACGCGCGCGCCCTTGATGTTCTTGAGGCCCGAGCCCTTTTTGCCCATGCCGACAAAATAGGGCGGGTTCTGAACATAGGTCGACTGGTCGTCCCAGGCATAGGTCTGCCCCGGAGGAACCTGAACCGCCTGCCAGTTCGCATCGCCCTTGAACACGTCGGCATACTTCGTTTCGTAAAGCTCACGGGTGACGTATTTCAGGATGAATTCCTGGATTTCCTTGGATGTCGGCCAGATATCCTTGAGGTAGACGGGATTGCCGTTCTGGTCGTCGCCGATCGGCTCCTTCGTCAGATCCTTCTGGACGGTGCCGGCAAGGGCATAGGCCACGACGAGCGGCGGCGAGGCCAGATAGTTCGCCTGAACATCCGGCGAAATACGACCCTCGAAGTTGCGGTTGCCCGAGAGAACACCGGCGGTGATCAGGCCCTTGTCGTTGATCGTCTTGGAGATCGCCGGCGGCAGCGGGCCGGAGTTACCGATGCAGGTCGTGCAGCCGAAGCCGACGAGGTTGAAGCCGATCGCGTCGAGGTCCTTCTGCAGACCGGACTTGTCGAGATATTCGGCAACGACCTGCGATCCGGGTGCGAGCGACGTCTTCACCCACGGCTTGGACTTCAGACCCTTGGCGACCGCGTTGCGGGCGAGGAGGCCGGCAGCGATGAGAACCGAGGGGTTGGAAGTGTTTGTGCAGGAGGTGATGGCGGCAATCGCCACATCGCCGTGACCGAGATCGAAAGCCTCACCTTCGACCGCATAACGGCTCGAAAGCTGGCCGGGCTTCTTATAGTCATTTTCAAGAGCCGTCGCGAAATTCGGCGCGATGGTTTCGAGCGGCAGGCGGCCTTCCGGACGCTTGGGGCCGGCCATGGAGGGCACGACGTCGCCAAGGTCGAGTTCCAGCGTATCGGTGAAGACGAGGTCGGAACCGTCGCCGGTGCGCCACATGTCCTGCGCCTTCGAATAGGCTTCGACGAGCGCGATGCGATCCTTGGCACGGCCGGACATGGTCAGGTAATTGATAGTCTCGCTGTCAACCGGGAAAAAGCCGCAGGTCGCGCCATATTCCGGGCCCATATTGCCGATGGTGGCGCGGTCGGCCAGAGACATCGAATCGAGGCCGGGGCCGAAGAATTCGACGAATTTGGAGACAACGCCCTTTTTGCGCAGCATCTGAACCACGGTCAGCACGAGGTCGGTCGCGGTCACACCTTCCTTCACCTTGCCGGTCAGCTTGAAGCCGATAACCTCGGGCAGAAGCATGGAGACCGGCTGGCCTAGCATGGCCGCCTCAGCCTCGATACCGCCAACGCCCCAGCCGAGAACGCCGAGACCATTGATCATGGTCGTGTGCGAATCGGTGCCGACGCAGGTATCCGGATAAGCAATCGTCTCGCCATCCTCTTCCTTCGTCCAGACGGTCTGGCCGAGATATTCGAGGTTGACCTGGTGACAGATGCCGGTGCCGGGCGGAACCACACGGAAATTCTTGAACGCCTGCTGGCCCCACTTCAGGAAGCGGTAACGCTCGCCGTTGCGCTCATACTCCAGCTCGACGTTGCGGGCAAAGGCGCTCGGCGTGCCGAATTCGTCGACGATGACCGAGTGGTCGATGACGAGATCGACGGGAACCAGCGGGTTGATCTTTTCCGGATCGCCGCCAAGGGCCTTGATGCCGTCACGCATGGCGGCAAGGTCGACAACGGCGGGAACGCCGGTAAAGTCCTGCATCAGAACGCGGGCGGGGCGATAGGCGATTTCGGTTTCGGTCAGGCCCTTGTTGTTCAGCCATTCGGAAACCGCCAGAATGTGTTCCTTGGTGACGGACTGGCCGTCCTCGAAACGCAGCAGGTTTTCCAAGAGAACCTTCATGGAATAGGGCAGCTTGGAAACGCCCTTCAGGCCATTGGCTTCAGCCTTGGGAAGGCTGAAATAGATGTATTCCTTACCGTCAACGGTAAGGACGGAACGACATTGGAAACTGTCGAGTGATTTGGGCATGGATAAAAACCCCGCTTACTCTGATAGCCAACACGTGCGTGCGGACACCTATGCACTCATGCACATCAGGATGCGGGTACGACCATTTCCGCTGTCCGCACGTGAAAATTGCTCCTCGCAATCGTCAAGTCCGGCGCAAGATGATGTTCACGCCGGCCGCTGGCGTGTTGACACCCATATAGATAATTTCTCTAAAACGTGCCAGACCATTCAACGAACCTAATCGATTTTTTTATGATCGAGACGACGAAATCGTAATCGGAACCGCAGCATGGATTTGACGGCGGAAAATCTTGGCGTGCGACGCGGCGAAGATTTCATATTCATGAATATTTCCTTCAAGTTAAGCGACGGTGAGGCTCTTGTGTTGACCGGTCGCAACGGTTCAGGAAAATCCACCCTGCTGCGCACGGTGGCCGGCCTGCTGCGGCCCGAACAGGGACGAATAAAGATAGCCGGCAAAGAAATAGACGCTGACATGCGCCCGTCTGAGGCCTGCCATTATCTTGGCCATCGCAATGCTATGAAAACCGAACTGACCGTTTCGGAGAATCTTCGGTTCTGGAAGGACTTCCTCGGCGATTTTTCCGGCGGTGCGGGCATGGCAATCGATGAGGCGGCGGAGATCGTCGGCCTGGCCGGCATTACCCACCTGCCCTTCGGTTATCTCTCCGCCGGCCAGCAGCGGCGTTTTGCCATGGCGAAACTTTTGATTGCATGGCGACCGGTGTGGATTCTCGATGAGCCGACGGCGGCGCTAGACAAGGCTGCGGACGGGATGTTTACCGATCTCGTGAAAAACCATCTTGGGAAAGGCGGCATCGTTCTGGCCGCAACCCATCAGCCTTTGGGGCTGGAGAGCGCGCGGGAATTGCGGATGACGGGGTTTGCGGGTGTGGAGGCTTGGGCATGAGGGCGATGTGCGTGGGGCATACCCCCCTCTGCCCTGCGGGGCATCTCCCCCTCAAGGGGGGAGATCGACCTGCGGCTAGGTCTCGCCCATCTCTACGCCTGAGAATAAAGCAGCGGAAAAGCCTCTTGCCGATCTCCCCCCTTGAGGGGGAGATGCCCGGCAGGGCAGAGGGGGGTAACGCCCCAGACGCGGAGCAACCCCAATGACCGCCCTCCTCCTCCGCGACATCAAACTCTCCATCCGCGCCGGCGGCGGCGCGCTGATCGGCGTGCTGTTTTTCATGACAGTGGTTGCCGTCATCCCCTTCGGCGTCGGCCCCGATCTCAACCTGCTCGCCCGCATCGGCCCCGCTATTGTTTGGATCGGCGCGCTGCTGTCCGCCCTTCTCGGCCTCGACCGGCTGTTTCAGGCCGAGCGGGATGACGGCTCCCTTGATCTAATCCTGATGCAGGAAACCCCGCTGGTCCTGACCGTGTTCGTGAAATGCCTGGCACACTGGGTCACGACCGGCCTGCCACTGGTGCTTGCCTCCCCTCTGCTTGGCCTCTTCATGAACATGGACGAAGTGGCGATCGGCGCCGTGATGCTAACCCTTCTCGTCGGCTCGCCCGCCATCACCTTCATCGGCGCGGTAGGGGCGGCGGTTGCCGTTGCCCTGCCGCGCGGAGGGCTTCTGGTGTCCATCCTCGTCTTGCCGCTCGCCATTCCCGTGCTGATCTTCGGCGTCAGCGCCTCCTATGCGGCGGTGCAGGACCCGGCGCCCTTCATGCCGCCATTTCTCATTCTGTGTGCGATCACGTTATTTTCAGCCGTGACCGGACCTTTCTTCGCCGCTTTGGCGCTGCGCAATGTTATGGATTGATGAAACCACGCCAGACGATCCCCGATTGACAGGGATCAATTGCGGGGCGGCCATTCTCGGGTTACACAAACGGCATGAACGAGCAGACCTTCACCATCACCAAATTCAGTGATCTCGCCAATCCCACCCGGTTTCTGGCGCTGGCGGCGCGCATTCTGCCATGGCTCGCTGCGCTCACGGCGCTGGTGCTGGCCGCCGGTCTTTATCTGTCCTTCACTACCGAAGGCGATTATCAGCAAGGTTACACTGTGCGCATAATGTATGTGCATGTGCCCTCAGCCTGGCTCGCCATGATGTGTTATTCGGTCATGGCGGTCTCCGCCATCGGCACCCTCGTCTGGCGTCACCCGCTGGCGGATGTCAGCCACAAGGCCGCTGCCCCCATCGGCGCGGCCTTCACGCTGATTGCACTCGTCACCGGCTCGCTCTGGGGTAAGCCCATGTGGGGAACCTGGTGGGTGTGGGATGCACGGCTGACCTCCGTCTTCGTGCTTTTCCTGATGTATCTCGGGCTGATCGCGCTCAACCGCGCCATGGACGATCCGTCGAGAGCCGCCCGTGTCAGCGCCGTGCTGATCCTCGTCGGTTTCGTGAATATCCCCATCATCAAATTTTCGGTCGAGTGGTGGAACACGCTGCACCAGCCGGCAAGCGTCATCCGCATGGGCGGCTCCGCCATCGATGCGGAATTCCTCTGGCCGCTGCTGACCATGGCCGTCGGTTTCACGCTGCTGTTCTTCACGCTGCACATCGCCGCCATGCGCAACGAAATCTGGCGTCGGCGCGTGGCCGCGCAACGGCGTCTCGCGGCGCGCATAGCGAACCGGGAGGGCTGAGGTGATGACGCACGCCTTTTATATCGGCATGTCCTATGCGGCGACCGGCCTTGTCGTTCTCTGTCTCATCGCCTGGGTCGTCGTGGACGGTCAGGCACGCAAACGGGAATTGAAAGAACTCGAGGCATCCGGCGTGCGCCGCAGGGCGAGAGCCGGTTCCGCAGGTGACGTGCAATGACGCAGGCTGACCGGGACACCAAGGCCAAAACGACAGGCCGTGCACGCTATGCGCTTGCGCTGCTGCCGTTGCTGCTGTTCGGCGGTTTCGCCCTCGTCGCCGGCAAGATGCTTTACGATCAGGACGTGAACGGGCTGGATATCAGCGCCATTCCCTCGGCGCTGATCGGCACCAGGGCGCCCACCCTGTCGCTACCGCCGCTGGAAGGCTCCAACCTGCCGGCTCTGACCGATGCCGCCATCAAGGGCAAGCTGACTCTGGTGAACGTCTTCGCCTCCTGGTGCATTCCCTGCCGGCAGGAGCATCCGCTGCTTCAGGAATTGGCGAAAGACAGCCGCATCACCGTCGTCGGCATCAATTACAAGGACAAGCAGGATAATGCGCTGCGCTTCCTCGGCGAACTCGGCAATCCCTTTGCTGCGATAGGCGTCGATCCGAACGGCAAGGCCGCGATAGACTGGGGCGTCTACGGCATTCCGGAGAGTTATCTGGTCGGCGCGGATGGCACGATCCTTTATAAAAAGGTCGGCCCCTTCGATGCCCGCAGCGTCGAGCGCGATCTGCTGCCAGCCATTGCGGCCGCAGCCGGGAAATAACGCGCTCGGTAAGGCATCACCCCTTGGTAACGACCCTCAGCGAAGGGCCTTCAGCCGGCAGACGTATGCCTTCCAGCACCACCTGATCGCGGCCGCCGCGTTTTGCGGCATAGAGACTGTCATCGGCCCGCTTGATGGCGTCATGAATGGAATGATCTCCCCTCGCGACGGCTGAAACACCGAAGCTCGCGGTGATCTGGCTGGTTACACCCCGGTTGCGCCAATCGAGCGACGAAAGACCTGTCCGCATGGCATTGGCCAGCTGGCCGGCTGCGGCAGCTGTCTGGCCGGGCAGGAAGACCACAAACTCCTCACCGCCAAAGCGCGCCACCAGCGCATCCTCGGGCGCATTGCGCCTGAGCAGATCGGAAAGACCGATAAGAACGATATCTCCAGCCGCATGACCGTAAACATCGTTGATACGCTTGAAGTGGTCTATGTCGCAGGCGATGACCACACCCTCAGGGATATCGTTACGAAAATCGGGAACTCGGCGGTCGAAGCCGCGCCGGTTCAGCACGTCCGTCAGCGGATCATGCTCTGCCGCATGCAGATGCCGGTCGACAGTGACGGAAATCTGACTCGCGAGAACGGAGAGCGCCAGCAGGAAGCCGAAGATGCTGGCGGCAAGCTGCATGTAGAAAGCATAGTCGGACTCGAAGAATTCGCTGAGCTCGATCATCGAGCCGCTCGGCGTCATCACCAGCAGCATGCCGATGCGCACCAGCGTCTCCAGCACCACAAGACAGGCAATTCCCACCATCAGCCGGTCGGCAAGCGCGACGGGGCGCTTTCGCACGAGCCAAACCGGAATCGCGAGCAAAAGGGCACAGACGAGATCGCCGATGACGAGCTCGCGTTTCAGATCCGGCGTGACGAAGACATGGAAAGAGACCAGCAAAACCGCGGCAACCACGATCGACAGCCTGCCCGTGATATAAAGCGGCCGCCCGAAATGGACGAGCAGAGCGTGGCCATAGAGGAAGAAGGCGGAGAAGAACAACAGGTTCGAAACAATCGCCTGTATTTCGAACGGCAGGCCGCCAAGCACCAAAGGTGTCGCAAAACCGAAGGCCGCCGAAAGATATCCTATACCCCAATAGCGGGCGGAAGCGTGACCGATCCTTTGCAGGAACAGGAACACCACGCCGAATGTCAGCATAATGAAGGGGAGAAGATAGGCGAAGTTGTCTTGCAATGGGTTCTGCCGGAGGGAGATACGAGCCTTTGCCTGACACTACCGCAATGCCATTAAGAAAACCTGCATATATTGCGCGGCTTCCGTGCCTTTCGGCCCGTGGCCCCGGAAAACCCGTTCACATTTGCGGGAGCGCGTTCTGCCATTCCTTGATCGCGTCCACGGGCCAAAGCAGCATGACCACGTTCAGCGTCAGGTTGTCACGGATCAGCCAGCCGGTGAAGATTTCGAAGAAGATGGCGATCGCCACCGTCAACCACACCGGCACACGGGCGGCAAACAGGAAACCCAGCACCATGAAGACGGTATCCATCGCCGAGTTCAGGATGCTGTCGCCGGTGTACCCCAGTGCCATCGTCGCGGTCCGGTAACGATCGATGATGAGAGGCGAGTTTTCAAGGATTTCCCATGCCGCTTCCACCAGAACCGCAAGCGAAAGCCGCATGGAAAGCGACCTGTTGCGGAACAGCAGCCAGGCGAACCAGTAGAACAGGAAACCGTGAATGATATGCGAGGGCGTATACCAGTCGGCCAGATGCTGGGAATTGCCCGGCGTGTTCACGCCCGGCTCGAACAGCTTCACATAACCGCATTCGCAGATCGGAATGCGGCCCATGGCGTAAAGGATGACGATTTGCAGGAGAAGCAGCCCGGCGGCCACGCCAAACCATTTGAGCGAGCGCGAACGGGAAGCCGACATCTCTGCAACTGTCATTTTTCGTCCTTGTTGAGCGGTTCCAGCGAATGGCGCATGACGAGCGGCATCTGCGCCATGGTGAAGATGATGGTGATCGGCATCGTGCCCCACACCTTGAAGGCAACCCAGGTGTCGGTGGTGAACATGCGCCACACCACCTCATTCAGCACCGCAAGAAAGAGGAAGAATATGCCCCAGCGCAGCGTCAGCTTGCGCCAGCCCTCATCCGTCAGCCGGAAGGCCGAATTGAAGACATAACCGAGCAGCGATTGCCCGAAGAACAGGCCGCCGAGCAGAATGACACCGAACAGCGTGTTGACGATGGTCGGCTTCATCTTGATGAAAGTATCGTTCTGCAGCCAAAGCGTCAGCGCGCCGAACACGAAGACCACGATGCCCGATATCAGCGGCATGATCGGCAACTTGCGCGTCAGCACCCATGAGACGGAAAGCGCCAAAGCCGTTGCGATCATGAACAGGCCAGTGGCGATGAAGATCGGCCCGCCGAACTCCGTCAGCACGGGGAAAGTGGAGGCCAGCCATTCGCCGCGGGAATTGGCGAAGAAGAATACCATGAGCGGGCCAAGCTCGAGCACGAATTTCAGGAGCGGGCTGATTTCCGCCACCATCTTTTCGCTTTCCTTGGAATTGCTTTCAATATCCATACTCAAACTCCCGCAATGGCCTTGGCGAAATCTTCCGCCTCGAAGGGCTCCAGATCATCAACACCTTCACCAACACCGATGAAATAAACCGGCAGCTTGTGTTTGGCAGCGATGGCAACGAGGATACCGCCCCGCGCCGTGCCATCCAATTTTGTCATAATCAGGCCCGAAACACCCGCGACATTGCGGAATATTTCCACCTGGTTCATGGCGTTCTGGCCGGTCGTCGCATCCAGCGTCTGCAGCACGGTGTGCGGCGCATCCGGATCGAGCTTGCCAAGCACGCGCACGATCTTTTCCAGCTCCGCCATCAGCTCCGTCTTGTTCTGCAGGCGACCGGCCGTATCGATGATGAGAACGTCGCTTTTCTGCGCCCGCGCCTGCTCATAGGCATCATAGGCAAGCCCCGCTGCATCCGCGCCAAGCTTGGTGCCAATGAATTGCGAACCGGTGCGGTCCGCCCAGATCTTGAGCTGCTCGATGGCCGCCGCGCGGAACGTATCGCCCGCCGCCAGCATGACCTTGAGACCCGAACCGGAAAGCTTGGCGGCAAGCTTGCCGATAGTCGTCGTCTTGCCCGTACCATTCACACCGACAACGAGAATGACATGCGGCTTGTGTGAAAGATCGAGTTCCAGCGGCTTGGCCACAGGCTTCAGGACCTTGGTGATCTCGCCCGCCATGATGCGCGCCACATCCTCGCCGCTTACATCCTTGCCGTAACGCTCGGAAGACAGGGCACCGGTGATGCGCATGGCGGTCTCGACGCCGAGATCGGACTGGATGAGAAGATCCTCCAGCTCATCGAGCGTATCCTCATCCAGCTTGCGCTTGGTGAAGAGCGCCGAAATCTGCGTGGTCAGCTGCGACGATGTGCGGGCAAGCCCTGCCCGCAGGCGCTGAAACCATGTCAGTTTTACCTGCGGCGGGGCAGGGGCAGGCTCCTGCCGCTCACTGGCGGACGAAAAACCCTTTGGTAGAGATGGCGGTATAGCGGAGGGCTCGGCGGCAGTCGCGGCTTCGGCCTCGTCAAGCAGCGCATCCATCGCATCCGCATCCAGCACGACATCCGTTGCTTGGGGGGCAGATTCGACCTGCTCTTCGGCGGCTGCTTCCGCCTGTAGCAACGACAGCGGCACCACGCCCATATCGCCGGAAAGCTCGGCACCGGGCAGAAGCGGTGCGTCCTCTTCCTCGTCATCGTCGGGAAGGACCACGTCCGTCGCCTCGTCCGGGGCTGGTCCGCCGGCCGTCTCCATCTCCAGTTCGGAAACCGGGTCCTTATCGACAGGGCCATGCGCTTCGGCGTCGTTCAGCGCCGCTTCGAAGGAAGCGTTTTCATAACCGCGCTCGGGCGCGGCGTCCTCTTGCGGCCGGTCGTCCGTTTCGGCCTTGTCCTTGCCGAACGAAAAGACTTTTTTGATGAAGCCGAGGGCCATGGTCGTTCCCGTGTCTTTTCTCTTGTGCCGCCTCAGGCCGCATCCGCCGCCAGAAGCTTCATGTTCAGATGTTTGCCGTTGTGGCCGGTAATCGCAACCTGCGCAAGAGTGCGCGGGGCAAGATGCGGTGCCTCCACCAGCGTGAAATTGTCGGTATGGGCAAAACCGTTGTTTTCAACGAGGATCGTCTGCACCGAACCGACCATATTTTGCAGATGCGCCAGCTTCAGCGCCTCGCCGCGCTCCCGAAGCCTCGCCGCCCGCTCCTTCACCAAAGCCCGGTCGAGCTGCGGCATGCGTGCCGCGGGCGTCCCCGCACGCGGGCTGTAGGGAAAGACATGCAGGCTGGAAATGCCGCATTCTTCCGCAAGCGTCGCGGCGTTTTCGAACATCTCTTCCGTCTCGGTCGGAAAACCGACGATCATATCCGCCCCGAAGGCGATATCGGGCCTCAGCAATCGCACCTCGTTGCAGAAGCGAATGGCATCAGCCCGCAAATGGCGGCGTTTCATGCGTTTCAGGATCATGTCATCGCCATGCTGGAGGGACAGGTGCAGATGCGGCATGAAACGCGGCTCATCGGCAACAAGATCCATCAGATGGCGGTCAGCCTCAATACTGTCGATGGAGGAAAGCCGCAGACGCAGAATATCCGGCACCTGCTTCAGCAATGTCTTGGCAAGATAACCAAGGGAAGGCTCGCCCGGCAGGTCCGCGCCATAGCTCGTGGCGTCCACCCCGGTCAACACGATCTCGCAATAGCCGCTTTCCGTCAGCCTGCGCGCCTGATCCACCACGGCCCCCATCGGCACGGAGCGGGAATTGCCGCGCCCATAGGGTATGATGCAGAAGGTGCAGCGATGATCGCAGCCGTTCTGCACCTGAATGAAGGCGCGCACATGCCCGTCTATGTGCTTCACCATCTGCGGCGCGGTGGCCTTGATGCTCATGATATCGTTGACGCGCAGCTTTTCTTCCGCCGAAACGCCGAAATCGGGCAGCGCACGATAGGAGGCGCTTTTCAGCTTCTCTTCATTGCCCAGCACCGCATCCACCTCAGGCATCTCGGCAAAGGTCTGCTTCTCGGTCTGGGCGGCGCAGCCGGTAACGATGATACGGGCATGCGGATTGTCCCGCCTCGCCCGGCGGATGGCCTGGCGTGCCTGGCGCACCGCCTCACCCGTCACGGCGCAGGTATTGACCAGCACGGCATTGTTGAGCCCGGCCTTTTCGGCCTCCGCCCGCATCACTTCCGATTCATAGGTGTTGAGACGACAGCCGAAGGTTATGACCTCGACGCCGCTCATACAGCCCCCCGCTCAACCGCATCGCGCGCCCAGGCGCCGGTGACGGGATCGACGGAACCCGACCATTCCCATTCGGCCGGGCCGGTCATGATGACATGATTATCCTCGCGCCATTCGATGGTCAGCGGCACACGGATGGGGCTGGAGGCGACATCGATGGTGACCTCCCGGCCGGTGCGACCGGTGCGGGCAGCGGAAACGGCTGAGGCGCAGGCGGCCGAACCGCAGGCGAGTGTCAATCCAGCGCCGCGCTCCCAGGTGCGGGTGCGCAGCGCGCTGTCGGAAATCACCTGCGCCAGCGTGATATTGGCCTTTTCCGGGAACATCGGGTGATTTTCGAGCAGCGGCCCGAAACGTTCGAGATCGAACTCCATCGGATCGCGATCCACCCAGAAAATCGCATGCGGATTGCCCATGGACATCACGGCCGGCGAATGCAGGATCGGCGCATCGATCGGCCCGATCTGCAATTCGATACGGCTGGTATCGTGGAACTCTTCCGAAAGAGGAATATCGCTCCAGCGGAAACGCGGCAGGCCCATATCGACGGAAATCATGCCGTCTTCATGTTCGACGGCGTTGAGGATGCCAGCCACCGTCTGGAAAGTGAAACTGGTCTTGCCCGTTTCGGACGACAGCGCCTGCACCACGCAGCGCGTGCCATTGCCACAAGCCTGCGCCTTCGTGCCATCGCAATTGAGGATGTCGATAAATGCATCCGTGCCACTGACACGCGGATCGTGGATGGCCATGATCTGGTCGAACTGTGTGGCAGCATCGGCGTTCAGCGCAATCGCCGCCTCCGGCGTGACCATATCTTTACGGCCGCGCATGTCGACAACGAGGATCTTGTTGCCAAGCCCGTTCATCTTCGCAAATTCGACCGTATCCACCATTGCCCTAAACCTGAAAACCGTCTGAAAATCGGATTGCATAGGGGATTTCCCCGCGCTTTCGCCCTATATGGCGGAAAGGGCAGCAAATTACCAGACTGTTACGGCGCAAACGCGGCAGCGATCAGGCGGAAGGCACGTCGAAGACCTCGCCGGGGCGCATCGGCCGAAAACGGCTCTCCTCCACCCCCTGCTCTGTCAATGCGACCTTCAGGGCCGCAAGCGGTGCATCCACGGCCTCATCCGTCAACTGTACCGTACCCCAATGGTGCCCGCAGACATGCGCCGCACCGCAAAGCTTCATGCCTTCCACGGCTTCCGCCGGGTTCTGGTGCTGGCCCTTCATGAACCATCGCGGTTCGTAAGCGCCGAAGGGCAGGTTTGCGAGGCGGAAATCGCCGTGCTTCTTGCGCGCGGCGTGATAATTGAGACCTTCATGGAAGCCGGTGTCACCGATATGGTAGATTTTGCCACCGGGCGTTTCGATGACGAAGGCAGCCCATAGCGCCATGCGCCGGTCGTTCAGGCCGCGGGCAGACCAGTGATGGCACGGCTCGAAGTGGATTTTGACCGGCCCTGTCTCCACCACATCGCCCCAGTCGCCCACCTCGATACGCGCCGCCTCGACACCGGTACGGATGATGGCGTCATTGCCGAGCGGCGTGATGAAGAGCGGCTTGTGCGCGACATGCAGGCGCTTCAGCGTTTCCATATCCAGATGGTCGTAGTGATTATGCGTCACCAGCACCAGATCGATGGGCGGCAGGTCCTCGAAACGGATGCCGGGCGCATTGACCCGTTTGGGACCGGCGAAGCTGAACGGGCTGGTGCGCTGCGACCACACCGGATCGATGAGAATATTCAGCCCCGCCGTCTGGATGAGAAACGAGGCATGGCCGACGAAGGTGACACGCATGTCCCTGCCTTCGATCCGGGCTTCCGGTTTTGCGAAGGGAAAAGGGCTCGGATAGCTTTCCGGCCATGTGGCGCGCTCGCCATTGAAGCGCCATTTCATAAGGCCCATGAAATTGCCGGGCGGCGAACCGCCGGGATTGAAGAAGCGCACCCCGTCGAAATGATCGGAGATCGGGCCGCTATAATAGGCGCTCGCGTTCGAACGGCGGGCATAGAGGCCCCCACCCGCCAGAGCGAGCAGACCAAGAGCGGAAAAACGAAAGAAGTTTCGACGTTTCATGACAAAGGTATAAGGAGCGAAAGGTCCCCGTTCAAGCGCCGCCAATGGCCGCCTGCGGCCAATCACGCAAAGATGAAATGCGGGCCTTTTTGGCCGCAAACCCGCGGCGCCTTGACTTTTCCTGCGCTTTCCTGTTTATCCCGCCCATCAGCTGGCAGTTTCATGACTCCAAGCCGCCGACCGGGACCCGCAAAGGTATAAAGAGATCCCGGAGGTCAACACCCGACAGCGCGATGCGCCCTCGGGTGCTTTTTGGCTTTGCGTCTTGTTTTTGGCAGCGAAAGCACCGACGTTTCGGAAACCCCGGAACGAAGAAGGAAGAAACGATGTTTGAAAACCTCCAGGACCGCCTTGGTTCCATTCTGAATGGACTGACCGGCCGTGGCGCGCTGACGGAAGCCGATGTTGCCGCCGCCCTGCGCGAGGTTCGCCGTGCGCTTTTGGAAGCGGACGTTGCACTGGAAGTCGTGCGTTCCTTCACCGACAGGGTGCGTGAAAAGGCTGTTGGTGCCGCCGTCCTGAAGTCGATCAAGCCCGGCCAGATGGTCGTCAAGATCGTGCATGACGAGCTTGTCGAGATGCTCGGCACCGAAGGCGTCTCCATCGATCTCAACGCCCCCGCCCCCGTCGTCATCATGATGGTGGGTCTGCAGGGCTCGGGCAAGACCACCACCACCGGCAAGATCGCCAAACGCCTGACCGACCGCGATAAGAAGAAGGTGCTGATGGCATCTCTCGACACGCGTCGTCCGGCCGCCCAGGAACAGCTTCGCCAGCTTGGTGTCCAGACGAGCATCGACACGCTGCCGATCATTGCCGGCCAGTCGCCGACCGATATCGCCGCGCGCGCAGTGCAGGCCGCCAAACTCGGCGGCCACGACGTCGTCATTCTCGACACCGCCGGCCGCACGCACATCGACGAACCCTTGATGCTGGAAATGGCCGACATCAAGAAGAAGTCCAACCCGCATGAAATCCTGCTGGTCGCGGATTCGCTGACCGGTCAGGACGCCGTCAACCTGGCGCGCAACTTCGATGAGCGCGTCGGCATCACCGGCCTCGTGCTGACCCGTATGGATGGCGACGGACGCGGCGGTGCGGCTCTCTCCATGCGCGCCGTCACCGGCAAGCCGATCAAGCTGATCGGTATCGGCGAGCGGATGAACGAACTCGACGAGTTCCATCCGCGCCGTATCGCCGACCGTATTCTCGGCATGGGCGACATCGTCTCGCTGGTCGAAAAGGCCGCCGAAAACATCGATGCGGAAAAAGCCCGCGCCATGGCCGAGAAGATGGCCAAGGGCAAGTTCGACCTCAACGATCTCTCCGACCAGCTCGCCCAGATGAAGAAGATGGGCGGCATGGGTGGCATCATGGGGCTGATGCCCGGCATGGCCGGCATGAAGGACAAGATGGCTTCGGCCGGTATGAACGACAAGATGTTCGACCGCCAGATCGCCATCATCTCGTCCATGACCAAGGCCGAGCGCGCCAATCCCGATATTCTGAAGCACAGCCGCAAGAAGCGCATCGCCGCCGGTTCCGGCACGGATGCCGCTGAAATCAACAAGCTTCTGAAGATGCATCGCGGCATGGCCGACATGATGAAGGCAATGGGCGGCAAGGGCAAAGGCGGCATCATGAAGCAGATGATGGGCGGCCTTGCCGGCAAGATGGGCCTCGGTGGCCTTGGCGGCGGCATGCCTGATCTGTCGAATATCGATCCGAAGCAGCTCGAGGCGCTCCAGAAACAGGCGGAAGCCGCCGGTCTCGGCAAGCCGGGCGCAATGCCCGGTCTTGGTGGTCTGCCGGGCGGATTGCCGGGTCTGGGTGGCGCCAAGCTGCCCGGTCTTGGCGGCATGCCGGGCCTGCCCGGCTTTCCGAAAAAGAAGTGAGGGGGACACCAGTGAACAATGCAGAGGTGAAAGCCCAGCTTTCCGAGTACCGCCAGTCGATCGACAATATCGATGCCGCACTGGTTCACATTCTTGCCGAACGTTTCCGCTGTACCAAAGCGGTGGGCGTGCTGAAGGCAAAGTACAATTTGCCGCCGGCCGACCCGGCGCGCGAGGAATACCAGATCGAACGCCTTCGCCGTCTGGCGAAGGACGCCAATCTGGACCCGGATTTCGCCGAGAAGTTCCTGAACTTCGTCATCAAGGAAGTCATCCGGCATCATGAAGCAATCGCCGCCGAACATGGCGGTACCGAAAAGACCGCCTGAAAGGCGGACAAGCCATCCTAAGGAGTATATCACATGGCACTTAAAATTCGTCTCGCACGCGGTGGTTCCAAGAAGCGCCCGTATTACCAGATCGTCGTTGCTGACGCCCGTTCGCCCCGCGACGGCCGTTTCCTCGAGAAGGTCGGTTCCTGGAACCCGATGCTCGGCAAGGACAACCCGCAGCGCGTTGAGCTGAAGGCTGACCTCATCAAGGAATGGATCGCCAAGGGCGCACAGCCGACCGACCGCGTTCTGCGCTTCCTCGCAGAAGCCGGCCTTGCCGAGCGTGCCGCTCGCAGCAACCCGGAAAAGGCAAAGCCGGGCAAGCGCGCGCTCGAGCGTATCGCTGAAAAGAAGCAGAAGGCTGAAGATGCAGCCGCTGCTGCTGCGGAAGCCTCTGCTGCAGAATAATCTGCACGGAAACTTTTGAAGAACGGGTGGCATGGTTTCCCATGCCGCCCGTTTTTTGTTTATTTTGGCGTCAACAAACCTTAAAGCTGACGCAACCAACACCAGAAGACGGACGGCCTGATGGCAAAGCTGGAAAACCCGGTACTCATGGCAAAGATCGGCGGCGCACAGGGCCTGCGCGGCGAAGTCCGTGTCAGCACCTATACGGCCGATCCGATGGCGCTCGGCGATTATGGCAACCTTGTTACCGCCGATGGCCGTGTTTTCGAAATTCTGGAAGTGCGCGAGGGCAAGAACGTCGTCGTCGTTCGTTTCAGGGGCATCAACGACCGCAATGCGGCGGAAAGCCTGAATGGACTGGAACTGTTCATCGAGCGTGACAATCTGCCCGACGACGAGCTTGACGATGACGAATTTTATTATGCCGATCTCGAAGGGCTGGAAGCCGTCGATGCCGATGGCAAAAGTTATGGCGCCGTCAGCGCCGTCTATGATTTCGGCGCAGGTGATCTGCTGGAGCTGAAAGGTGCAGGCCGTCGCCCCGCCCTCATTCCCTTTTCGGAAGCGGCCGTGCTGGAAATCGACCTCGAAGCCGGTCGTATTCTCATCGATCCGATGGCCGCCGGCCTGATCGACAACCCTGACGACAAGGACGAAACCGGCGCATCGCCGTTCGGCAAGAAATAAAGTCATGACCTTCAAGGCTACCGTTCTGACGCTCTACCCGGAAATGTTTCCGGGGCATCTCGGATATTCTCTGGCAGGCAAGGCGCTCGAGCGGGGGCAATGGTCGCTGGACGCCGTACAGATCCGCGAATTCGCCACCGACAAACACAGAAGCGTCGATGACACACCGGCGGGCGGCGGCGCCGGTATGGTGCTAAAACCCGACGTTCTCGCGGCGGCCATCGACCATGTTTCGGATGGCGACACACGGCCCCGCCTCCTTATGAGCCCACGTGGCAAACCCCTGTCGCAAAACCGTGTGCGTGAACTGGCAGCCGGAGAAGGCGCGATCATCGTCTGCGGCCGTTTCGAAGGCGTCGACCAGCGGGTGATCGAGGCGCGCGGGCTGGAGGAAGTGTCGATCGGCGATTACATCCTCTCCGGTGGTGAGCCGGCGGCGCTGACGCTTCTTGATGCCATCGTCCGCATCCTGCCGGGCGTCATGGGCAACGATCTTTCCGGCGTGCATGAAAGCTTCGAGGGCGGACTGCTGGAACATCCGCACTATACCCGCCCGCAGGTCTGGGAAGGCCGCGACATCCCAGCCGTTCTCACCTCTGGCAACCACGCCGCCATCGACAAATGGCGGCACGAGCGGGCGCTGGCGTTGACGAAGGAAAGACGCCCCGATCTTCTGGAAAAGGCTCAGGCCGAGACAAAATAATAGGCGGTCAGCACCAGCCCGACGGCGATCACCAGCCAGCGAATGATCCACTGCGGCACCCGCCGTGCCGTATGCACGCCCATATAGCCGCCAAGTGCGGCCGCAGGGAACATGATGAGCGCCGCCCACCAGGAAACGACGCCACCGCTGACGAAGATCGTGATTGCGATGACGGCGATCACGACAGACAAGAGGTTCTTCAACGCATTCAGATGATGATAGCTGCCGCCCGAGGTTATTCCGAGGATGGCCAGCATCATGATGCCCATGCCAGCGCCGAAAAATCCGCCATAGACGGAAGCGAGACCCTGAAAGACGAGGCTCGGCAGATTTCCGGGCGAACGTTCGGCGCTCGCCTTCGGCCGCAGCCACGGGCCGGCAGCGAAAACGGCGGTGGCCGCAAGAAGCAGCCATGGCACGAGCTGGCGGAAGGAAGGATTGTCGAGCGACAAAAGCAGCAGCGATCCGGCCAGCCCGCCGACGACTGAAACGCCCGACAAAAGGATCGCCTCGCGCCAATGGGCGCGGATTTCCGGCCCATAGGCGATCACGGAGGTGATGTAGCCCGGAAACTGCACGATGGCTGACGTGGCGTTGGCGACGATGGGTGGCAGACCGGCCAGCGTCATCGCCCCGAAGGTCAGGAAGGTGCCGCCACCGGCAATCGCATTGACGACACCCGACAGAAAACCGGTGGCGAACAGCATGAGAATAATGAATATGGACATGGCCCCTCCCAAGGTTCCCATGCCATATCCGCCAGCGCGCCGCTTCGCAACCGCCGGAACGCGGCGCGTAATTGATAAAATATTGTCATGAAAGGGATGACAAACGGCGCATCCTCGTGTATGTGCCCGCGTGGAAATGGGAAATATCCCAACCGAAAGCAAAGAATGGCGAACCCGCTCCTGCCGAAAGGCATGGTCTGGAGGCATTGACCGACAGACGAACCGTTGAGCGCTCTGGCTGTTTCAGAAGAAATCAGAGGTTAACATGACCAATATCATTCAGCAGCTGGAAGCCGAACAGGCCGCCAAGATCGAAGCAAAGCGCACCCTGCCCGAGTTTTCTCCGGGCGACACCCTGCGCGTCAACGTGCGCGTTACCGAAGGTAACCGTACCCGCGTTCAGGCTTACGAAGGCGTTTGCATCGCCCGTTCCGGCGGCGGTCTTTCCGAAAGCTTCACCGTTCGCAAGATCTCCTACGGCGAAGGCGTCGAGCGCGTATTCCCGATCTACTCCCCGCTGGTCGAAGGCGTTGAAGTCGTTCGCCGCGGTAAGGTTCGCCGCGCGAAGCTCTACTACCTGCGCGACCGTCGCGGCAAGGCTGCCCGTATCGTTGAGAACACCGGTACGCGCGCCCGCAAGCTGAACGAGTCCGAGCGTCAGGCACTTGCCGACGAGAAGGCACGTCTGGAGGCCGAAAAGGTAGCAGCAGCACAGGCTCTCGCCGCCGAGAAGGCAGCAGCCGAAGCCGCAGAAGCCAAGGCAGCGGAAGAAGCAGCAAAGGCTGCGGAAGCCACAGCGGAATAAGATTTCCATTTCGATGGATTGATTGAAAGGCGGTCTTCGGGCCGCCTTTTTTGTTGCGTGGATATAACGCAACAAAGCACGCATGCGGCTTGAAAGCCGCGTTTGGCGAGCATTGGCTGGCCGGAGAATACCGAAGCTCTTTCAATCATTTCCTTTGCGGAAAGATGTGGCAAATTTCGACCGGCGACAAATGCCTGCCTGATTTCTTGCTCGAGTGTTTTAGCCCATCCTCGAACAGCATTGCCTAATTGCATTTATTGTGCGATTTTCTTGCTGTTTCAGGTGTTATTATGTTTTTATTTAATTCTTTTTTAACAAAAAATAAGTCCGCTTTTTTCGCCGTTGGTCTCGCCAGCGCGTTGATGAACATTCTTAATCTTTCCGGCTCGCTTTTCATGCTGGAAGTTTACGACCGCATTTTGCCAAGCAAGAGCATTCCATCCCTTGTGGCACTGGTCGTTCTCCTGATCGTTCTCTACGCGTTTCTGATGGGGTTCGACGCGCTGCGAGGCCGTATATTGGCGCGCATTTCGGACAATATGGACGACGCGCTCAATCAGAAGCTTTTCAGGGCGTCGATCAGTGCACCGCTCCTTGCCTCGGGAAAGATCGATGGGCTGCAGATCGTCGGCGATCTCGATCAGATCCGCCAGTTCCTCTCGGGACCGGGCCCGGCGGCCTTTTTCGACATTCCCTGGCTGCCCATCTATCTCCTGATCTGTTTTGCCCTGCATCCGTGGATCGGGTTCGCTGTGCTCGGCGGAGCTATAGTTCTCATCGTGCTGACGCTCCTTACGAACTGGCTGACCGAACGGGCAACAAAGCAGGCTTATACCGCACGAGGGCAAAGAAACGTCCTTGTCGGCAGCAGCCAGCGCAACATCGAATCCATCAAGACCATGGGCATGATGGGGGCGGTGACATCCATGTGGGACGAGCTACATTCCAGATACCGCGCCATCACCCTGTCAACATCCGATACTGCCGGCATGCTCGGCGCCATGTCGCGAACCTTCCGCCTGTTGCTGCAATCCGGCGTCATGGCCATCGGCGCCGTTCTCGTCATCGACGGCAATGCATCGGCGGGCAGCATCATCGCAGGCTCGATCCTCTCCGCAAAGGCGCTCGGCCCTGTCGAACATGCGATTGCAAACTGGCGCAGCTTCATGACGGCAAGACAGGGCTGGAAACGCGTCAACGAGTTCCTGGAACTGGTGCCCGAACCCTCGCCGCCGCTCTCCTTGCCCCGCCCGCAATATACCGTTGCCGTTGATCGGGTAACCGGTGGGCCACCCAATGGCGCGCGCGATACGGTCGCCGATATTTCCTTCACGCTGAACGCCGGCGATGGTCTCGGCATCATCGGCCCAAGCGCCTCGGGCAAATCCACACTGGCACGCTTGATGACCGGCATCTGGCCCTATGAACGCGGTTCCGTCCGCTTCGATGGGGCCGCGCTCAACCAGTGGGATTTCGAGTTTCTCGGCAAATCCATCGGTTACATGCCCCAGCAGGTGGAGCTGATGCCCGGAACCGTGGCGCAGAACATCGCACGCTTCGACCGCGATGCGACAGCGGAAGCGGTTGTCGCCGCAGCCAAGGCCGCGCAGGTGCATGAGCTGATCCTGAACCTGCCCAAGGGTTACGATACCTATATTGGCGACCGTGGCGAGGCCTTGTCGGGCGGTCAGAAACAGCGCATCGGCCTTGCCCGCGCGCTGTTTGGCGAACCCTTCTTCGTCCTTCTCGATGAGCCGAACTCCAATCTGGACAGCGAAGGCGAAGCGGCCCTGCGCACTGCCATTGGCGACATCAGGGCGCGTGGCGGCATTGTCGTCGTCATTGCCCATCGCCCCAGCGCCATCGAAAGCGTCAATCTGGTGATGGTGATGAGCAACGGCCGAATGCTGCGCTTTGGCACCAAGGAGGAGGTGCTCGCGCAAATCCTGCGGCAGAACATCCGCCAGGTGCCTGAGGAAGAAACGCGCAAGATTGAAAACCGGGTGAGCGAAAATGGTTGAGGCGGAAAAACCCGGTATGACGAATGCGTCCATTCTCAGGCACTCGACCGCAGTGGTCGTTCTCGCCCTTGGCCTGCTGGTCGGATTGGGCGGCTGGGCGGCTTTTGCAAAGCTTGCCGGCGCGGTGGTGGCCACCGGCCGGGTTGTCGTTGAAGGCAACTCCAAGAAAATCCAGCATCTTTCGGGCGGCATCGTCAGCAAGATCAATGTCGCCGAAGGTGACAGGGTCGAGGCCGGTCAGGTCCTGTTACGGCTGAGCGCCACCGTCGTGCAGGCGAACCTCTCAATCGTCGAAAATACGCTTGCGCAGCTTTACTCGCGTCGAGCGCGTCTGCGTGCGGAAATTGCCGAGGCGCCGTCTTTCATCGTGCAGGAAGATTTGGTGGCACTGACGAGTTCGAAGGCGGCCAAGACCTTTATCGACAGCGAACAGAACCTTTTCAATAGCCGTCGCAACGCCTTGATCGGCATGAAAAAGCAGCTGGGAACACGCAAGGACCAACTCGCCGACGAGGCACGCGGCCTCGAGGTGCAGGTGGAGGCGACGGACAATGAGCTCGCCATTGTAAAGGAAGATGTTTCCAAGACGGACGAGCTCTTCAAAAAAGGGCTTGTCACACTTCAGCGCCTCAATCTCCTCAAGCGCCAGCTTTCCAATCTCGAAGGTCAGCAGGGCCAATACATCGCCGCCCGGGCACAGACAGTGGGCAAGCTGAGCGAACTGGACCTGCAATTGCTTCAGCTCGATGAAGACCGCAAATCGGAAGTCACGAAAGACCTGACATCGATCGAAGCGACCGTCGCGGAATATGAAGAGCGGCTGGCGGCAACGCGCGACCAGCTGGATCGCCTCGACATCCGCTCACCGATTGCCGGCCGCATCTACCAGCTCTCGGTGCACAATATAAATGGCGTCATTCAACCGGGTGAAGTGCTGATGCTGGTGGTGCCGGAGCAGGATGAGCTTGCCATCGAGGCCAACATAACTCCACGAGACATCGATCAGATTTACGTCGGGCAACCGGTCACCATTCGTTTCACGGCATTCAATCAAAGCACGACGCCGGATTTGAGCGCGCTAGTTGCTGTCGTCGCCCCCGATCTGCAGACAGATTCCCGAACTGGATCATCTTATTACGCGCTGCGCATCAAACCCGACAAGGCCGGAATGGGTCATCTGCCCGGCGGGAAATTATATCCCGGCATGCCAGCCGAAGTGTTCATACAAACCAGCGAAAGGAGTGTTCTTTCTTATTTTGTGAAGCCGTTCCAGGACAGGCTCAAAAAGACCTTCGTCCAGGAATAAACAGTTTCCATTGCCCATAATTTTACGAAAGGAATTTCCGCAACACGTTAAAGACGCACTTTATTCAAAAAAACAATTTCTTATATTGTATTATCATTTTTTACGTATTAAATATCACCCGCAATATTTATTATAAATTTAATTTCAATTCATCGATTTCTCAAAATTTATGGAGTGTAAAATGGCGTTAAAAGTAACTTTCGGTAATGGTGGCGCCTACACTGTCGCTTCGCTTACCAATTTGGTCGATCAGGAAACATACAAACTCCTCGATGAAGCGACTACGCAGACCAAGACCGGCTCCTCGCTCAATTCCGGCATCGTTCAGGCCGCCCCGGGTGCCAAGATCGCTGTCGGATACAATGCCGACACGAACAGCTTCAATTTCGACGTAACGACGGCGTGGAATTCCGTTAAAAACGTCCTCGCCAAATCCGACACATCCGAAAACCTCTCGTTCAAGGATATCGTTCACGTCGATGTTCACCTCGGCGGCACGGGTTCATCCAATGTTGAAGTACTCAATGCCAAGCGTGGCAATATTTCAACGGGCTCAGGTAACGATACGGTAACCGTCTCTCTCGTTTCGAACGAGAAATTCTGGTCAAATGCCTTCAATGTCGACACAGGTGCTGGCAACGACACCATCACGTTCAAGGCAGGAAAGTCGTTCAACGACACCTCAGCCGAAGGTACGGGCGGTATTCTCGCCCAGGCTGTGAATGGTGGCGCTGGCGTAACCGACGGCAGTTTCACCAATGTCACCATCAATGCAGGCGCCGGTGACGACAAAATCGACCTGAGCGGAGTGAAGCTGGCTTCCTCGCTGGTAACCGGCGGCACGGGTATCGATCGCATCATTGCAAGCGGTGGCGCTGATACCTTCGTCTTCAATCTCGGCGACATGGCCAAAAGCTCCGCCACCGACAGCATCGAAGGCTTCAACGCCTCCATGGACAAGCTGAAACTGGTCGGCACGGTAATCGATAACTGGGCGGTGAGGATCGACGATAGCGACACCATCCTCACCTACAACGTCACTGGCGAGCACAAGGGCGAAAAGATCGTTGTCGCCGGTGTTCACCTCACCGGTAGCGACTGGTTCACGGCGTAATTCTCTCAAAGAGAATTCATTATTTGCTGCTTAAAATGATCGTGGCCCGGAAAAAATCCAGGCCACGATTTTTTATGTATGCGACCGCCGACACTCGTGGCAGCCGTCGCAATCTTCCAAAGTCAGGCAGCCTTGGCCTGATTGCCCATTCTACGCGTTGCGACGATGACCAGCACCCCGGCAAGCGCCAAACAGAAGGCAAGGAAGAACATCGGCGCAATGGTGCTGCCGGTCTGATCCTTGATCCAGGGCACCACGTTCTGCGCCACGAAGCCACCCAGATTGCCGACGGAATTGATCGCGGCGATGCCGGCGGCCGCACCTGCTCCCTTGAGGAAGCGGCCGGGCAGGCTCCAGAACACCGGCTGACCGGCAAAGATGCCTGCAGCGGCGATGCAGAGGAAGGCGAACTGCAAGACCGGATCGCTCAGCAATGCCGACATCAACAGGCAAAAGGCGCCGATGAAGGCAGGACCGACGATATAGGGCGTCTTGTTCTTTGCCTTGTCGGCGGCCAGGGGCACAACGAACAGGGCGACGGCTACGATCACCCAGGGGATGATGTTGATGAAGCCATTGGCGGTGTTGGAAACGCCGAAGCTCTTCACGATGGTTGGAAGCCAGTAGCTGAGACCATAGGCCGCCAGCGGAAAGCCGACATAGCAGAGCGCCATGAACAGAACGCGCGGATTGACCAGCGCCTTGAAGCCGTCCTCCGCATGCTCTTCCATGCCCCTGTTTTCTTCGGCCAGCCGGTTCTTCAACCAGTCCTTCTCATCCTGCGTCAGAAACTTCGCCTTTTCCGGGGTATCGTCGAGATAAAAGAAGGTGACGATGCCGGCGATGACCGCCGGGATACCCGTGGCGAGGAACACCCATTCCCATCCGGCATAACCAAGGAAACCATCCAGATCGAGCAGCATGCCGCCGAGCGGCGCGCCGATGGCATTGGCAAGCGCGCTGAAAATCATGAACAGGCCGATCATGCGGCCGCGATAATCGCGCGGGAACCAGAGCGTCATGAGGAACAATACGCCGGGGAAGAAACCCGCTTCGCAAAGCCCGAGCAGGAAGCGCAGGATGTAAAACATCGTGGCGTTCTGCGTATAGGCAAGCGCGATGGTGACGGCGCCCCAGGAAACCAGAATACGGGCAAACCATTTGCTGGCGCCGAAACGGTTGAGGAACAGGTTGCTCGGCACTTCGAAGATGAAGTAACCGATGAAGAACAGCGAAGCGCCAAGACCATAGGCATATTCGCTGAGGCTCAACGCGTCGACCATCTGCAGCTTGGCATAGCTGACATTCTGGCGGTCGATATAGGCGATGAGATAGAGAAGGCCAAGAAACGGCATCAGCCGCCAGGTGATCTTCGAGATAAGGGCTTTTTCGGATACCATATGCTTTTCCCTCCCTTCGATTTCTCGTCGAAACGCAAATGATAAGGGAACCCATCTATATGTGCATCGCAAAATACGCAAGTTGCATTGCATCATGACCATTGGAGAACCCCAGCAGGGCAGGCTTGTTACGGGCCTTCAGCCGTGATGCAGTGCACATAGAAAATGCCGGACAGTCGCGTTCCATGCTATGCGCATTGATATTGCCGTAAAACCGGCGATCTGGTATGAAGGCTGCCATGGGATCTAAATTCGGATGTCTCGCGCAGAATGTTTATGTGCTGCAGGACCACAAGCGTCTGCCGGCACGGTTCTTTGCGCGCGTTTCCGGGGCGCTCACCAGCCGACTTAGGCTCGCCTGACAGTACCGCTGTCCACGCTTTTCTGAACCCTGATTACCCTTTTCCATGACAAGGCATAGAGCCATGAGCGCACCCCGCACCCTGTATGACAAAATCTGGGACGACCACGTCGTCAATCGTGACCCGGACGGAACCTGTCTTCTCTACATCGATCGTCACCTCGTCCATGAGGTGACGAGCCCGCAGGCCTTCGAAGGCCTGCGCATGGCCGGTCGTCCCGTGCATTCGCCTGCCCGCACGCTGGCCGTTGTCGACCATAACGTTCCGACCACGGCCGACCGGCTGGAAGGCATCAAGAACGAGGAAAGCCGCATTCAGGTGGAGGCGCTTGCGCAGAACGCCAAGGATTTCGGCGTCGAATATTATTCCGAGCGCGACAAGCGCCAGGGCATCGTTCACATCGTCGGCCCCGAACAGGGCTTCACCCTGCCGGGCATGACGATCGTGTGCGGTGACAGCCACACCTCGACCCACGGCGCCTTTGGCGCACTGGCGCATGGCATCGGCACCTCGGAAGTGGAGCACGTTCTGGCGACCCAGACGCTGATCCAGAAGAAAGCCAAGAACATGCTGGTGCGTGTCGACGGCAAAATTCCCGATGGCGTTACCGCCAAGGACATCATCCTCGCCATTATCGGCGAGATCGGCACGGCTGGCGGCACCGGCCACGTCATCGAATTTGCCGGCGAGGCGATCCGTTCGCTCTCCATGGAAGGCCGCATGACGGTCTGCAACATGACCATTGAGGGCGGAGCCCGTGCGGGTCTTATCGCACCTGACGAAACCACCTTCGATTACATCAAGGACAAGCCGCGCTCGCCGAAGGGCGAAACGCTGGAACAGGCCATCGCCTATTGGAAAACGCTGAAATCCGACGAAGGCGCCCATTACGACAAGGTCGTGGTGCTGGATGCGGCCAACCTGCCGCCCATCGTCTCCTGGGGCTCGTCTCCGGAAGACGTGACCTCCATTGAAGGCATGGTTCCCGATCCCGATGATATCGAGGAAGAAAACAAGCGCGCTTCCAAGTGGCGTGCGCTTGACTACATGGGCCTGAAGCCCGGCACGCGCATCACCGATATCGCCATCGACCGCGTCTTCATCGGCTCCTGCACCAATGGCCGCATCGAGGATTTGCGCGCGGCGGCGAAGATCGTCGACGGCCGTAAAGTCGCTCCCACCGTTTCGGCCATGATCGTGCCCGGCTCCGGTCTCGTGAAGGAACAGGCGGAAAAGGAAGGTCTGGACAAGATTTTCCTCGAAGCCGGTTTCGAATGGCGCGAGCCAGGCTGCTCCATGTGCCTTGCCATGAATGACGACCGCCTGAAACCCGGCGAACGCTGCGCCTCCACCTCGAACCGCAATTTCGAGGGCCGTCAGGGCTACAAGAGCCGCACCCACCTCGTCTCCCCCGCCATGGCGGCAGCGGCGGCGATCGCCGGTCATTTCGTCGACGTGCGTGAGTGGCAATAAGCTCCTGAGGCCATCGTTGCAGGAAAGCCACCCGTCCCCCGCAGGGGGCGGGTGGTTTTTATTATAGTCCCTGCAAACGCCGCTGCGGCTGCGTGCCGTGCAGAAACACGGCAAAAGTATCCCAGGGCGGCGTGATGGAGAGCTGGCTCAGAATACGCGCGACCTCGCCCCTGTGAATGCCCGCATGCAGAACCATATGTGAGATCATCTCAGCGCGGGACATGTAACCCTTGTCCCCATCCGTGAAGGTGAAGGCGACGAATTCGCCAAGCGATGCCGGCGATGTTTTCTCGAGATAATCGAGATACCAGCCATCGAGAGCGGCGACATCCTTCGCAAGATCATCCAGCTGCGGCGTTGCCTCGGTATTATCCGAGAGAAAGCCGTGTGCCGTTCCCGTGAGGTGACCCGAAAAAATCCTCGCAACGACGTAATAGTGATTGATCAGCCGGATTGCCGTGTGCCGTTCAGATGCATTGTGGACGGGATCGAGGTGTTTCAGCTTCTCGAACAAGTCCCTGTTCGCCCATTGGTGATAGCCGAGCAGGCTCCTGAGCAGATCCCTCATCACAATATCCTTTACATCTCAAAAATGTGAGCACTATGTTTATATTTTCGTCATGGAGGGTGTCTTGTCTACTCGCATTGCAAAGCGGAAGACCGAGATGCGCAAGGAGCCGCGTCAGGAGCGTTCCCGCGCCACGGTCGATGCCGTTATTCACGCGGCGGCTCGCATTTTGAGCGATCATGGCTGGGCGGGTTTTACCACGAACAGGGTCGCCGAAACGGCTGGCGTCAGCATCGGCTCGCTCTATCAATATTTCCCGGACAAGATTTCAATCGTGGAAGCGGTGCGCCATCGTCACCTCGAGGACTGTCTCTCCGTCATGAAGAGCGTCTCGCAAAAGCGGCAATCGCTTGCGAAATTCGTGGAAGAGCTCGTGACCGGCATGATCGGGGTCCACAGCATCCATCCCGGTCTTCACAAGGTCCTTCTGGACGATGCGCCCAGCCACGAAGGGACGAACGATCCCAACAGCGTTTTCGAACAGGAATATCTCGGTCTCTACGCTGCAGCGATCGCGGCACATATGACGGCCGACACAAAGGTCGAAAGCAGAACCACGGCGCTGATCGTATCCGATGCCATTGACGGCATCATTCACAATGCCGCCCGCCGCGGAGAATTGCAGTCGCCCAAAGTCAGACGGGAAATGATTGCACTTGTTCACGCCTACCTGTCTCAGGCAACCGGTGAATGACAGGCCGTCAGCTCATTCCGAAATGATCTTCACCCGTTGACCCGGCTGAATGGTGGCCGTGGCGCTCATGGCATTGATCATGCGGAACATGTCGAGCTTCCGGTCGGTTCCCATCATCCGCGCCGCCATCGTCGCCACGGTTTCACCAGGCTTCACCGTCACCACCCGTACCCTGAGCGGCTTCAGCGAGGCGATTTCCTGCGGCGTCATCTTGCGGAAACTGGTGCGCAATGTATTGGCGATGGAATCGAGCTGCGTATTGCCCTTCGGCACGGCGGTCAGGAAACGGAATATCTGCTGGCCGACACGAATGACGGTCACGTCGAAGTCCCATTTATCCGCACTTGCCCGGGCTGTCGCGGCCTCCAGACCATTGATCTGGGTTTCCTTGACTGTTTCCGGCAACAGGCCGGCAACCCAACCGCTGGTCAGGTAATTGGCAAGGCTCGTCTGTTTCGGATCGGCAACGCCGTCGAAACGGATGGCCATATCGCCCGGTCCCGTCGCCAGAACGGCCTCGACCTTGTTGTCGATGACGAAACCTTCCGGCACATCGAAACGAATGCCGAGCGTTCCGTGCAGGAACGTCTGGCCGCGGACATAACCTTCCTGCGGGCTATCGCCATAGAGCAGGCCGTCTATGCCATCCAGAAACCAGTCGCGACCACGATCCCCGACCTGACCGTCCTGGCCGAAGGCGCGAGCATGACGGCGCGCAAGCTCGATGCGCTGCGGCGTGTTGGGGTGGCTGGAAAGGAAGTCGAGGCTCTGGTCGTTTTCGGGATCAGCCGAAGAGAACCGCGCATAGGCCGCCATGGAATCCAGAAAACGCGGTGAGGCAAAGGGGTCGTAACCGGCCTCACCCAGCATCCGCACACCGATCACATCCGCCTGCAATTCCTGCTGGCGCGAAAAGGCCGCGAGCCGCAGCTTGCCGCGCGCAAGCGCCTGCTTGCCAGCAAGATCGCTCGACAGCACTTCGGCCACCACGCGGCTGGCAATCACCTCCGCCTCTTCGCGGCGCTGGCGTTCGATGCCGTGATTGGCGGTGACATGGCCCATCTCATGCGAAAGCACGGCGGCCACTTCCGAAGCATCGTTGGCAAGCGCCAGAAGCCCGCGCGTCACGTAAAGATATCCACCCGGCAGCGCAAAGGCGTTGATGGCCGGTGAGTTGAGGATGGTGATGCGGTAAGACTGTTGCGGATTTTCCGAAACGGCGGTCAGCGCACCGGCAATGCGCGCGACAAGCCGTTCCGTCTTGGCGTCACGATATTCACCGCCATAACTCGCCACGATGCGCGGATGCTCGCGCGCGCCCATCTGGGCGCGGGGATCATTCTTCTGCACCTCTTCCACGGTCTGTGGATTATCCGACGGGCGCAGGGTGGACTGGTAGGCCGGGCTGAAAAGAGACTGGCACGACGACAGGAACACCGCAGACGCGGTCAGCACGGAACAGGCGGCAGCGATCCTGCCCGAACGGCGAAGGCCTGAACGGGAGAAGAGCCTCCACTGTGCAGTCATGCTATTTCTCATTCTCTATGCCTGCCCCTAACGTTCCTGATCATCCGTTAATTGCAGACCAGAATAACAGATTCGCCCCAACGGGCGATGAATGCCGAAACGGTAAAAACGATCCATCAAGTCCGGATTATTCCTGAAGAACGCAATAATTCCCATCTTTTCTCGGGCAACAACTTGAAACTGGCAAGTGCAAATTAGCGCCATTGAAGTCATCTAAAGCGATTGCCAGCGGCACACGTCGAAAATAAGGCGATCACCCGTTCAGAAAACTGTCCACCGCCTTCACATTTTGTGTGGCGAAGAAATCTGCGGTCGAGCCGACATAGACAACCCGGCCGCGATCAAGAAAAATCACCTGCTGCGCCAGCTTCTTTATGTCTTCGGGATGGTGGGTGACAATAATCACCGTGTTTTTTGTTTCTCCATGCAAGTCGAGAAGCAGGGAGGTCATACCCGCCCGCAGTCCCGGATCGAGTGCGGCAAAGGGCTCGTCGAGCAGCATGACCGGTTTTTTCCTGACCAGCGCACGCGCCAGCGCCGCTCTCTGCCTTTCTCCGCCGGAAAGCGTGCCCGGCAAACGTTTGTCGAAACCCGCCAGACCGACACGTGCAAGCGCCATCTCAATCCGCTCCCGGTCTTCCACCCGCAATTTCAGCCCGGGGCTGACACCGAGAGCGACATTGGTGAAGATATCGAGATGCGCAAACAGATTATTATCCTGAAAGATCGATGAGACCGGTCTTTCCGAAGGATCGAGCGCCGTCATGTCCTGCCCGCCGATCATCACGCGGCCGGAATCCGGCGCCTCGAAACCGGCGACGAGGTTGAGAAGCGTCGACTTGCCCGAACCGGACGCGCCGACGACGGCGGTTATTCGGCTCTGCGGGAATGTGCAATCGAGGTCGAAATCCTGTGTTCCAAGCCGCAGCCTGACCTTGTCCAGTTCAACGGCAAAATCATCGCCTGTCATATGCTCGCCCTTGCTGATTGGGATTGCCGTGCAACACCGCCTGCGGCAAGCAGCAGGCAGACGATACCGAGAAGGAAGGCATAACCGGCGGCGTCATTGGTACGATAGCTGCCCATATTGCTGTAAACCAGCCATGGCAGGGTGACGAAACTTTCCGACCCGAACAGGGCAACCGCGCCTAAATCGCCGAGAGACAGGGCCATGGCGAAGGAAAACGCCATGGCCAGCGGCCGCCACAGAACCGGAAGATCGGCGAACCGCAGCCGCGTCAGGCCCTGAAGCCCGAGACTGGCGGAAAGTCGGCCGGTGCGCAAAAAATGACTGGTACAGGCCGGCTCCAGCACCCGCATGGCAAGCGGCAAAGCCATCAGCATGTTGATGAGCGCCACGAGAACTGGCGCGTAAAAGCTGACATCGCCGAAAACCCGCAATAACAGGAACCACCCGCTTCCCAATACGACAGGCGGCACCAAAAGCACCAGCGAAGACCCTGCCCAGAGCATGGCGGAGAGGAAGCGCAGGGGTTGCCCCGCCCGCCGTCTGGAGCCTATCGCCTGGCGTGCGCCGATGATCGCCATGCAGCAAAGCACGACAAGGGCCGCGGACAGTGCGGCGATTGCAAGACTGGTCGCCGCCGCACGCAGGAAAATCGGCGCGGACAGAAGACGCGGCAGATCGGCCCTCAAACCCGAGACAGCGATGGCGACAAGCGGCAGGCCGATCAGCAGAACAGCGAAAACGATTGCCGCGCCATCCCAGAGGCGGGCACCGATGCCCTTTCCGTCGAAACGGCGAAGGGAACGACCAAGCGAGGGAATTTCCGCTTCAGGCGACGGCAAAAAGGCAAGAAGGCCAAGCAGGATTGCGGTGAGGGCAATTTGCAAAACCGAAAGCGCAATCGCCCGCTGCGGATCGAAATCGAACCGCAGCGCCTGATAGATCGCCACCTCCAGCGTCGTTGCCGCGGGCCCGCCGCCCAACAGAAGAACGAGCGTGAAGCTGGTGGCGCACAGCATGAAGACAAGCCCGGCAATGCCGGGAACGAGACGCGCGACCGCCGGCCATTCGATAAAACGGAAAATCGAAACCGGCCCCATGCCGAGACTCGCCGCCATGCGCCAATATTCGCCCGGAATGCGCTCCAGCCCTGCCAGCATCAGCCGCACTGAGAGCGGAAGATTGAAAAACACATGGGCAATGAGGATGCCGGACAGGCCGTAAATGCTGAAAGGTTCATCCGCCCCGGCAAAAACGAGTGCCGAATTCAAAACGCCCTGCCTGCCCCAGATGGTGATGATACCGAAGGCGCCGACGATCACCGGCAGACCCATCGGCACCGCCATCAGTCTGACGATCCAGATCCTTCCTGGAAACTCGCGCCGACGGCAAAGCGCCAGCGCCACCGGCAGGCCGAGACCAATGGAAAGAAGAGTGGAAAGCGTTGCCTGATAAAGCGTGAAACGCAGGATGCGCAGCGTATAGGTATCCATGATGCCGGCAGCGGACACGCCGGCATCAAAGGACAGGAGAGCCGCAACCGCGAGCGCCATGAACAGGAAAACGGCGGCAAAAGCCGCCGTTCCGAAAATGATCGACCGCCGGTAATCGCGACGCAGCATCATGCGCGGGTGTGCCTCTTCCTCAATTCATGCTCATGGCGGTAAGCCATTCATCGATCCATGCCTTGCGGTTCTTCGCCACCTCTTCCGGATCCATCAGGAAAGTCTTCTGCGGCACCACGAGTTTTGAAAACGCCTCCGGCAAGGGCTTCGAGGTTGCCGCAACCGGCATCATCCAGTTGTTTTCCGGAATGGCATCCTGAAAACCGGATGTTAGCGTGAAAGCGAGGAACTGCTTTGCCAGTTCCTTGTGCGGCGCGTTTTTGAGGAGACCGGAAACCTCGATCTGGATGTAATGCCCTTCGGAAAAGGCGGCGGCCTGATAACGATCCGTTTTTTCAGCGACCATGTGATAGGCGGGCGAGGTGGTGTAGGAGAGCACCATCGGCACCTCACCCTTGGTGAAGAGGCCATAGGATTCCGACCAGCCCGGCGTAACGGTGAGAATGCGCTTCCTGAGCTTTTCCCAGGCCTCCGGGGCCTTGTCGCCGTAAACCGATTTCACCCATAGCAGCAGACCAAGCCCCGGCGTGGAGGTGCGCGGATCCTGAATGACGATTTTCTGCGAGGGGTCGCCTTCCACGAGGTCTTTCAGGCTCGTCGGCGGGTTTTTCACCGTCTGCGTATCATAGATGACAGCGAAATGACCGTAATCATAAGGAACGAAAACATCGTCCGTGTAGCCGCCCGGCACCTTCGCCGCCGATGCATCGATGCCGCTGACATCGAATAGACCGGTCTGTTTTGCTTCCGCGACAAGATTGGTGTCGAGACCGACGACGACATCCGCCTTGGACCCCGCCCCTTCAAGCTTCAGACGATTGAGCAGCGCCACGCCATCGGCCACGCCGACGAAATTGACCGTGCAATTGCAAACCTTCTCGAAGGCCTCCTTTACCTTGGGACCGGGACCCCATTCGGAAACGAAGCTTTCATAGGTGTAGACAGTCAGCTCCTGTCTATCCTGTGCGACGGCAAGACCGGGCAGAAACAGCGAGGCGGCAATGAGGGAATTCAGGAAAAGACGACGGCGCACGGGTATCTCCTCAAAAAAACGATAGGGAAATAGCCGCCTGCGTTAAAGCCGTCTAATCCCTCCGCCGGTATGAACCGGATCAGGTTCTTCGGGTTGGCAAGCCTCTCAGCCTTTCGCACCCAAGCGCAAAAGACACCCCGTTAGATCAAGATGATGGTGTAGTCCCGCCGTCCCTGATTGGCAAGATGGCCGAGGTCAGCCCTGTTCCGTCATATGCACCAGTTCCCAGACGTGCCCGTCGGGATCCTGAAAGCTGCCGGCATACATGAAGCCATGGTCCTGAACAGGCTTCCAGCCGCTGCCGCCGGAGGCAAGCGCCGTGGCGATCATCCGGTCGATTTCTTCCCTGCTTCCGGCGGAAAGACAGGTCAGAACCTCGGTGGTTCGCGTCGCGTCGGCAATATCGCCGTTGATGAAATCGCGGAAACGTCCCTCCTGGAGAAGCATCACGAAGATGTTCTCTTCCACGATCATGCAGAGCGTGCGGTCATCCGAATATTCCGGGTTGAAGCTGAAACCGAGAGCAGTGAAGAAGTTTCTTGATGTCTCGATATTCTTGACCGGCAGATTGACGAAAATCATGCGCATTTTCACAACTCCTCCAAACGAACGCCGGCATAGAACGGCAATTCTGCTTTTCTGTCAAAGGCCGAAGGAGGACCGGTCAAACGGGGAACTGATTGCCTTCAGCCCTCCAGTTCCTCGCGCAGCATTTCCAGTTCCAGCCATTCTTCTTCCATGGCCTCCAGCTTGTCGCGCAGCTTCGACATTTCCTGCGCCAGCGTGTTGAAGGCCGCCGGGTCCTTTGTGAAAAGTTCCGGATCGGCCATACGCTGCTCGCGTTTTGCGATTTCGCTTTGCGCCTTTTCCATCTCCTTCGGAAGGTTTTCGAGCGCGAATTTCTGCTTGAAGGAAAGCTTGCCCTTGGCCTTTGAAGGATCCTGCGATGCAGAGGCCGAAGGTGCGGCTTTCGCCTTTTCCTGTTTCTCAGCCTTGCGTTTTTCTTCCGCCGCACCCTTGCGCTGCGCCATCATGTCCGAATAGCCACCGGCATATTCGATCCATCGTCCGTCCGGTTCGTCCGGATTGACGGGCGCGATGGTGGAGGTGACGGTGCGGTCGAGGAAATCGCGGTCGTGGCTGACGAGGATAACGGTGCCGGAAAAGCCCGCAACGATTTCCTGCAGCAGATCGAGCGTTTCGATATCGAGATCGTTGGTCGGCTCGTCGAGGATCAGAAGATTGGTCGGCCGGGCCAGAATGCGCGCCAGAATAAGACGCGCGCGCTCCCCGCCGGAAAGGTTACGGATCGGCGTGCGGGCCTGTTCCGGCTGGAACAGAAAGTCTTTCATATAGCCGGTCACATGCTTCAATTCGCCGTTGACCAGCAGATTTTCACCGCGGCCATCAGTCAGATAATGCGCAAGCGTATCGTTGGGATTGAGATCCTCGCGTTTCTGGTCGAGCGTCGCGATTTCCAGATTGGTGCCGAGCTTCACGGTGCCGCTATCGGGCTCCAGTTGGCCGGTGAGCATCTTCAGAAGCGTGGTTTTACCGGCGCCATTCGGGCCGACGAAACCGATGCAATCGCCGCGATGGACGCGCAGCGAAAACGGCGCGACGATCACGCGCTCGCCATAAGCCTTGGTGATGGCCTCGGCCTCGATGACCAGCTTGCCGGATTCACGCCCTTCGGTAACGGTCGCCTGCACCGTGCCCTGCGGTCCCTTATGGCCGCGATATTCCGCACGCATGGCCTGAAGCTCGCCAACGCGGCGCATGTTGCGCTTGCGCCTTGCGGTCACGCCATAACGCATCCAGTGTTCTTCACGCTCGATGGCCTTGCCGAGCTTGTGCTGTTCCAGTTCTTCCTCTTCCAGCACCTTGTCGCGCCATTCCTCGAAATGGGCAAAACCGCGATTGAGACGACGGGACTGGCCACGATCCAGCCAGACGGTCGAGGTCGAGACCTTTTCGAGAAAACGCCGGTCATGCGAAATCAGCACCAGCGCGCTGCGCGTCTGCTGCAGCTCGCTTTCAAGCCATTCGATGGTGGGCAGATCGAGATGGTTGGTCGGTTCGTCCAGCATCAGGATATCGGGTTCCGGCGCCATGACGCGGGCAAGGGCCGCACGTCGCGCTTCACCGCCGGAAAGGCTCGCCGGATGTTCCTGCCCGGTGAGACCGAGATGCTCCAGAAGATAGGTGACGCGATAGGGATCGTCACCGGGGCCGAGCCCCGCTTCGGCATAGGCCTGAACCGTGTCGTAACCGGCAAAATCCGGGGCCTGCTCCAGATAGCGGATGGTGGCGGCCGGATGCCGGAAAACCTCGCCCGACTGCGCCTCGACCAGACCCGCGGCGATCTTCATCAGGGTGGACTTGCCGGAACCGTTGCGCCCGACAAGGCAGATGCGGTCGCCCGGTTCCACCTGGAGATTGGCGCCGTCGAGCAGCGGGGTCACGCCGAAGGTCAGCTTGATGTCATCGAGTTTCAAAATAGGGGGTGCCAAGGCGTCAGGCTCCGGTCAGATCATAAGGGCGGGCGAGCACGATGGCTTTTCCGCTTTTCAGCGAGAAATGCACGGGGCCGCCATTCGCGACATTGGAAATAGTGCGGGACGAACCGAAAGCAAGCGCGAAATCCTTCAGCGGATAACGCACATTGCCGATATCGAGCCCCTCAAGGGCCGTAAATCCGGCAACCGAAAACAGCGAAGCAGGCGGCAGATCGATATCCAGCGAACCGGCAAGCAGCGGCCGCGCCTCTTCTTCACCTGACGTCAGCGTAACGTCGATACCACGTTCGGCAAGCGCCACCGCGTAAAGGAGGTGCTGAAGCGCATGGTCGCTTCTCGCGCCTCCAAGCGCACCGACAAGCACCAGCGAATGCGCACCACGGGAGAGAGCTTCCGATACCGCGATCTCGCCATCCGTCACCGCCTTTGCGGCCGGGTATGGCTGCCGCGCCACATCGGGCCAGGCCTCCAGCAACTCTTTGCTGGCGGAATCGAAATCCCCGACCCACAACTCCGGCGCAAGGCCAAGCGGCCGGGCATGGCGCATGCCGCCATCGGCCGCAATCACACGGCTATCCGCGACCGCTGACTTCAGACGATCGGTCACCGTGACATCGCCGCCAAGCAGAATGGTGAAGCGCTCTTTATCCATGCCCTGCCTTATCGCACCTCGGCCAAAAATGGAAAGCGGAAACCCGATGAAATCGGCCTATATTGATTTTCGCCGGCTTCGGGATTATGAAACGCCTCAGTGGTGATTTGCCGACCGGCTTGCAGCCACTTTAAAGAAGTCGCTAAAGGGTCGAGGAAAAAGGCAATTTCCTGGGACCGGTCGCGATTTCGCTGCCGGTTTTTTTGTTTTCGCAACGTTCTTTACGTGATCCGGAAAAGAGAGTTCGACATGCCGATCAAGATTCCCGATACGCTTCCCGCTTTTGAGACCCTCGTTCATGAGGGCGTGCGGGTCATGACCGAAACGGCGGCCATCCGGCAGGATATCCGCCCGCTCCAGATCGGGCTTCTCAACCTCATGCCGAACAAGATCAAGACGGAAATCCAGATGGCGCGCCTTGTCGGCGCATCGCCGCTGCAGGTAGAGCTGTCGCTGGTGCGGATTGGCGGCCATCGCGCCAAGAACACGCCGGAAGAACATCTTCTATCTTTCTACGAGACGTGGGAGGAAGTGCGCCACCGCAAGTTTGACGGTTTCATCATTACCGGCGCGCCCGTGGAAACGCTGGCCTATGAAGACGTGACCTACTGGAACGAAATGCGACAAATTTTCGAATGGACGCAGACCAACGTTCATTCGACGCTGAATGTCTGCTGGGGCGCGATGGCCGCCATCTATCATTTCCACGGCGTGCCGAAGCACGAGTTGAAGGAAAAGGCTTTCGGGGTCTACCGTCACCGCAATCTCTGCCCCTCATCGATCTATCTGAATGGCTTTTCGGATGATTTCCAGGTCCCGGTCTCGCGCTGGACGGAGGTACGCCGCGCCGATATCGAAAAACATCCGAAACTCGAAATCCTGATGGAATCCGAGGAAATGGGCGTTTGTCTGGTGCACGAGAAAGAGGGCAACAGGCTCTATATGTTCAACCATGTCGAATATGATTCGACATCGCTTTCAGACGAATATTTCCGTGACGCGAATGCCGGCGTCCCCATCAAGCTTCCGCATGATTATTTTCCACACAACGACCCGGCGCTTGCCCCGCTCAACCGCTGGCGCAGCCATGCCCATCTGTTTTTCGGCAACTGGATCAACGAGATATACCAGACGACACCCTATGATCTCGAATCCATTGGCAAACTCGCCGCGTAAAGCGCGTCGCGTTTTATCGAACGCATGCGACGCGCTTTCGTTTTTGTTTTAAGCATGTCTTTGTCCCAAAACCGCGGCGCACTTTTGGGAGACATGCTTTGAATTGCGGGATTGCGAATTGCCGGGAAATGACGCAACGTCCGCCCGGCAATTCGCAACATCAGGGAGAATGACGATGAGCGACGCGGCGGCGCGGGAGAATTTCGGTTTCACGGCGACCGGCGAAAAAGTCGAACGCGTCACCATCTCGAAAGGCGGTTTGACGGCCAAGGTCATCACGTGGGGCGCCGTCATTCAGGATCTGCGCCTCGAGGGCCACCAGCCGCCGCTCGTGCTCGGCTTCGACAAGTTCGAGGACTACAAATATTCCTCCTATTTCGGCGCCACGCCCGGCCGCAACGCCAACCGCATCGGCGACGGGCGGTTCTCCATCGACGGGCACGACTACCAGCTGGAGCTCAATGAAAAAGGAGTAACCCATCTGCATGGCGGTAGCGACGGCATGGGCAAGCGCAACTGGATGCTGATGGAACATGGCGAAAGCCACGCGGTTCTGCAGATCATCGATCCCGATGGCCGCGCCGGTTATCCCGGCAATTGCACGGTCACGGCCACCTATACGATCCTCGACGGCGGCGTACTTTCGGTGGTCTATGAAACGGTGACCGACAAGCCGACCATCGCCAATGTCTGCCAGCATTCCTATTTCAATCTCGATGGCGCAGACACCGCGCTTGGGCATGAGATCAGCATCGCGGCTGATTTTTACCTGCCCACCAATGACAAGCAGATACCGACGGGCGAAATCCGCTCCGTCGAAGGCACCGTCTTCGACCTGCGCCACCCGACACCGATGCGGCGCAAGGAGAATGGCGAGCAGGTTCTCTACGACCACAATTTCTGCCTGTCGCCCGAGCGCCGCGCAAAACGCAAGGTCGCCCGCGCCTATTCGCCGGCCTCAGATATCGCCCTTGAGGTTCACACCACCGAGCCCGGTGTGCAGTTTTATTCGGCCTTCAAACTGGACGTTCCGGTTCCCGGCCTCGATGGCCGTCACTATGGCCCCTTTGCCGGTTTCTGCCTGGAAACGCAGATTTGGCCGGACGCCGTCAACCACCCGGATTTTCCGCACGCCATCCTGCGGCCGGGTGAAACCCTGCGTCAGGAAACCGACTATATTTTCAATAAAGGCTGACGCGGCGCGCCGGGGTCAATCCAGCACGCAGCCGACATAGCCGCCGGAGGCACGCGCGCGCCGTTCGATAAGGCCGGCAAGCCGTTGCAGCCCGCGTCCCGGCTTGCTGGCGACGCGGTCTATGGGATTAGGCAGCGAAACCGCCAGCAGCGCCGCCTGACGGGAGCTCAGTTTTGCGGCCGGCACCTTGAAATGGTGCTGGGCGGCAGCCTCGATTCCATAAATGCCCGGTCCCCATTCGGCAACGTTGAGATAAATCTCCATCATCCGTTTTTTCGACCAGACGAAATCGGCAGCAATCGCCAGCGGCAACTCCAGCCCTTTGCGCAGGAAGGAGCGGCCGTTCCATAAAAACAGGTTCTTGGCCGTCTGCATCGGAATGGTGCTTGCGCCACGGGTGGACGCCCCGTCGAGCGCGTTGCTGACCACGGACTGCATCTGGTTCCAGTCCACGCCGCCATGAAAACAGAATTGCCCGTCCTCGGACATCATCACGGATTGAACAAGGCGCGGCGAAATATCCTCGAGCGGCACCCAGCGCCGGTCATAACCCTGAAAGGTCACCAGATCGGCGAGCATCAGCGTCGAGACCGGCCGGATAAACGGCAGCGCATAAACCGGAATCAGCAGATAGGGCAGGATCAGCAAAGCCAGCAAGGTCATGACGATACGCTTTGCCAACGTGCGAAAATCCACCTTCGGACTGCTCCGGTCTTCCGCCAGCACGGCGTAATCTGCGTCGCTTTCAGGCGTACTGCTCAATATTCGTCAAAGCCCCGCACCAATTGAAGCCTTTCATAGTCCATTGCCGCCTTCAAGGCGAGTCCGCTCAAATAGTTGCACCTCTGGAATCACGAAAAGGTTTGCCTGCATTCGCGCGGCATGCCAAAGAGCGCGGCATGGACGTTGCGATGACAAATTTCGAAACGAAGCTGCGCGAAAACGCGGCAAAAACCGAAGCCCTGCTTGGTCGCCTGCTTTCCGGCGAAGCCCGCGCGGATGAGATCACGCGCCCGCAAAACCTGCTCGACGCCATGCGCCATGGCGTGTTGAACGGCGGTAAGCGCCTGCGACCCTTCCTCGTCATCGAAAGTGCCGCCCTTGCGGGCGGGAATGCCGAAGCCGCCCTTTATGTTGGCGCGGCATTGGAATGCCTCCATTGTTATTCGCTTGTTCATGACGATCTGCCGGCCATGGACGATGACGACCTGCGCCGCGGCCAGCCGACCGTGCATCGCAAATTCGATGAGGCGACAGCAATTCTCGCCGGCGACAGCCTGCTGACGCTTGCCTTCGATATCATCGCATCGGACGAAAATCCGCTTGCGGCCGAGCGCAAGGCCGCGCTCGTACTTTCGCTTGCCCGCGCGGCGGGCATCGGCGGTATGGCCGGCGGCCAGGCGCTCGATCTCGCTGCGGAGAAAAAAGCACCTGATGAAGCCGGTGTCATTACATTGCAGGCTATGAAAACCGGTGCACTGCTGCGTTTTGCCTGCGAGGCAGGCGCAATCATCGCCGGCAGCGATGTTTCCGAAAGGCAAAGGCTGCGTCTCTTCGGCGAAAAGATCGGCCTCGCCTTCCAGCTTGCCGACGACCTTCTGGATTTGACGGCCGATGCCGCCACCATGGGCAAGGCAACCGGCAAGGACGCCGCGCGCGGCAAGGGAACGCTCGTGGCGCTGCGCGGCGAGGACTGGGCGCGCAACCAGCTGCGGGAGCAAGTGGCGGAAGCCAGCGAACTGCTGGCCCCTTATGGCGAAAAGGCCGCGATTCTCATCGCGGCCGCCAGATTCATCGCTGAACGAAAGAGCTGAGCGGCTTCCACTCAGCTTTTCATCATCCAATCAGCCCTTGAGCGGCGAGATCAGCACTTCGACGCGACGGTTCTGGGCGCGGCCATCCGGCGTTGCATTCGAAGCGATCGGCTGCGACGGGCCGAAGCCGAGCGTCGAAATACGGCGCTGATCGACGCCACGCGCGCCGAGATAATTGGCGACCGATGCGGCACGACGTTCCGAAAGGCCCTGATTGTAACCGGCGCTGCCGGTCGAATCGGTATGGCCGTTGATGTCGATCAGCGTGCGGTTGAACTTGTTCAGCACGATGGCGACGGAATCGAGCGTCTGATAGAATGGCGGGATTACCTGATCCTGGTCCGTCGCGAAGGTGATGTTCGACGGCATGTTGAGAACGATGCTGTCGCCACGGCGGGTAACCGAAACGCCGGTTCCCTGAAGCTGGGCGCGAAGCTCGGCTTCCTGGCCATCCATGTAATTACCGATGGCGCCGCCGGCGAGCGCGCCGATGCCCGCACCGATAAGCGCGGCATTACGGCGACCGGTCGGCGAACCGCCGACAGCCAGACCGCCCAGAGCACCGACCACGGCGCCGATGCCGGCGCCGCCCGCCGTGTTCGACATCTTCTGCTCACCCGTATAGGGATCGGTGGTGGTGCAGGCGGAAAGATAGGTCCCGCAAAGGGCGACGATCGCGATTTTTTTGATCATGTGTTTTGATGCTCCGAGAGGTTCAGGAGGTATGACAGTGGAATTCCGGCCTTTTCACGGTACTCTTTACTCCGCCGCATCTTTCCGGCCAAAACGCTTTTCGATGTAATCGATCACAAGCGCTTCAAAATCGGCGGCGATATTGGGACCACGCAGGGTCAGCGCTTTTTCACCGTCGATAAAAACGGGCGCTGCCGGGCTTTCGCCGGTTCCGGGCAGGGAAATGCCGATATCGGCATGCTTGCTTTCACCGGGGCCGTTGACGATACAGCCCATGACGGCAACGTTGAGCGCCTCGACACCCGGATATTTCTCACGCCAGATCGGCATGTTCTTGCGAATATCGTTCTGGATGTTCTGGGCAAGTTCCTGAAAGACGGTGGACGTGGTGCGCCCGCAGCCGGGACATGCCGCAACGACCGGAATGAACTGACGGAAACCCATGACCTGCAGCAATTCCTGCGCCACCTGCACTTCGCGGGTGCGGTCACCATTCGGCTCAGGCGTCAGCGAAACGCGGATCGTATCGCCAATGCCGTGCTGCAGCACATAACCCATGGCGGCGGATGAGGCGACGATGCCCTTGGAGCCCATGCCCGCTTCGGTGAGGCCGAGATGCAGGGCGTGGTCGGAGCGTTCCGACAGCATTGAATAAACGGCGATCAGGTCCTGCACCTGGCTGACCTTGGCCGACAGGATGATGCGGTTGCGCGGCAGGCCGATCTCTTCGGCAAGCTCGGCGGAAATCAGCGCCGACTGAACAATGGCCTCACGCGTGACCTGACGGGCGGAGAGAGGGAAACCCTGCTCCTTGTTCTTGTCCATCAGCGTCGTCAGAAGTTCCTGATCGAGCGACCCCCAGTTGACGCCGATTCGCACCGGCTTGTCGTAGCGGATCGCCATTTCGACGATCTCGCCGAACTGCTTGTCCTTCTTGTCCTTGAAGCCGACATTGCCCGGATTGATGCGGTATTTCGCCAGCGCTTCGGCGCAGGCCGGATGATCGGCCAGAAGCTTGTGGCCGATATAATGGAAATCGCCGACAAGCGGCACATCAAGCCCAAGACGCAGCAGCCGCTCACGGATTTTCGGCACGGCGGCCGCGCTCTCGTCGCGGTCGACGGTGATGCGCACGATTTCCGAACCGGCCCGGAAGAGCGCCGCCACCTGTTGCACGGTGGCGTCGATATCCGCGGTATCGGTGTTGGTCATCGACTGCACGACGACGGGCGCACCGCCACCGACGATGACACCGCCCACGTCTACGGCGACGGATGCGCGGCGGGGCTTGGGATCGTAATCGGCATGTGACGTCATGGCGGTCTCTGGAGCTTGCGGCAAGGTCTGGCAATTGAGGTGAAACAGGCAAGCCAGCTTGTCAACACCCAACGCATGAGAGCTTCTACTTTACCGCAATCATGGCAAAATTCGAGACGCCTATTCCTTGCCCGCGCCATCCGCATGGCGGGCGAGCCGCGAAAGCAGCAGAACCACCACATGCAAGAGTGGCAGGGCGATGAAGACGCTGGCAAGGCCGGTATGCTCGGCAATAAAGCCGATGGCCGATGGCGCCACCAGAATACCAGAATAGCCCATGGTGGTGACCACCGAGAGACCAATGCCGGGCGCCAGTCCCGGCATGTTGCCGGCGGCGGAAAAGGCAATGGGCACCATGTTGGAAATGCCGACGCCAGCAATCGCGAAGCCGATGATCGCGATAGTGGAATTTCCCGCAAGACCGGCAATGAGAAGACCGATAATCGACATGGCCGAACAGAAGCGCAGGGTCGTCACGGCGCCGAAGCGGTCACGCACCAGATCGCCGGCAAACCGCATGGCCGCCATGGTCATGGAGAAGGCCGCGAAGGCGAAACCGGACTGCGATACCGAAGCACCGAGTTCATTGCGCAGATAAAGCGCGCCCCAGTCGAGGATAGCGCCTTCAGGAATCATCGAGAACAGCGCCATCAGGCCAATGATCCATGGCAGCGGCGTCAGCGGCAGGCCGCCTTTCGGGCGCTCTTCCTCCAGATGCGGACGATCCGCAAGGACGCGCGGCCATGCGATGACCAGCAGCACGAGCGCGATGACGGTTAGCGCAATGGCATGTCCCTGCACACCGATGGCCGTGATGAGATAACCGCCAAGACCGGCGCCGATCAGGCCGCCGAGGCTCCAGAAGGCGTGGCACGACGACATGATGGCGCGGCGCATATCCCGTTCTACCGCTACCGCATTGGCGTTCATGGCGACATCCATCGCCCCCGTCAGCCCGCCGAACAGAAACACCGCAATCACCCCGGCCCATACCGTGCCCGCCCAGGAAATGAAAAGCAGAGTCGGCAAAAAGATCGCCGCAGTGACGAGACTGACCGTACGCGAACCGAAACGGGCGATCTGCGAACCGGCAATCGGCATGAAAACCAGCGAACCGATACCGAAAACCAGAATGATCAGGCCGAGCGCGCTCTCACTGAGGGACAGGCGCGCCGCAAATTCCGGAATCTTGGGCGCCCATGACCCCATCATGAAACCGTTCATCAAGAACAGCAGGGAAACGCCCAGCCTGTGCCGCGTCAGATAGGACGAGCGTATGCCTGTCGGCGAAAATGTCGTGGGGCCATTCATCGGCAATATCCTTCAGACTTGACCATGAGAAAACTGAACGGCGTCATCTTCGCCGCAATAAACCTGTACGCCCTTTGCCGACAGCGCCTCGACGAATGCGCGGTCGGCATCCTGTTCCAGCACGAGGGAAAGAGGTGGAGAAAAATCATGCACATGGAAAGCTGCCCTGTGGCCGAGCTTTTCCGTGGTGATGGCGGCGACAATCCGCTGGCTGGCGCTGCAGGCAAGCCGCTTGAACACCGCATCCTCGAAAACATCCGCCGACAGACCCGTTTCGGCCGCAACGCCGCAGACACCGAGAATGCAGAGATCGGGCCGCATCAGTTCGAGCTGCCGAAGCGCCATGGCGTCGATCGCAGCACCTACGGCCGGATCGACCTTGCCGCCGATCAGCACCAGATCGATATCGGCCCGCCCCGCCAGTTCAGCGGCAATGGCGGGCGTATTCGTCACCACCGTCAGGTTGAGCCCGGCGGGAAGCGCCCTTGCAATGGCGAGATTGGTGGAACCGGCATCGATGAAGACTACCATGCCCGGCTCGAGAAGCGGGACAGCGGCGCGCGCCAGCAGGGCCTTGCGGTCCGCATCCTCGGCAATGCGCGTCTTCAGGGGCACCGTTTTGCTGTCGGAAAGCAACGCTCCGCCATAAACCCGCAGGCATTCGCCTCGGGCTGCCATCTCACGCAGGTCGCGGCGCACGGTGTCTTCGGAAACGCCGAAATTCTGCGCGAGATCCTGCGCCAGCACCCGGCCGCTTTGCCGTAACTTCGCAAGGATGAGCGCCTGCCGCTCGCTGACAAAATGATCGCTCATCGAAGCCCATGCATAAACCGGAATAAACGTGCACGAACATGCATATTCGAGTTTTCACGGCTACGCAACAAAAAACGCCCGCCGGAGAGGCGGGCGTCTGACACTGCATCGATGATCGGATACGGCTTCATTCCCCGTAAGCGATCAGCAGATCCTTCGCATCGATCTGGTCGCCGGGGCGCACCAGAACTTCGGCGATCTTGCCGTCGCGTTCGGCGTGAAGCGCGGTTTCCATCTTCATGGCTTCGATGGAAAGCAGCACATCGCCGGCCTTGACCTCCTGGCCCTGGTTGACGAAGACGCGGCTGATCACGCCCGGCATCGGCGCGCCGATATGGACGGCATTGCCGGGTTCGGCCTTGCGGCGCACGGCGGAGCCGGAAGCGCCATGGGCACGATCCGGCACCTTGATGCGGCGGGGCTGGCCGTTGATCTCGAAGAACACCGTCACCATGCCCTTGTCATCCGTGCCGGACGAGGCCTGATTGACGATGACCAGCGTCTTGCCGCGTTCGATATCGGCAAACAATTCCTCGCCATCCTCCATGCCGTAGAAATAAGCATGGGTGGGCAGCACTGACACAGGGCCATAGGTCTCGGCTGTCAGCGCGAAATCCGTGAACACCTTCGGATACATCAGATAGGACGCGAACTCGAAATCGTCGACCTTGCGCTCCAGCTTGGTCTCGATCACTTTCCGTTCGGCATCGAGATCAGCATCTTCCAGCAGCGAACCCGGACGAACCGTATAGGGCGCTTCGCCCTTCAACGCCTTTTTCTGCAGGGCTGCCGGCCAGCCGCCGGGCGACTGTCCAAGATCGCCCTTCAGCATCGACACCACCGATTCCGGGAAAGACACTTCACGATCGGGGTTTTCAACGTCGGCCACCGTCAGATCCTGGCTGACCATCATCAGCGCCATATCACCGACGACCTTGGAGGAAGGCGTCACCTTGACGATATCGCCGAACATGCGGTTGGCGTCTGCATAGGCCTGCGCCACCTCGTGCCAGCGGCTTTCGAGACCCAGCGAACGCGCCTGTTCCTTGAGGTTGGTGAACTGGCCGCCCGGCATTTCATGCAGATAGACTTCCGAGGCCGGTCCCTTAAGATCGCTCTCGAAGGCAGCATACTGGTTGCGCACGGCCTCCCAGTAGAAGGAAATGCGGCGGATCCATTCGGTATCGAGACCCGTATCGCGCTCCGACCCCGCCAGCGCCTCCACGATCGAGCCAAGGCATGGCTGCGACGTATTGCCGGAGAAGGCGTCCATTGCGGCATCGACGGCGTCGACACCGGCATCCACGGCCGCAAGAACGGTCGCGGCGGAAATGCCCGAGGTATCGTGGGTGTGGAAATGGATCGGCAGACCGGTCGCCTCACGCAGCGCCTTGAACAGAACCCTGGCGGCGGCCGGTTTCAACAGGCCCGCCATGTCCTTGACGGCGATGATATGAGCCCCGGCCTTTTCAAGCTCGGCAGCAAGGTTGGTATAATATTTGAGATCGTATTTCGGACGAGCCGAATTCAACAGATCGCCGGTATAGCATATGGTCGCCTCGCAGAGCTTGTTCTCCTCGGCAATCGCATCCATCGAGACCCGCATATTCTCCACCCAGTTCAGGCAGTCGAAGACGCGGAAAAGATCGACCCCGCCCTTTGCAGCCTGACGGACGAAATATTTGACGACATTGTCCGGATAATTCTTGTATCCGACGCCGTTCGCACCGCGCAGAAGCATCTGCAGCAGCAGGTTCGGCGCGCCTTCGCGGATCAGCGCAAGACGCTCCCATGGGTCTTCCGTCAGGAAGCGCATGGAAACGTCGAACGTCGCCCCGCCCCAGCACTCCAGCGAAAGAAGCTGCGGCAGCGCCTTGGCGTAAACGCTGGCGACGCGGGCAATATCATGGGTGCGAACGCGGGTAGCCAGCAGCGACTGGTGCCCGTCGCGCATGGTCGTGTCGGTGACCAGAACGCGTTTTTCATTGCGCATCCAGTCCGCAAAGCCCTTCGGGCCAAGCCTGTCCAGCAACTGCTTGGTGCCATCGGGCGTCGGCGCATCAATATAAGGAACGACGGGCTTTGCCGCTTTTTCGGACGGCCTGGCGCGACCCTTGGTTTCCGGGTGGCCGTTGACGGTCACGTCGGCAAGATAGGTCAGGAGCTTGGTGGCGCGGTCCTGACGCTTGACCTGCGCAAACAGTTCCGGCGTCGAATCGATGAAGCGGGTCGTATAGGTGTTGTTGCGGAAACTGTCGTGACCGATGATGGCTTCGAGGAAGGTGAGGTTGGTTGCCACGCCGCGAATACGGAATTCGCGCAGCGCGCGGTCCATGCGATTGATCGCCTCATCCGGTTGCGGCGCCCAGGCCGTTACCTTGACGAGCAGCGGATCGTAATAGCGGGTGATGACAGCGCCAGTATAGGAAGTGCCGCCATCCAGACGGATACCGAAGCCAGAGGCGGAACGGTAGGCGGTGATACGGCCGTAATCCGGAATGAAGTTATGTTCCGGGTCTTCAGTGGTGATACGGCACTGCAGCGCATGCCCGTTGAGACGGATATCCTCCTGGCGCGGCACGCCGGATTCCGCGGTGCCGATGGCAGCGCCTTCAAGAATATGGATCTGCGCCTTGACGATATCGATACCGGTCACGACTTCGGTGACGGTATGCTCCACCTGGATGCGCGGATTGACCTCGATGAAGTAGAATTTGCCGGTATCGGCATCCATCAGATATTCGACCGTGCCGGCGCCGATATAGCTGGTGGCGGCGGCGATCTTCAGGGAGTAGGCCGCAAGTTCCTGACGCTGCGCTTCGGTGAGATAGGGCGCGGGTGCACGCTCGACCACCTTTTGATTGCGGCGCTGGATCGAACAATCACGCTCGAACAGATGCACGACATTGCCATGCGTATCGCCGAGAATCTGGCTTTCGACGTGGCGAGCACGCTCGACCAGCTTTTCCAGATAGACCTCATCCTTGCCGAAGGCGGCTTTCGCCTCGCGCTTGGCTTCCGTCACCTCTCGGGCAAGATCCTCTCTTCTCCGGATGGCGCGCATGCCGCGTCCGCCGCCGCCCCAGGAGGCTTTCAGCATGACCGGATAGCCGATTTCCTCGGCCATGCGCTCCACTTCCGCCATATCGTCGGGCAGCGGATCGGTAGCGGGAACAACGGGGACGTTGACCGAGATCGCCAGATTGCGCGCAGCCACCTTGTTGCCGAGCTGGCGCATGGTATCTGCCGTCGGTCCGATGAAGGTGATGCCGGCCTTGTTGCAGGCCTCCACGAATTCAGGGCTTTCAGACAGAAGACCGTAACCGGGATGGATCGCGTCCGCTCCGGAGAGCTTGGCTACGCGAATGACCTCCTCGATCGAAAGATAGCTCTCGATCGGTCCCATATCCTTGGCGAGATGCGGCCCCCTGCCGACCTGATAGGATTCGTCCGCCTTGAAGCGGTGCAAAGACAGCTTGTCCTCTTCCGCCCAAATCGCAACGGTTTTAATCCCAAGCTCGTTCGCTGCCCGGAAAACACGGATCGCAATTTCGGATCGGTTGGCAACAAGTATTTTCGATATTTTCAAGACGGTCTCCCCACACGCCAAAACAAAATTTCTGCTGCACTGCGGAATTAAGCAGCAAAACCCGGTCTTGGAAAGGGCAATTCCGGCGAGAACTGTCCTGTTTGCGCTAGCTCAGCAAACCATGACGAAAAGCAAGTGCCACTGTATGCTGCCGGTTCTTTGCGCTGAAACGGCGCTGAATTCCGTTGATATACCAATCGACCGTGTGGTTGGAGATCGATAGTTGGCGTCCAATTTCGGTGGAGGTCATGCCGTCCGCCATCAGCGTCAGCACCTCCATTTCGCGCCTCGTAAGCTCGAGAGCGGAAACGTCAGGAGCATTGCTGAAGCCGTGGGACTGACCGGAAAGATCGAGCAGGCGCCAGAACACGGCACGCGTGGCGGCATCAAGCAGTTCCACCTGCAACGAGGGCAATTGCCGATCCTGACCGCCAATGAAGACCGCACCGATGAAGCCCGCGCGGCCATGCACGGGAAAGGCGTAACCACCCTGCAGACCGTACCGGCCGGCATCGTGGAAAAAGACGCTCGCCCTTTTGCGATGCATCGCACGTGGCAGGCCCTCCAGCGCTTCCTTCCACTGAAACGGCTTGTGCACCATGCCGATCACCTTGCGGACGGGATCGACGAGATTGTATTTCTTGGCTCTGTAGACCTCCAGCCAGCCTTCGGGCAGATGTTGCGCAAGAATGTGTCCGGTGGAGGCGAGCTCCCCGGTCATCCGCCTGCTGACAAGAAAATAGTCGAAACCGTATTCGCGAATGAGCGTTGCAAATTCGGAACGAACGCGGTCGGCGCTTCCCGTCTGGTAACACGCAGAGATGAAGTGAAGAATATCATGCATAAAGACACGGGGTCCGGAGCTTGGCTTGAAGGGAATGACACGAAGGACGTGGTCCCGCGATGACGTCATGTTACTCGGGCGCCGGTCGGTTGAGATTGAACATATCGTCGTTAGCAATCCCTGAAACGAAGATGCGAAATCTTGTGACGGCAGGCCCCGGGAAACATCGGGTTCGGTTTTTTTTCGGTTCGCACGCGCGGTCAATCTGTTAAGCCGCCATTCAGACAGAAAGAGCGATAATTACACAAATTTCGCCGTCTCATGCAACCTTGCTAAAATAACTTGCCTTGAGACCGAACAAACAACCGCTCGAAAGAGACGCTCGGACTGGATTGAAAATTTGACCTTGTTTCAGGTTTACACACGCGCTCTGCGCTATCTGACCGTACATAAATGGCGGGTGACGGTGGTCGTCATCGCCAACGTCATTCTTGCAGCGATCACCATCGCCGAACCGGTGCTGTTCGGCCGGATCATCGACGCCATCTCTTCCGGCACCAATGTCACGCCCATTCTCATTCTTTGGGCGGGTTTCGGTGTCTTCAACACTGTCGCTTATGTGGCTGTCGCCCGCGAGGCGGACCGGCTGGCCCATGGCCGGCGCGCATCGCTGCTGACGGAAGCCTTCGGGCGCATCATCTCGATGCCTCTTTCCTGGCACCATCAGCGCGGCACGTCCAACGCCCTGCACACGCTGCTGCGCGCCAGCGAAACGCTGTTCGGCCTGTGGCTCGAATTCATGCGCACGCATCTTGCCACCTTCGTCGCACTGGTGCTGCTCGTCCCGACCGCCATGTCCATGGACCTGCGCCTCAGCTTCGTGCTGATCGGCCTCGGTATCGTCTACTGGTTCATCGGCAAGTGGGTGATGGGCCGCACCAAGGACGGCCAGGCTTCAGTCGAAGAACACTATCACAGCGTTTTTGCCCATGTCAGCGATTCCATCAGCAACGTCTCGGTGCTGCACAGCTACAACCGCATCGAGGCCGAAACGAAGGCGCTAAAATCTTTCACCGAAAAGCTGCTGAGCGCGCAATATCCGGTGCTCGACTGGTGGGCTTTTGCAAGTGCTTTGAACCGCACGGCCTCCACCGTTTCGATGATGATCATCCTCGTCATCGGCACCGTGCTGGTGAAGAACGGCGAGTTGCGCGTCGGCGATGTCATCGCCTTCATCGGTTTCGCTAATCTCCTTATCGGCCGTCTGGACCAGATGCGCCAATTCGTGACGCAGATTTTCGAAGCCCGCGCCAAGCTTGAGGATTTCTTCGTGCTGGAAGATTCCGTCAAGGAACGGGAAGAGCCGGGCGATGCGCGCGAATTGTCGAATGTCTCCGGCACCGTGGAGTTCCGCAACATCAATTTCGGTTTCGCCAACACCAAGCAGGGCGTTCACGACGTTTCGTTCACGGCCAAGGCCGGCGAGACAGTCGCAATCGTCGGACCGACGGGTGCCGGCAAGACCACGCTCATCAACCTTCTGCAACGGGTCTACGATCCCGATTCCGGCCAGATTCTGATCGATGGGACCGATATTTCGACGGTGACGAAAAATTCGCTCCGCAACTCCATCGCCACGGTGTTTCAGGATGCCGGCCTGCTGAACCGCTCCATTCGCGAAAACATCCGCCTCGGCCGTGAATCGGCCACCGATGCGGAAGTAGTGGAAGCAGCGGCAGCAGCAGCGGCGACGGATTTCATCGACAGCCGCATCAACGGCTATCTGACCCAGGTGGGTGAACGCGGCAACCGCCTGTCCGGCGGCGAGCGCCAGCGCATCGCCATCGCGCGCGCCATCCTGAAGAACGCTCCCATTCTGGTCCTGGATGAAGCGACCAGTGCGCTGGATGTGGAAACGGAAGCTCGGGTGAAGGCCGCTGTCGACGCGCTGAGAAAGAACCGTACAACCTTCATCATCGCCCACCGCCTTTCCACGGTCCGCGATGCCGATCTCGTCCTCTTCCTCGATCAGGGCCGGATCATCGAAAAGGGTACTTTCGATGAGCTGAGCCAGCGTGGCGGACGCTTTACCTCGCTGCTGCGCACCAGCGGCCTGCTGACGGAAGACGAAAACCAGCAGCCCCGGCCGAAGGCCATTGCCTCCTGAGGGTCTGGCTGACGGAATGAAGACAGGGCGGACAGCATGTTGTCCGCCCTTTTTCTTTGCCCGTTTCCCGACGGCCCCGCCAGATCACAGGTCGCCTATCGGAGAATTTCGGTCAGGGAACTTGCCAGCCAGAAATCGATCTGCCCGAAGGGGAGGACATTTCCCAGAAAGGCGACAATACCTGCTGCGAGATTGGTCAGGAAAACTCCAAGTACCACGCCAAGCATTATTCCGACGCTCGTTTTCCGTGGGTAGCGCGCCAACCAGCAGGACAACGCCAGGGAAAGAATGGCGAGCAACGCCAACAGTGCAAGTTCTGTGAAAGATGCGCTGAATCGCAAGATAACTCCCTTCCGATCGAACGATTATTCGCGACTGTTGCTTTTCTCGAAAAGATTGACGAGACAGTCCGCACCGGACGATCCGGCACCGCGCCATCAAAACCTTCGCCAATATGACCCTATCCCGGTGCTGCGGGAGCTTCCAGCCGACGCTGCGAACTAGGTCCGGGCTTCCGTGCCATGATCCGACCCACAGACTGAGTCGGAGGCCAGGGTAGCCCCATAAAGATTCAGGCCCCCGCGTTATCACGGGAGCCTGAGTTTAAAGGCGAACGGAAACCTGATCGTCTCAGTCGAAGGGGATCACCCGATCACCTGCCGACAGGGCCTTACCATCGACGGAAACGGAGACTTCCGCCGTATCGGCCTTGCGGCTTACGACGATATCCCTGGCCCTGCCGTCGAGCGTGATCTTCACCGAGAAGCCGCTCCAGTCCTCCGGCAGCGACGGCGAAATATGCAGCTTGCCGTCGGTGCGGGTGATGCCGAGAATACCCTCGACAGCGGCGCGGTAGAGCCACCCGGCGGAACCCGTGTACCAGCTCCAGCCGCCACGGCCTGCATAAGCGCCTTCACCGTAGACATCCGCAGTCACCACGTAGGGTTCGACCCGATAGGTTTCCGATGCTGCCGCATCGAGCGCATGATTGACGGGGTTGAGTAGCTTGAAGCAGTTCCATGCTTCCTGTGCCCTACCCTGCTTCGCAAGGGCGAGAACCACCCACGTCGCCGCATGGGTATATTGTCCGCCGTTTTCGCGCACACCCGGCGGATATCCCTTGATGTAACCCGGATCATGCGGGGCACGCGAGAAGGGCGGCGTGAACAGCCGGATAATGCCGGTCTGCTCATCGACCAGATGCTCCATGACGGCATCCATTGCCTGCCGCGACCGAGCCTCTTCGCCCTCGCCAGAGAGAACGCTCCAGCTCTGGCCGAGCGAATCGATCCGGCATTCCTCGCTTTCGGCGGAACCGAGCGGCGTGCCGTCATCGAAATAACCGCGCCGGTAGTAGCTGCCATCCCAACCCGCTGTTTCCAGCGCATTGCGTAGCTTTTCCCGGTGCGCCGCCCATTTGCCGACGCGGTCGGTATCGCCACGCTTTTCCGCAATCTCGATGAAATCGCGCAACGCTCCGGACAGGAACCAGCCGAGCCAGACGCTGGTGCCCTTACCGCCCACGCCGACACGGTTCATGCCGTCGTTCCAGTCGCCGCCGAGGATCAGCGGCAGGCCATTTTCGCCAGTGCGATGAATGGCAAGATCGAGCGCCAGCGCCGCATGCTCGTAAAGCGTGGCGGATCTGTCGCTAGTTTCTGGCTGGAAGAAAGCGTCATGCTGGCCGGGCATCAATGCCGCCCCCTTCAGGAAGGGGATGCTTTCATCGAGGATGGCGGCATCGCCCGTGGCCGAGACATATTGGTTGATCGCATAAGCGAGCCAGACCACATCGTCCGAAATGGTGGTGCGAACACCGGCGCCCGTCAGCGGCAGCCACCAGTGCTGCACATCGCCTTCCGGGAACTGGCGGCCTGCCGCGCGCAGGATCTGCTTGCGGGCGAGATCCGGCTGGTAGAGCAGGAAGGCCAGCGTATCCTGCAACTGGTCGCGGAAACCGAACGCGCCGCTTGACTGATAGAAGGCAGTACGCGCCAGAATGCGGCATGCCAGCGCCTGATAGGGCAGCCAGTTGTTGACCATGTGGTTGAAGCCGGAATCAGGCGTGGAAACCTGCAACTGGCCGGTAAAGCCCGTCCAGAACGCCTTGCTCTCATCCAGCACCGTCTGGAAGTCCGCCTTACGAACGTCCTTTACCAGCGCTTCGGCCTCTTCCGCATTGTCGGCATCGCCGAGAATGAAGGTCATGTGCCGTTCTTCGCCGGGCTTCAGGTGGATTTCCTGCATCAGCGCGGCACAGGGATCGCCATCGACCTCCGTGCTGCCGCTGAGTGCGGCACCTGACACGATGCCCTGCGGCGCCTGCGCCGACCCGAAGCGGCCGATGAATTCCCGACGGCTGGTGGTAAACCCGCTCGCTTCGCTGTCGAGTGTCAGGAACGCCGTGCGGGCGCTATAGTCGATGCTGTAGGGGTTCGACGCGAAGATCGCGTTGTTGCCGGCATCGTGCCTGCTCAGAATGAACGGCGCAGATTTCTGGCCGTTATTGCCGAGCACCCATTCCACATAGGCATAGACCTTCAGGCGGCGGCTTTTCGAACCCTTGTTGCGAACGATAACCTGCGAGAGTTTGACCGGCTTTTCACGGTCCACGGTCTGCGTCAGCTCCACCTCCAGCGTATCGGCCACGCCCGTCAACACGGAGTAACCGAGACCGTGGCGGGTTTCGAACATGGCTTCGGGATCGCGCGACAGCGCGGCACAGGGCGTATAGAGCTTTCCCGTCTCCACATCCGCGACATAGAAGGCCTCGCCCGGCCGGTTGATGACCGGATCGTTGCTCCAGGGTGTCAGCTGATAGTCGCGCGAATTGCGGCTCCAGCTGAAACCGGCGCCTTCGGCCGAAATGTGGAAGCCGAAATTCTCGTTCGAGATGACGTTGATCCATGGATGCGGCGTGGACTGCCCGCCATTGAGGCGCACGACATATTCCTGACCGCTTCTGGCAAAACCGCCGAAACCGTTCCAGAAATCGAGATCGCCCGCATCTTCCACCGGCTCCGCAACAGGGAAGACCGGAACAGGCAGACGGGCCTGTGCAGCGTCGCTCGTACCGTCGGGGCCGCGATGGGCCGCAAACAGCGATACCGCACGGTTGATCTGGTCGACGATCTTGCCGTTGCGCACGTGGAGGACGACGCGGGAAGCGGCGAGAAGCGCGCTCCAGGTCTCTTCATCCATCAGGTCGCGGCGCACGGAGAAGACGTGCGGACGTCCGCCATCGGCGGGATTGATGCGGCGCTGCGCCTCGGAAATATGATCCAGCGCATGCTGCATATCCTGCGCATAGGACGCAGCCCGTTCGTTGACGATGACGAGATCGAAGATCACACCGCGTGAACGCAGATATTCATGGGCGCTCAGCGCTTCACGGGCGATATCCATGTCCATATCGTCGTTGATGCGCAGGCTGAAGATCGGGAAATCGCCCGAAATCGCAAGCGGCCACAAAGCGCGCTGCGACGCGAGACCCGTTTTCAGCGTTTCCGAATCCGCACGCAGATGCATGTCCGGATAGGTCAGATAACGGCCGAGATGCTGGAAAGCGGCCGCCTGCTGTGAGGTCACACCCACATGGCGCATCTGTACCTGCGTGCGCGTCCAGGCGTGCACGAGTTCATGCGCGAAGGCGTCCGGATGACGGTAACGGTCGATTGCCTTGTCGACTTCCTCGCGGCTCGGCGCGGCAATCGTCCAGAAGATCACGCTCACCTTCTTGCCCGCCGGCACCCGCACGGTGCGGCGCAGCGACAGGATCGGATCAAGCGTGAAACCGTCGGTGCTGGAAAGGGTCGCGCCGGCATCGAAAGCCGCCGCTTCGCGCAGCGAGCGTCCGCGGCCGATGAACTTGGCGCGATCCGTCTCGAATTCCGTCGGGCGCGACGGGCCGGCATTGTCAGCGGCCAGATGCGCGATGACGGTGCCAGGCTCGTTCGGGCTGCGGCGGTTGCGCCAGGCGCGGATAACGTCACCACGGCGGCCGATCTCCGTCTGCACGAACATGCGCGAGAACAGCGGATGGGCATTGTCGTCATCATCCGACGCAATGACCGGCTCCAAATAGGAGGTCACTTCGATATAGCGATCCTCGGAACCGACATTGAGCAGGGTGACGCGGCGGCCTTCGGCATCGTGCTCGGTGGCGACGATGCATTCGACAACGCTTTGCAGATCGCCTGTGGTCTTGTGGAACTCGGCCTTGTCATCGGTGAAGATCGTCTTGGTCTTTTCACCTTCGATAACGCGCGGCTCGGCCGTCGCACTCCACCATTGTCCATTGGTGGTGTCGCGCAGGAAGATGAAGGTGCCCCAGCGGTCGTCGGTCGGGTCGGCCTTCCAGCGGGAAATGGCCTGGCCGTTCCACTTCGAATAACCGGCACCCGTCGAGGTCAGCATCGTCGAATAATGGCCGTTCGAGAGGAACACCACTTCGCGGTCGCGCGCGGCCGGGTCGGTGATGGAACGAACTTCCGCACGCAACAGGTCCGCCTGTTCCTTGCCGGGGGTTTCCGGCTCGTATTTGGCGCTCATGACCGGCACTTCGCGCGGCGCCTTTTCCTGCAGCAGCAGTTCTGCCGCCTCGATCACCGGATCGGAGTGGAAGAGTTCGCGCAGCACGCCGTCAAAGGCGACGTTGGCGACGGCCGCAATCGACATGCCGTGGTGGTGAGCATAATAGTTGTAGACCACCGCGCAGACCTTGCCATCCGGCACACGTGTCGGCGTGAAATCCACCGCGTCATGGAAGCCGTACTGGCCAAGCGCGCCAAGCTTGCGCAGCTTGTCGAGGTTCTCAAGCGCACCATCCGGATCATACTGGCTGGCGAGGATCGATGCATAAGGCGCGATCACCGCATTCTGGCCAAGGCCACGCTTGAGGCCAAGCGTCGGCACGCCGAAGTTGGTGTACTGATAGTTCATGTTGTGATCGCGGGCGTTGAACGCCGCTTCTGAAATGCCCCATGGCGTGCCGAGACGACGACCGTGGTTCATCTGTTCCTTGACGATCAGATTATTGGTCTGGTTGAGGATGCCACCCTGACGCTCCTGCATGACAAGCGGCGGCATCAGATATTCGAACATCGAGCCGGACCAGGAAACCAGCGCGCCCTGCGCGCCAATCGGCACGACCTGACGGCCGAGACGGTACCAGTGCTCGGTCGGCAGATCGCCCTTGGCGATGGCGAAGAGGCTGGTCAAGCGGCATTCGGAAGCCAGAAGGTCGTAGCAGGCCTCGTCCAGCTCCTTGCTTTCGACGCGGTAGCCAATCGACAGAAGACGGCGATCCTTGCGGTAAAGGAAGGTGAAGTCCATCGAGAAAGCAAGGTCACGGCTACGGTCGCGCAGCGATGCGAGACGCTGGCGCAGCGGCTCCATATTGGTGAGGTCGATGGCGCTGTCGGAAATATGCGCTTCGCAGCAATCGACGAGCAATTGCGCCCAGCGCGTCACTTCCGCGCTCTGCGCGGATTTCACCTCATGATCGACGTTGGTTGCGAGTTTCTGGATATCGCGCGCAAGAACCGCGAGATTGATGACGCGGATCGAGGCGAATTCATGCTCACGCTTGACGGAGGCGAGAGCGTTCGAGAAGCCGATGATGCGCTCCTCGAGGCGGCGATGCAGCGGGCGCAGGTTCTTGCGGTCGTCGGGCAGCGCCTTCAGCGTTTCGCGCAGAATGCCGGCAAGATCGCCGATACCGTCCAGATTACCCTGAAGATGCGCGGACGGCGCTTCTGCCCAATCACGGCAGGCAGACGAAACCGCAATAAGGTGACCGGCGAGGTTGCCGCTGTCCACCGCAGAAACGTAACGCGGCCCAAGCGTCTGCAAGGTGTCGGTGTGATACCAGTTGTAGAGATGGCCACGATATTTTTCCATCTTCTCGACAGTCTGGATCGTGTTCTCGATCCGCTCCAGCGTATCGGCAAAGCTGATCCAGCCGAACTGACGCGCCGAGATGACGGAGAGCAGATAGACGCCGATATTGGTCGGCGATGTACGCGAAGCAACGATCGGTTCCGGCGTTTCCTGGAAGTTGTCCGGCGGCAGGTGGTTTTCCTGCGGCGTCACGAAGGCCTCGTAATAACGCCAGGTGCGACGCGCGATCTTGCGAAGCTCGAAGGAGACGTGTTCCGAAACGAACAGCCGGTCTTCGGTTTCAGCCGACTGGCTGACATACCAGGCAACGGCGGGGGACAGAACCCAGAGCAGCGTGAATGGAATGCCGATCAGGAAAGCGTTGTCGCCCGGCAACGCCGCAAACAGCAGGCCAAGCATCGCCACCACGGGCGCATGCCACATCTGGCGATAATAATCGACGATGCTGCCCTGCGCGCTCGACTGCATGCTGGCGGCGGTACGCCATTCCAGCATCAGCTTGTGGCTGACGAGCAGGCGGTAAAGCGAACGGGCAATCGCATCCGTCATCATGCAGGCGGCATCGGCGATGAAGACGATGCGCAACGCAACCTGCGCATTGGTGGCGCGGATTTCCGACCAGATGGTATGGAAATGCGCCTGCGGCACGATATCGGTGGAGCGCGGCACGAGACCGGACAGCAGGGAAAGCGTGGGCGCGACGAACAGCGAGAAGATCAGCAGGATCTGCCAGATCAACGCACCGAGCGGATCCATGAAATACCAGCCGAGGATCGAGGCGAAGAACCAGGCGATCGGCGTCAGCGAGCGACGCAGATTGTCGACCATCTTCCAGCGGCCGATGGCGGTAACGCCACGGGCACGATCGAGGATAAAGGGCAGAAGCTGCCAGTCGCCACGCGCCCAGCGATGCTGGCGCGACACTTCCACCTCATAACGGGTCGGGAAGTCCTCCACCAGTTCCACATCGGTCACCAGCGCACAGCGCGCAAAGGAGCCTTCGAGCAGATCGTGACTGAGGATGGAGTTTTCCTCGATGCGGCCCTTCAGCGCCGCCTCGAAGGCATCCACATCGTAAAGGCCCTTGCCGGTAAAGGTACCTTCGGAGGTCAGGTCCTGATAGACGTCGGAAACGGTAAAGACGTAAGGATCGATACCGCGGTTGATCGAGAAAACGCGCTGGAAGACAGAGGCATCCTTGCCGGTCGTCAGCGAAGGTGTCACCCGCGGCTGCAGCAGACCGTAGCCTTCGACAACCCGTCCGGATACCGGATCGATCACCGGGCGATTGATCGGGTGGTGCATCTTGCCGACGAGCTTGGTCACCGCATCGCGCATCAGGCGCGTATCGGCATCCAGTGTCATGACGTATTTCACGCCCTCCGGCACGACGTTCGCGCCGCCGAGGAAGGTCGTATCCTTGTCGCCGCGCAGCAGCATGTTCAGTTCATGCAGCTTGCCGCGCTTGCGCTCCCAGCCCATCCAGCAGCCTTCGGCCGGATTGTAGAGGCGGCGGCGGTGCAGCAGGTAAAAGCGCGTCTTGCCATCAAAGGCATAACGGCTGTTCAGCGCCGCAAGCTCGCGCTTGGCATAATCGAGAATCTCGAGGTCATCGTCGGACTGCTCGTATTGCGCGTCGCGCCAGTCGCTCACCAGCGAGAAGTAGATCTCGCCATGCGGATTGGCGAGATAATGCACTTCGATATTGCGCATCATCTCGTCGACACTGTCGCGGCTGGTCAGCATGCAGGGCACGGCGACCAATGTGCGGGCGTCCTGCGGAATGCCGTTCTTGAACTCGTATCCGACCAGCCGGAACGGTTTCACGAAGAAGGTGACGAGCGTGTTGAAGAGGCCGGTCGCGCCTTCGGATGCCGGCAATGCGAACATCAGCAGGAAGGCAGTCACAACATACCAGGGCATGCCGGCCTGCGCCAGGAACCAGCCGACAGCGAGCATGGCGAGCGCAGTGATGAGAAGCACCGGCGCGGCGATTGCCAGCCAGTTGAACTTGCGCATCGAGCGCACGATACGCTGCGACACCAGCGGCCGGTAACCCAAAGCCTTTTCAAGCTCGAAGCGGCGCTGGCCGACAAGCACGGAACCGACATTGACGCGATGGGTTTCATCCGCACCCGCCGGCGTCTCCGAACGCGCCATTTCGACGGCGGCGCGCGCCACCTCGACTTCGGTCTTGGGAGAACGGCGCGCCAGAAGTTCGATCGTATTGCGATAGGTGTTGCGCGAACCGAAATCGAGAACCTCGTAGTCGGTCTCTTCGCGCAGAACCTTGTCGATGTGGCTGACTTCCTCGAACCACACCGACCATTCGGTATCGTCAATTTCGCGCAGGCTCTTGACGATGTTGCCCATCGTCACATTGCCGGATGCCAGGCGATTATGTTCCGACATCATGACGTTTTCGGCATCGGTGCCAGCAGCGTGAAGACGCTCTTCAAGCCACGCAACCGCCAAACCGGAGGTCTGCGAGCCATTGCGGAGACGATAGAGGAACTGCGTCGCGAAAGTCGGGTCGTCAACCAGCGAATCGACCTGCTTGAGAAGCGCGGCCGACGCCTCGGCATCGTTCAGACGGATGATTTCATCGACGACCTCATTCGCCTTCTGGCGCATGCGGCGCGAACGCTCCACACGAATGGAGATGCGGCGGAGATTTTCGATGAGGACGAAACGGATGATCGACGGCAAAGCCCACAATTCGCCGATCTGCAGCGTCTTCGAGGTCTGGTAGCCATCCACCAGCGCCGTCATGTTTTCGCGCGAAACCGTGCTGTGGGTATGGGCGACATAAAGCCAGCCGAGCGCCATGACCCGCGGGATCGTCACGCCGCCTACCGTCATCGTCGGCAGCTGGCGGTAGAACTTGCGCGGAAAATCCCGGCGGACTTCCTGGATCGCCTCTTCGATGACGTAGTGATTGTCGAGCAGCCATTCCGCCGCCGGCGTTATCGTCGCGCCATTTTCCGCATCGACGGCCGTGGTACGATAGACCCTGAGGATTTCCTTCTCGTTCTCGCGATGACGCTCGAAGAAATCGAACTCCATGAAGCCGGGAAGACTGTCGGCGCCATCGCGCGAAAGCGCGGCGCCCGCATCATGCAGTTCCTCCACCGTCATATAGGACGCGCGGATCGAATCGTTGTGATCGATCTGCTTCGTCTCGGAATCACGGGCGGCGGCGGTCGGGGTAATATGAAATGACATCGGGCTCGTATTCTGAACTTTATGGAAACTTGTTCGACTTGACCGACATTTCGTCCGTGGCGGGAACACACACGAAAATCGGGCCACGCTATATTTATGACTTATCCTGAACCTTCGGTGAACCGGACCGGACGCTGTGCGGAACGGATGGTCAAGTGCGGAACATCCGCAGGCGCATCATGCTGCAGCGTCATTATTCCGGAATATCTGCGAAGCTGGAGATCGGCGCGGACAGGGCTTTTTTGGTGGGGGAAAGAAAATCGCGTCGTTCGGCCCGGCAATGCCGTTCCGACCGGATTTCGCACCCTCCCCGATGGCGAAAACTGTTCGCGCAACGTCCGATAATCCCCCGTTGACAACCTGAAGGGCAACACGAACCGAAAGGCCCGCGCTACATCCGAAAGAAGCTAATGCCCCAGGACGTCAATAGTTCCATGCCACCTGTCGCGGCACGATGCAAGCGCTGAATTTCGGGGCATTTCCGGGCAGGCTACGCCCCTTACGCATGGCTGCATATGCTGCTATGTCATTTGCAAAAGGCGCCGGAAAAAACGGCCGAACCCGGGACTTTAAAAATGACCAGACAGACCGCAAATCTCGCATCCTTTGCCAACCATATGCCGGATGTGGTGGCCATTCGCCACCACCTGCACCGAAACCCCGAAATCGGCCTTTCGGAGTTCAAGACGTCGGATTTTATTGCCGAACAGTTGGCGGCAATGGGTTATGAGGTCACCCGGGGACTGGCCGGAACCGGTGTCGTCGCCACACTCCGCAATGGCGACAGCACCCGCACGCTCGGCATCCGCGCCGATATCGACGCCCTGCCGATCCATGAAGAAACCGGTGCGGATTATGCGAGCGCCAATCAGGGCGTGATGCATGCTTGCGGCCATGACGGCCACACCGCCATGCTGCTCGGCGCGGCGAAGATCATTGCGGAGCGCAAAAATTTCAACGGAACCCTGCATCTGATCTTCCAGCCAGCGGAAGAGAATTTCGGCGGCGCCCGCATCATGATCGAGGACGGGCTGTTCGAACGTTTTCCCTGCGATGCGGTTTTTGCCCTTCACAACGATCCCGGCGTGCCCTTCGGGCAATTCGTGCTGCGCGACGGGCCGATCCTCGCCGCCGTCGACGAGTGCAAGATTACCGTCAACGGTTACGGCGGCCACGGCGCCGAACCGCAGGATGCGGCCGATCCCATCGTTGCCGGCGCAAGCATCGTCATGGCGCTGCAAACCGTGGTGTCGCGCAACATCCATCCGCAATTATCGGCGGTCGTCACCGTTGGCGCGTTCCATGCCGGTGCTGCCAGCAATGTCATTCCCGAAACGGCGGAAATGCTGCTGACCATCCGCTCCTTCGATCCGGGCGTGCGCGACGAGCTGGAAAAGCGCATCCGGGCGATAGCCGAAGGCCAGGCGGCCAGCTACGGCATGAGCGTCACCATCGATTACGAGCGTGGTTACAATGCAACCGTCAACCACAAGGCGGAAACGGATTATGTCGCCGATCTCGCCCGGCGTTTTGCCGGGCCTGAAAAGGTAGCCGAGATGCAGCGCCCATCGATGGGTGCGGAAGACTTCGCCTATATGCTGGAGAAACGGCCCGGCTGTTATTTCTTCCTCGGCACCGCGCGCACGGATAACGATCCGCCGCTGCACCATCCGAAATTCGATTTCAACGACGATATCCTGCCGATCGGAACCGCTTTCTGGGTTGACTTGGCGGAAGATTACCTGAAGGCGTGAGCGGTCATGAAAAAGGCCGGTCGGAGGAGCGACCGGCCTTTTATTCTCAAATTACCTGATGAGAAAATCGGGAGGATCAGGGAACGAGACCGAAGATGACGGCGGCGACAAAAGCCACGCAGACGCCGACAAGAGCCGCATGAACCGAATCTTTCCAGTTGCGCGGCGACTGGGGCTGCGAGACAAAGTCTTTTACTTTTCCTGCCTTGGAATAAGACATTGTACACTCCCTTCCTGCTCGGCCCTTCAAAGCGGGCATTGCTTATTTCACTCATAGAATAGCTTTATTCCCCACTGTTTCAGTAGAGATAAAATTCCATAAGATTGGCGCATCGGGAAAAATACCGATTGCGACTTGCCCACCGGCAAGCATCAATCTACCCATTGCGCAGGATCAACGCGGTGGAGGGCATTTCCGTTCAAAACCGGTGGCGGGCACGGAAAAGACCATGACGGATATCGACGCCATCATCATCGGAGCCGGGGTGATAGGGCTCGCGACAGCGCGTGAACTGGCGATGCGCGGCCTCACCGTCATCATCCTCGAAAGCGGGAAGGAATTCGGCTCTGCCACCTCCTCCCGTAACAGCGAAGTCATCCACGCCGGGCTCTATTATCCGGCCGGAAGCCTCAAGGCGCGACTTTGCGTGGAGGGCAAGGAGCGGCTCTATGCCTTCTGTCAAAGCCACGGCGTTTCACATCGTCGTTGCGGCAAGCTCATCGTCGCTACGAGCGATGAAGAGACGGCCATGCTCACCACCCTGCGCGAAAAAGGCAAAGCTAACGGCTGCAACGACCTTGAGCTGATCGATGCGCAACAGGCGCTATTGCTCGAACCCGCGCTCGCCTGCGTCGCAGCCCTGATATCGCCCTCGACCGGTATCATCGATAGCCACGGCTATATGCTGGCGCTGCTTGGAGACGCGCAGGATCATGGCGCTGCCCTTGCCCTGAACGCACCCTTCGAAAAGGCAGAGGCGATGGGCAATGGTTTCCGCGTTCATGTCGGCGGAACGGAGCCCACCAGCCTGACATGCCGGCTGCTCGTCAATTCCGCCGGGCTTGTTGCACCCATGGTGGCAAGAAAGATTGAAGGATTGCCGGAGGATGTTATTCCGCAGGCGCGTTTCGCCAAGGGCAGCTATTTTTCGCTGGCCGGCAAGTCCCCGTTTTCACGGCTGATCTACCCAGCACCGCACACCCATGGCCTCGGCGTGCATCTCACGCTCGATCTCGCCGGCCAGGCCCGTTTCGGGCCGGATGTGGAGTGGGTGGACACCATCGACTATGCGGTCGATCCCCGCCGCATGGAGGGTTTTGGAGACGCTATAAGGCGCTATTGGCCGAGCCTTCCTCATGACGCACTGATCCCGGCCCATTCCGGTATCCGGCCGAAGATTTCCGGCCCGGACGAACCGGCCATGGACTTCCGCATCGACGGACCGGAAACCCACGGCCTTGCCGGCCTTGTCAATCTTTTCGGCATAGAAAGCCCCGGCTTAACCGCCTCGCTGGCGATTGCCGGCGAGGTCGCGGCACGGCTCGAGGCCTGACATCAACCGAAACGAGAGAGCGCGCCGGCCATGATCTCCAGATCGACATTGCCGCCGGAAGCGACCGCGATCACCGTTTCGCTTTCCAGTTCATCGCCGTGGAAGAGGGCCGCCGCCAGCGCCACCGCGCCACCGGGTTCGACAACGATCTTCAGCCGGTTAAAGGCGAGAACCATAGCACGCAGCGCTTCCTCCTCGGTCACGGCAATGCCTTTTCCGCAGAGCCCGGCCATGATGGGGAAAGTAATGTTGCCGGGCTGCGGCGTGACGATCGCGTCGCAAATCGAGCCCGAGGTCGTGGCGTTACGCTCGATCTTACCCGCAGCGAGGGAGCGCGCCACATCGTCGAACCGCTCCGGTTCCGACGTCCTGACCTTGTAGTTCGGCGCTTTTGCTGCGAGTGCCAGGGAGATGCCGGAGGTGAGGCCGCCGCCACCGCAGGGCACCAGAACCTCGGCCGCACCGATGCCCAACTCCGCGCCCTGTTCGGCAATCTCCAGCCCCACTGTCCCCTGCCCGGCAATGACCAGCGGTTCGTCATAGGGCCTGATCAGCGTCAGCCCACGCTCACGCGAAATGCGATCACCGATGGCGTCGCGATCTTCGTTCGCACGGTCATAGAGCACTACCTCCGCGCCATAGGCCCGGGTATTGTCGATTTTGATCTTCGGCGCATCCGACGGCATGATGATGACGGCAGGGACATTGTGCAGCCGGGCGGCAAGCGCCACGCCCTGCGCATGGTTGCCGGAGGAAAAGGCGATCACGCCCTTGACGCGCACCTCCGCCGGAAGGCCGGAGACGGCCGACCAGCCGCCGCGAAACTTGAAGGAACCCGTTCTTTGCAGGCATTCAGCCTTCACGAACAGCTTTCGCCCGGCAATTTCGTCCAGAAAAGGCGATGAAAGAAGCGGTGTGCGAACCGCATGGTTGCCGATGCGCCCACGCGCGGCTTCTATCATCGAAATATCTGTCATGTCGTGCCCCTGTGATGCGGATTTGCGGGTACATTAGGAGGTTGCAATCAATTGCGAAACCGCCCAGAAAAGAAAAATCCCCGGACGTGGCCGGGGATTTGTGTCCTATGTGCTCAATGATTATGCCGGGGCATCTTTTCGGCGATCCGGCGGAAATCCGCAGCCCCTTCCAGAACCGCGCCATCCGAAAGCTGCGTTACCGACTGGCGGTAAATGCGCTGCCATGGCGTCGCATCGGCAGGAACGGCGGGAATGCCATCAGCCTTGCGGGCGGCAAGCTCCTCATCCGGCACCAGCGCATTGCACTCGCCCTCATTGAAATCGATGCGGATCACATCGCCCGTGCGAAGCCATGCCAGCCCGCCACCGGCAGCACTTTCCGGTGAGGCGTTGAGAATGGACGGGCTGTCCGCCGTTCCCGACTGCCGGCCGTCACCGATCGTCGGCAGACTGGTGATGCCCTTTTTCAACAGCGCATCCGGCGGCTGCATGTTGACGACCTCTGCCGAACCCGGCCAGCCGAGTGGCCCCGCACCGCGAATGACGAGAATGGTGCGCTCATCAATATCGAGAGACGGATCGTTGATGCGGGCGTGATAGTCTTCCGAACCATCGAACACCACACATTTGCCCTCGAAAATGCCTTCGCGGCCCGGTTCGCTCAGATAACGCTGGCGGAATTCCGTCGAGATCACGCTCGTCTTCATGATGGCGAAATCGAACAGATTGCCCTTGAGGACGAGGAAACCGGCCCGCTCCTTCAGCGGCTTGTCATAAGGCAGGATCACATCGCGGTCGGTGGATTCCCGGCCTTCCAGATTTTCCGCCATGGTCTTGCCTGTCACGGTCGGACAGTTTCCGTCGAGCTTGCCGGCCTTCAGAAGCTCCCACATGATGGCGGGCGTGCCGCCGGCGCGGTGATATTTCTCACCCAGCCATTTGCCGGCCGGCTGGACATTGGCGATGAGCGGAATGTCGTAACCGTGAACCTGCCAGTCCTCCTCGCGAAGCTCCACACCCGCATGTTTTGCCATGGCCGCCAGATGCGGTTGGGCGTTGGTGGAACCGCCGATTGCCGAGTTGACGCGGATCGCGTTCAAAAATGCCTCTCGGGTCATGATGTCGGAGGGCTTGATGTTCTCGACAACCAGCTCGACGGCACGGCGGCCGGTGCGATAGGCCATCTGGCCGCGTTCACGGTAAGCGGCGGGAATGGCGCCGCAGCCGGTAAGCGACATGCCGAGCGCCTCCGCCATGGCATTCATGGTCGACGCCGTACCCATGGTGTTGCAATGGCCGACTGAAGGAGCGGATTCGAGCGCTGCCTGCAAGAATTCCTCGCGGGTGATTTCGCCAGCGCCGTATTTACGGCGCATGCGCCAGATCACCGTGCCGGAACCGACCAGATCCCCATCATGGTAGCCGTCGAGCATCGGCCCGCCGGAAAGCACGATGGCCGGAATATCGACCGTGCTTGCCGCCATCAGCGCTGAAGGCGTGGTCTTGTCGCAGCCCGTGGTCAAAACGACGCCGTCGAGCGGATAACCGTAAAGCACTTCCACAAGGCTGAGATAAGCGAGATTGCGGTCAAGCGCCGCCGTCGGGCGCTTACAGTTTTCGAACATCGGATGGGTCGGAAACTCGATGGGAATGCCGCCCGCATCGCGGATACCGTCCCGCACCCGCTTGACGAGTTCCACGTGGACACGGTTACAGGGCGTCAGGTCGCTGCCGCTCTGGGCGATGCCGATGACCGGCTTGCCGGAACGCAGTTCTTCCGGCGTCACGCCGTAATTCATGAAGCGCTCCAGATAGAGCGCCGTCATGTCGAGATGGTCGGGATTGTCGAACCAGTCCTGCGACCGCAGGCGGCGCATCGGTGTCTTCTCGTCGCTCATGAACCTGCCTCAGCCCTGTTCCCGGTTGTTGAGTTTTTCGAGGTAAAGCAGGATGCCGCTATGGTCGATATCGGCGCCGCCGTCACCGACGAAGTCGTCAAATTCCCGCGTCACCTGCTGCGTAAGCGGCAGATTGAGAGACAGATCCTTCGCCGTCGCCAGCACGCCGTTCAGATCCTTGAGCTGGAACTTGGAGGGACCGCCAGGTACGAAATTGCGCTTCACCATGCGGTCGCCATGCAGTTCCAGGATCCGGCTTTCGGCAAAACCGCCGCGTATGGCGTTGCGGAACCCTTCACGCGATGCGCCACCCGCTTCCACCAGCATCATCGCCTCGGCAACCGCGCCGATGGTGATGGCGACGATCTGTTGATTGGCAAGCTTGCAGAGTTGGCCAGCACCCGAGGGACCGACATAGGTGAGCCGGCCCATCGGTGCGAAAACATCGGCAAGACCCGCGATCAGCGCCTCATCGCCACCCGCCATGATCGCAAGCGTACCGGCCGTCGCGCCCGGCACACCGCCGGAAACCGGCGCGTCGACATGATGAATGCCGAGCGCCTGAAGCCGGGAGGAATGTTCCCGCGCAATCGGCGGGGCAATCGAGCTGCTATCGATCACGACCGCACCCTTTTTCAGTGCTTCGGCCACTCCGGCCGCAAACAGCACCTCGCCCACAGCCTTGCCGTCGCTCAGCATGGTGATGACGATATCGGCGCCTTTGGCGGCCTCCGCCGGCGATGCCGCGACGACCGCGCCATCGGCAACAAGTGCCTCGGCCTTATCGACGCTGCGGTTCCAGACGGTCACCGAAAAGCCAGCCCCCAGCAGACGCCGGGCCATCGGTCCGCCCATCAGGCCCGTGCCGATAAAGGCGACAGACCGCTTCTTCTCCTCCCCGCCAACACTCATTTCAGTGAACCTCCCAGTTCGTCCTCGATATGAACCTGAATGATCTCTTCGAAGGAGCTTTCAGCCGTAAAGCCCAGTTCGCGGGCGCGCTTGGCTTCGAAACCGGGGGCCCAGCCTTCACACATGCGCATGATCATCTCGTTCGGCTTGCGGCGAATGAGGGCAACGGCCTTTTCGCCCGCGACCTTGCGCAGCGCTTCGATCTGCTCGCCGACGGTGGCGCTGAGGCCGGGCATCGACAGATTGCGGCGCGGGCCGACCTTTTCAACGTCGATCGTTGCCCCATGGATCAGGAAACCGACGGCGGAACGCGGCGAAGCGTGCCAGTGGCGAATGCTTTCCGGCACCGGCAGAACCGCTTCCTGGCCGACCAGCGGCTCGCGCAGGATATTGGAGAAGAAGCCGGAAGCGGCCGCATTCGGCTTGCCGGGACGAATGCAAATGGTCGGCAGGCGAATACCGATACCGTCGAAGAAACCGCGGCGGCTGTAATCGGACAGCAGCAATTCGCAGATCGCCTTCTGCGTACCATAGCTGGTCAGCGGCGTGGTGTGGAATTCATCCGGGATCGGATAGGGAAGCGGCGCACCGAAGACGGCGATGGACGAGGTGAAGACCACGCGCGGCTTGTAACCATCCTTGCCATTGGCAATGCGGATGGCATCGAAGAGATAACGTGTGCCGTCGAGATTGATGCGGTAGCCCTTATCAAAATCGAGCTCGGCTTCACCGGAGACGATGGCGGCGAGGTGAAAAATGGCATCTGGGCGGGCTTCAACCAGCTTTTCGGCCTCACCCGGCGCGGAGAGATCGGCGGCACGCGCATCGACCGCACCGGAAAAACCGGCAGGCGCTTCGGGCTGGAACACGTCGATAAGCGTGAACTTTTCGATTGGCTTGCCGCCAAGCGATCCGTCCTTGACGAGACGCTGAGTCAGCTTGCGGCCCACCATGCCTGCGGCGCCGATGATTGCGATATGCATGTTTTCCTCCTCTTTGTCCCGGCCATTCTCCCGGGACCGAAAAAACATCATCGGCCAGTCGACCGATAAATTAGCTTGTAAGGTTGTCTGATAACCTTATATGATCGGATTGAAAATAGTATTTTTTCACAAACCGGCAAAAGCAAGGGCGAGAGAGCCCTGTCCGGAAATTTAGGGCGGATTGGACGGAGAGGGTGGAATGACGATCGTGAGCGAAACCGATATCGAGGAATTGCGGTTCTCGTTGAAGAACAGGCTCGGCGAGGCTTTGCTGCTGACATCGCAGGAAGACATGGTGCGCTATTGCCGCGACTGGCACGGCGATGTCACCAGCTCGGCCGTCGCCGTCATCCGCCCCCGCTCGACCAAGGAAGTCTCCGACACCGTTCGCGCCTGCGCGGAACTGGGCCTTGCCATCATCCCCCAGGGCGGTAATACCGGACTGGTGCTCGGCGGCATTCCCGATGCCCCCAAGCATCAGGTCGTATTGAGCCTGGAGCGCATGAATGCCATCCGCACCATCGATAGCGACGATTTTTCCGCCGTCGTGGAAGCCGGCTGCATTCTCTCGGAATTCAAGGATGCGGTTCAGGACAAAGGCATGTTTTTCCCGCTGTCGCTCGGCGCACAGGGCAGCTGCCGCATCGGCGGCAACGTCTCCACCAATGCCGGCGGCATCAATGTCCTGCGCTACGGCATGACCCGCGAACTGGTGCTGGGTCTCGAAGTCGTATTGCCGGACGGCACCATCTGGAACGGGCTGTCGACGCTGCGCAAGGACAATCGCGGCATCGATCTGAAGCAGCTCTTCATCGGCGCCGAAGGAACGCTCGGCATCATCACCGCGGTTGCCGTTAAGCTTTATCCCAATCCCGAACATGTCGAGACGGCGCTGCTCGGCCTCAATTCGCTTGACGATGCCATCAAGCTTTACCGCCGCGCCCGCCGCGAATGCTGCGACCTGATGTCCGCCTTCGAATTCATGCCGCCTGTCGCCTTCACACTCGCGATTGAAGCAATTCCCGATCTCAAGATGCCCATCGCCGGCGATTATCCTGCCTATGTACTGATGGAAATTTCCGGCTCGGGGTTGGTCGATACCGCTGACCTGATGGGACGCTTCCTTGAGGGCGTGATGGAAGACGGGCTGGTGCTGGACGGCGTCATCGCTTCTTCACGGGCACAGGCCCAATCGCTCTGGCTGTTCCGCGAAGGCATGAACGAGGGCCAGGCGCTGCGCGGCGCGCATATGCGCACCGACATTTCCGTCCCTTTGTCGAAACTCGCAGCCTTCGTGGCTGAAGCCGAGGCGGAACTTGCGGAAAAACTGCCGGAATGCCTGGCGGTTTCCTATGGCCATGTCGGAGACGGCAATGTCCATCTCAACGTGCTGCCGCCGAACGGTTCGACGCCACAAGAGCGCGACGCCTTCATCTACAAGTCCAAGACACTCGTTAACGAGGTTCTCGACCGTTACGTCGGCAGCATCAGCGCCGAGCACGGCATCGGTCGCCTGAAACGCTCCGATTTCGAAAGCCGGCTATCCGACGTGCAGCGCCGGATGATCACCGGCCTGAAAAATACCTTCGACCCTGATTTGCGGATGAATCCTGGTTGCCAGATAACCCTGCAACCGGATAGCTAATCGAGGAATGGCAAAGGCGGCTGAAAACGCCGCCTTTGAAAACCCCGCTGACGGCGAAGGAGGAAGTCGCCCGCCGCGGGAAAACGAACCAATCGTTTCTGTGGAACGGGAGCAACCATGACGCTGGAGTTCAATCAGATACATCGCAACGATCATCTGCCCGGCCGTATCGCCGCGGAGATTGCGCGCGAAATCAATGATTCGAAGCTCGGACCGGGTGACAGGCTGCCGACCGAACATGTTCTGGCAAAAACCTTCGGGGTCAGCCGTTCGGTCATCCGCGAAGCGATTGCACAATTGCGCAACGAAGGCTTTGTCGAAACTCGGCAGGGCGTGGGCGCATTCGTCACCGATCCCCGGCAAAGACTGTCCATCCGCATCGAGCGGTCGCGGCTAAACGACCCGGAAAATTTCCGCGATCTTTTCCAGCTCCGCATGCCGCTGGAAATAGAGGCGGCGGGGCTTGCCGCATTGCACCGCAGCCCGCAGCAGCTGACGCGGCTGGCGGCAGCCTTGGAAAAGATGAAAACCGCCGATGATTGGTCGACGGAAGGCGTTGCCGCCGATCTCGACTTCCACCGCATTCTGGCGGAAGCGACTGAGAACGAATATTTCCTGATGTTCCTCGGCTTCATCGCGGAACGCATCAGCTCCGCCATCAACATCGCTTTCTCCCGCGCGGTTTTTGGTGAAATTCTCGAGGTGACGATTGCCGAACATGTGGCAATCTACGAAGCCGTCGAGAAGGCCGACGCCACTGCCGCCAAGAACGCCATGCGCAAGCACCTGATCGGCGCAGCCAGCCGGGTCAATCTCGAACTAGATATCTTCTGAGCAGCAATGTGGATGCCGGCAAAGCTATAGGACAGGTTTACGGCTTTGCGGGAATTGAGACGCGAAACACGATAATTTTGTCGGCAAGGCCGCTAGACTCGTAGCAAAAGTCATACTAAGAAGAATGGGATTAAGTTGTCAGACATCCAGACAATAAGACCGCAGGAGGCGGCCTGTCGGATGCTGAAGGGGAGGACTACATGACCGGTACAAGGTCCATCGACGCTACCGCAATTTTGCCTGAAGATTTCGAAAACGCGCTGCTCGTCGGCCGCGTCTGGTCGAAAAGCGAAGGCGGCCCCTGCCCCGTCCTGCTGAAGGGCGGCGTGCTTTATGACCTCACGTCGATTTCCCCCACCATGTCCGAACTTCTGGAGAAGACCGATCTGGTGGAGCGGCTCGCCGACACCGGCACCTTCGTCGCACTCGGCGCACTGGAAGCTTTTCTGGACGGTTCCGCCGGCGAACTCCTTGCTCCCAACGACATTCAGGCCGTCAAGGCCGCCGGCGTCACCTTCGCCGACAGCATGCTGGAACGCGTGATCGAGGAGCAGGCCAAGGGCGATCCGCTGCGTGCGCAGGAAATTCGCGGACGGCTGGCACCGGTTCTCGGTGACAATCTCAAGGGACTTGAGGCCGGCTCTGAAAAAGCTGCCGAAGTGAAGAAACTGCTCCAGGAAATGGGCCTCTGGTCGCAATATCTGGAAGTCGGCATCGGCCCGGATGCGGAGATATTCTCCAAGGCGCAGGCCATGGCTTCCGTCGGCTGCGGCGCGCTGATCGGCGTTCACCCGAAATCGCAGTGGAACAACCCGGAGCCGGAAGTGGTGCTTGCCATCACCTCCGACGGCCGAATCGTTGGCGCAACGCTCGGCAACGACGTCAACCTGCGCGACTTTGAAGGCCGCTCTGCACTCTTGCTCAGCAAGGCGAAGGACAACAACGCTTCCTGCGCGATCGGTCCCTTTATCCGCCTGTTCGACGGCAACTTCACCATTGAAGATGTGAAGAAATCACAGATATCGCTTCTGGTCGAGGGCGAAGACGGTTTCACCATGACGGGCGTCAGCCCCATGGAGGCGATCAGCCGCACGCCGGAAAACCTCGCTTCGCAGCTCTTGAACCGCAACCATCAATATCCTGACGGCGCCGTCTTTTTCCTTGGCACGATGTTCGCGCCGGTGAAGGATCGTCATGGCCCAGGCCTCGGTTTCACCCATTCAAAGGGCGACCGTGTTGAAATCTCCACGCCCAAGCTCGGTAAGCTGATCAACTGGGTCACCACGACCGACGAATGCCCGGAATGGACATTCGGCACCGCGGCCCTGATGCGCAACCTGGCGAAACGAGGGCTGCTCTAGATATTTCTTCGGGAGGGGAAAATGCAAAAGACCATCAATCTCTTTTACCGGATTCTCGAAATCATTCTCGTCCTGCTGCTTGCCGGCATGTCGATCATGGTCTTCGTCAACGTCGTCATGCGTTATACGATGAACTCCGGCATCAACGTCTCGGAAGAACTGTCGCGTTACTTCTTCGTGTGGCTGACCTTCATCGGCGCCGTGTTGACCTTCCGTGAGAACAGCCACATGGGCATCGAAACGCTCGTGATGTTCCTGTCCCGTCGCGCCCGCATCGTCTGCATGATCGTGTCGAACATCATCATTCTGGCCTGTTCCGCCATCTTCTTCTGGGGTACCTGGAAGCAGTCCGGCATCAATGCCAGCATGCATGCGCCCGTCACCAAGCTTTCGATGATCTGGGTCTATGGCGTCGGCATGTTCACCGGCGGCCTGATGTTCATCATCGCACTGGAACGCCTGTACCGTTACTTGACGGGCGGCGTGACAGAAGACGAAATCGCCCAGTTCGCGGGCGAGAATCTGACGATCGAACAGCTTTCGGAGCGCTGATACCATGACACTTCTCGTTTTTGTCGGCTCTCTGCTGGGAGCCATGGCGATTGGCGTTCCCGTCGCGTTCTCGCTGATGTTCTGCGGCGTCGTGCTCATGTGGTATATGGGCATGTTCAACACCGCCATCATTGCCCAAAACATGATCTCGGGCGCGGACACCTTCACCCTGCTTGCCATTCCCTTTTTCATCCTGGCTGGCGAACTGATGAATTCCGGCGGCCTGTCCCGCCGCATCATCGACTTTGCAATCGCGCTCGTCGGTCATATCCGTGGCGGTCTCGGCATCGTGGCCATCGTTGCAGCCATCATCATGGCCAGCATTTCCGGCTCGGCCGCAGCCGATACCGCAGCCCTTGCCGCAATCCTCATCCCGATGATGGCAAAGGCCGGTTACAATATTCCGCGCTCCGGCGGTCTCATCGCCGCCGGCGGCATCATCGCCCCGGTCATCCCGCCATCCATGGCCTTCATCGTCTTCGGTGTTGCCGCCAACGTCTCGATCACCCAGCTTTTCCTTGCGGGTATCGTTCCCGGCATTCTGATGGGTGCATCGCTCATCATCGCCTGGCTGATCGTGGTCCGTAAGGATAACGTCAAGCCACTGCCGAAGACCTCCGCCAAGGAACGTCTGACCGCCACTGCTCGTGCCGGCTGGGCGCTCGGCATGCCCGTCATCATTCTCGGCGGCATCAAGGCAGGCATCATGACGCCGACTGAAGCTGCCGTCGTTGCCGCTGTCTACGCGCTTTTCGTCGGTATGGTGATCTACCGCGAACTGAAACCGGCGGATCTGTTCCACGTGCTTCTTCGCGCCGCCAAGAGCACGTCCATCATCATGTTCCTGGTTTGCGCGGCACTTGTGTCCGCATGGCTCATCACGGCAGCGAACATTCCGAACGAAGTCGCAGGCTATATCGAGCCGCTGATCGACCGCCCGATGCTTCTGATGGCCGCAATGATGGTGCTTGTCTTCATTGTCGGAACCGCACTCGACCTCACGCCGACCATCCTGATCCTGACGCCTGTTCTGATGCCCATCGTCAAACAGGCGGGCATCGACCCGGTCTATTTCGGTGTTCTCTTCATCATCAACAACGCCATCGGCCTGATTACCCCTCCGGTTGGCGTGGTGCTGAACGTCGTCAGCGGCGTCGGCCGCATCCCGCTCGGCAAGGTCACGGTCGGCGTCTGGCCGTTCCTCGTTGCCGAAACCATCGTCCTGGCGCTGCTGGTGATTTTCCCGGACATCGTCCTCGTACCGCTGCAGTATCTCCGTTAATTCAACCTGCTTCTCGCAAACAATCCAAGGGAGGATATTATGAGAAAGCTTCTTCTGACCACCACGGCCATCGCTTTCGCAGTTGGCGCCGCCGCTCCGGCAATGGCCGAATTCAACAGCCGTAACATCCGCGTTTCGAACGGCATCAACCAGGATCATCCGGTCGGCAACGGCATTAAGGCCATGCAGGCCTGCCTTGACGACAAGTCCGGTGGCAAGCTGAAGCTGACGGCATTCTGGGGCGGCGCTCTCGGCGGTGACCTTCAGGCAACGCAGGCCCTGCGCTCCGGCGTTCAGGAAGCGGTCGTGACGTCCTCGTCGCCGCTCGTCGGTCTCATCCCGTCTCTCGGCGTCTTCGACCTGCCGTTCCTCTTCGCCAACGCCAAGGAAGCCGATGCCGTCATGGACGGCGCCTTCGGCGACATGATGAACAAGAAGCTGGAAGAACAGGGCCTCGTAAACCTGGCCTACTGGGAAAACGGCTTCCGTAACCTGTCAAACTCCAAGCATGCCGTGAACAAGTGGGAAGATTTCTCGGGCCTCAAGGTTCGCGTGATGCAGAACAACATCTTCCTCGACACCTTCCAGAACCTCGGCGCCAATGCAACGCCGATGGCCTTCGGCGAAGTCTTCTCGGCGCTGGAAACCAACGCGATCGACGCGCAGGAAAACCCCTATGTGACGATCGACACCTCGAAGTTCTACGAAGTGCAGAAATACATCACCGAGACGAACCACGCCTACACGCCGTTCCTCTTCCTCTTCTCCAAGCCGATCTTCGACAGCTACACGCACGAAGAACAGGCCGCCCTGCGTGAATGCGCAATCGTCGGCCGCGACGAAGAGCGCAAGGTCATCCGCGAACTGAACCAGAAGTCGCTGGAGAAGATCAAGGCTGCCGGCCTCGAAGTGAACACGCTGTCTGCCGAAGAGCAGACCCGTATCCGCGAAAAGTCGATGGTCGTCTACGAAAAGCACAAGGCTGAGATCGGCGCAGACGTCGTCGACGCCGTTCTGGCGGACCTGAAGAAGATCCGCGGCCAGTAATCCTTACCGGATACAATTAAAAACACCCGGAGGTTCCGCCTCCGGGTGTTTTTGTTTGTGAAAATCGCAGATGGAAAAAGGCTGCCGAAGCAGCCTTTCCAGAAGATCAGGACGCGGTGCGGTTCTGCCGGTTGGCGATGAGGTCTTCGACCACCGCTGGATCGGCGAGCGTCGACGTATCCCCCAGCGCACCAAAGTCGTCCTCGGCGATCTTGCGCAGGATGCGCCGCATGATCTTGCCGGAGCGCGTCTTGGGCAGGCCCGGCGCGAACTGGATCTTGTCAGGTGTCGCAACCGGCCCGATCTCGTTGCGCACGTGCTTCACCAGCTCCTCGCGCAGCGCATAGTCGCCATTCTGGCCCGCCATCAGCGTGACATAACAATAAATGCCCTGGCCCTTGATCGCATGCGGGTAACCCACCACAGCCGCTTCCGAAACGAGGTGATGCGACACCAGCGCCGATTCCACTTCGGCCGTGCCAAGGCGGTGACCGGAAACGTTCAGCACGTCATCGACGCGGCCGGTGATCCAGTAATAGCCGTCCTCGTCACGCCGGCAGCCGTCGCCGGTGAAGTACTTGCCCTTGTAGGTCGAGAAATACGTATCGACAAAGCGCTGATGATCGCCATAGACGGAGCGCGACTGGCCCGGCCAGCTATCGATGATGCAGAGATTGCCGTCGGCCGGTCCTTCCAGCACATTGCCCTCGGCATCGACAAGCTGCGGCTGCACGCCGAAGAACGGCCTTGTGGCCGAACCGGGTTTCAGATCGGTCGCGCCCGGCAGCGGCGAAATGAGAATGCCGCCGGTTTCCGTCTGCCACCAGGTGTCGACGATCGGGCTCTTGTCCTCGCCGACCACATGGTAATACCACTCCCAGGCTTCCGGATTGATTGGTTCGCCGACCGTGCCGAGAAGCCGCAGGCTCTCGCGCGACGAGCGCTGGACGAACTGGTCGCCCGCCCCCATCAGCGATCTGAGCGCCGTCGGCGCGGTGTAGAAGATATTGACCTTGTGCTTATCGATGACTTCCCAGAAGCGGCCCTGATCCGGGAAATTGGGAACGCCTTCGAACATCAGCGTCGTCGCGCAGTTCGCAAGCGGACCGTAGACAATATAGGAGTGGCCCGTGACCCAGCCGACGTCGGCGGTACACCAGTAAACCTCGCCGTCCTTGTAGTCGAAGACATACTCATGCGTCATCGACGTATAGACGAGGTAGCCGCCCGTGGTGTGCAACACGCCCTTCGGCTTGCCGGTGGAGCCTGAAGTGTAAAGAATGAACAGCGGGTCTTCCGCACGCATCTTCACCGGCGGGCAATCCGGCTTCACGGTGGCGATTTCCTGATGGTACCAGATATCGCGGCCGGGCGCCCAGCCGGTCTTTCCGCCGGTGCGGCGCACCACCAGAACCTTGTTGACGATGACATATTGTTTGGCGGCGATATCGATCGCCTTGTCGGTATTTTCCTTGAGCGGGATCGGCTTGCCGCCGCGCACGCCCTCATCGCAGGTGATGACGAAGGTGGACTGGCAATCGACGATGCGGCCGGCCAGCGCTTCCGGCGAGAACCCGCCGAACACGACGGAATGGATGGCGCCGATGCGGGCGCAGGCGAGCATCGCGTAAGCCGCCTCGGGTATCATCGGCATGTAGATGGTGACGCGGTCGCCCTTCTTGACGCCGTGCTTCTTCAGCACATTCGCCAGACGGCAGACATAGTCGTAGAGCTGGTTATAGGTGATCTTCTTGTCGATATAGGGGTTGTCGCCTTCCCAGATGATCGCCGTGCGCTCGCCATGCGTCTTCAGATGCCGGTCGATACAGTTATAGGAAACGTTCGTCAGGCCGTCCTCGAACCACTTGATCGGCACCCTGCCCTTGAAGGACGTGTTCTTGACCTTGGTATAGGGCTTGAACCAGTCGATCCGCCGGCCGTGCTTGTCCCAGAACTTTTCCGGATCCTCGACGCTCTCCTGATACCATTTCTGGTAACGCTCATTGTCGATGAGCGTGCGGGCCTTCGCCGATTTGAGAACCGGGTAGATTTTGGCAGACATAAACTCCTCCTGGAACCGATATGGCTTCTGACGTGGCCCGAGACTCCCACCTCAGGCATGTGTTGAATTCATAGCAGTTCAAATCCGCACGGCAATTAGACAAAGGTCATTTGTTTCGCAAAGAATTGCAATTATGATGCAATCCGGTTATAGAGCGGCAATATCCCGGAAATCAGTGGTTGATACCACGCCCGCGACACCGGCGCGGACGGACAGAAGGACTGTATCTATGGCTCAACAATTGCTCATGCCAAAGGCAACGGCTGTATGGCTGGTTGACAACACCGCGCTGTCGTTCGATCAGATCGCCACGTTCTGCAAACTGCATCCGCTCGAAGTCAAGGCGATTGCCGACGGTGAAGCCGCACAGGGCATCAAGGGTCTCGATCCGATTGCAACCGGACAGCTTTCCCGCGACGAGATCGCCCGCGCTGAAAGCAATCCCAACCACAAGCTCAAGCTTTCCGAGCCGAAGGTCCGCGTGCCGGAATCCAAGCGCCGCGGTCCACGCTACACCCCGGTTTCCAAGCGTCAGGACCGTCCGAACGCCATTCTCTGGCTCGTTCGCAACCACCCGGAACTGAAGGATGCGCAGATCTCGCGTCTCGTCGGCACCACGAAGTCGACCATTGAGCAGATTCGTGACCGCACCCACTGGAACTCGGCAAACCTGACGCCGATGGACCCGGTCACACTCGGCCTCTGCAGCCAGATCGATCTCGACCTCGAAGTTGAACGCGCCTCGCGTGGCCGTCCGCTGCCGACCGCCGAAGAGCTGGACAACACACTGCAGCCGGCGACGGCAACGGAAGGTCTGGATTACAACTTCCAGCGCGAAGAAGACGAGCAGATCGACGCAGATGCGGTCTTCAAGAAGCTCAGCTCGCTGAAGTCTACGCAGAAGGACGAAGACGAGGACGATCACTACTGATCGGACGTCTTTTAGAGTTTGAAAACCCGGCCTCAGCGCCGGGTTTTTTATTTGCAGCCTTATCGCGTACCGAAGATCGCCGAGCCTACACGAACGCTCGTTGCGCCGAATTCCACGGCAGTTTCGAAATCGCCCGACATGCCCATGGAAAGCTTCTCAAGCCCACATTGTTTGGCAAGCTTCGCCAGAAGCGCAAAATGCGGACCCGGATTTTCATCCGCCGGCGGAATGCACATCAGTCCTTCAACCCGCAATTTCAGCTCATCCCGACAAAAGGCGACGAAAGCCACGGTCTCACGCGGATCGATGCCCGCCTTTTGCGGCTCAAGCCCTGTATTGACCTGCACATAAAAACGAAGGCTGCGCCCCTGTTTGCCGCATTCCTCGGCAAGCGCGCGGGCGATCTTTTCGCGGTCGACGCTCTGCACCACATCAAACAGCGCCACGGCATCCGCCGCCTTGTTGGACTGTAGCGGGCCAATCAGATGCAACTCGATATCAGCCGTCTTCTCTTTAAGCGCCGGCCACTTGCCCTGCGCCTCCTGCACGCGGTTCTCGCCGAATACGCGCTGGCCCGCATCGATGACCGGCTGGATCGCCTCCGCCTCGAAGGTCTTCGAGACCGCGACGAGGGCAACATCCGCCGCCTTGCGTCCGGATTTTTCCGCAACATCGGCAATGCGCTGCCTGACATCCTCAAGACGTGCTTCGATTTCCATCACAAGACCTTCATTTGAACCATTCGCAACGCTAACTAGACGCCGATTGCCTTGATGCCAAGCGGGTTTAGCACCATTTGAGGCACGCTGGCCAAGATTGAACGCCCGAATGCCCCGCCAAACTTGACGCCCCGGTCGTTTCATGGTGAAGGTCAGCGCAAATTTTTCCCCTCGATACCCGGAATTTTAGACAATGGCCATCGAACGTTACAATCCTCGCGACGCCGAGCCGCGCTGGCAGCAGAAATGGAACGAAGACAAGGTTTTCGTCACCGACAACAGCGATCCGCGCGAGAAATATTACGTTCTGGAGATGTTTCCCTATCCGTCGGGACGCATCCACATGGGCCATGTCCGCAACTATGCCATGGGTGACGTGGTCGCCCGCTACAAGCGCGCCCGCGGTTTCAACGTCCTGCACCCGATGGGCTGGGACGCCTTCGGCATGCCTGCCGAAAACGCCGCCATGCAGAACAAGGTTCACCCGAAGGACTGGACCTATCAGAACATCGCCACCATGCGCGGCCAGCTGAAATCCATGGGCCTTTCGCTGGACTGGACCCGCGAATTCGCGACCTGCGACGTGGAATATTACCACCGCCAGCAGGCGCTGTTCGTCGATTTCATGGAAAAGGGTCTGGTCTACCGCAAGCAGTCCAAGGTCAACTGGGACCCGGTCGACCATACGGTTCTCGCCAATGAGCAGGTGATCGACGGCCGTGGCTGGCGCTCCGGCGCGCTGGTCGAACAGCGCGAGCTGACGCAATGGTTCTTCCGCATCACCGATTTCAGCCAGGACCTGCTGGACGAGCTGGATACGCTGGACCAATGGCCGGAAAAAGTGCGCCTGATGCAGAAGAACTGGATCGGCCGCTCCGAAGGCCTGTCGCTGCGCTGGCAGACGGTCGCCGGGACAGTGCCGGAAGGTTTCTCCGACATCACCGTCTATACGACACGCCCGGACACCCTGTTCGGCGCCTCCTTCCTGGCAATTGCCGCCGACCACCCGCTGGCCAGGGAACTGTCCGCGAACAACCCGGCGATTGCCGAGTTCTGCGATGAGTGCCGCCGCCATGGCACCTCGCTCGCAGCACTCGAAACGGCTGAAAAGAAGGGTATCGATACAGGCGTCAAGGTCGTCCATCCGCTGGATCCGACCTGGGAATTGCCGGTCTACGTCGCCAATTTCGTGCTGATGGACTATGGCACCGGCGCGATCTTCGGTTGCCCCTCCGGCGACCAGCGCGACCTGGACTTTGCGCGCAAATACGGCCTGCCGGTCGTGGCGGTCGTCGCCCCCGAAGGGCCTGATGCTGCAAGCTTCACGGTCGATGACACCGCCTACACCGACGACGGCGTGATGATCAATTCCGGCTTCCTGAATGGTATGAAAACGACGGATGCCTTCGAGGCGGTCGTGCAGAAGCTGTCGGCGCAGACGCTGGGCAACGCGCCTCAGGCCGAGCGCAAGGTCAATTTCCGTCTGCGCGACTGGGGCATTTCCCGTCAGCGTTATTGGGGATGCCCGATCCCGGTCATCCATTGCGAAGTCTGCGGCGTCGTACCGGTCCCGAAAAAGGACCTGCCGGTCAAGCTGCCCGACGACGTGACGTTCGACGTGCCCGGCAACCCGCTGGACCGGCACCCCACCTGGCGTCATGTCTCCTGCCCGCAATGCGGCCATGACGCACGCCGCGAAACCGACACGATGGATACTTTCGTCGATTCCAGCTGGTATTACACGCGCTTCACCGCGCCGTGGGAAGACGCACCGACCGATCCGAAGGTCGCCAACCACTGGCTGCCGGTCGATCAGTATATCGGGGGCATCGAGCACGCTATCCTGCATCTGCTCTATTCGCGCTTCTTCACCCGCGCCATGCGCGAAACCGGCCATGTCGGCGTCAAAGAGCCCTTCAAGGGCCTGTTCACGCAGGGCATGGTGGTTCACGAGACCTATAGCCGCGGCGAAGGCACGGCACGCGAATGGGTGCCGCCGGCCGACCTCAGGATCGAGGAAAACGACGGCACGCGCCGCGCATTCCTGCTCTCTTCCGGCGAAGAGGTGAAAATCGGCTCCATCGAGAAGATGTCGAAGTCGAAGAAGAACGTGGTTGACCCCGACGATATCATCGCGTCCTACGGCGCCGATACCGCACGCTTCTTCGTGCTGTCGGACTCTCCGCCCGATCGTGACGTCATCTGGTCCGAAGCCGGGGTGGAAGGTGCAAACCGATTCGTCCAGCGCGTCTGGCGCATCATCGGCGAAGCAGCGGAAGAACTGAGAACTGTTCAGCCGAAGCCTGCGACCGAAGGCGAAGGCTTGGCGGCCTCCAAGGTGGCGCACAAGACGCTGAAGGCTGTTCAGGAAGACTTGGACAAGCTCGCCTTCAACAAGGCCATCGCCCGCATCTACGAACTGGTCAACGCGCTGGCCGGCCCGCTCGCCGATGTTGCTTCTGGCGGCAAGTCTGAGGACGTCAAGGCGGCCGCGCGCGACGCCGTCGAAATCCTCATCCGCATCATCGCCCCCATGACGCCGCATCTGGCGGAAGAATGCTGGTCCGCACTGGGCAATACGGGCCTCGTGGCCCAGACGCCATGGCCGGCCTTCGTCGCTTCGCTTGTCGAGGAAAACGATGTGGTCATGCCCGTGCAGGTCAACGGCAAGAAGCGTGGCGAATTGACAATCGCGCGCGATGCGGATCAAGATGCGGTCCGAACGGCCGCCCTTGCGCTGGATGCCGTCAAATCCATTCTTGCCGGTGGCGAGCCCAAGAAAGTCATCGTGGTTCCGCAGAGGATTGTGAACATTGTTGTCTGACGTTTTTTCAAGATGGGGCCGCGTCGCGGCAGCGATTTCCGTCGTGACGATGGCTGGTCTTCTGGCAGGCTGCCAGGTGCGCCCGCTTTATGGCGAAGCTTCGGGAACCAAGGAGAGACTGGCGGCCGTCAGCGTCTCCGAGACCGGCGGCAGAGTTGGGCAGGAAGTCCGCAATCAGCTGATCTTTCTGATGTCCGGCGGTGCTGGCGAACCCGCCACGGCGCAATATAACGTCAAGGTTTCCGTAAGCTCGAGCGCCACGTCAACGGAAGTGCAGAATTACGACCTGACGACCCGCGCGAACAACAATTACGATGGCCCATACCCTGGTCGTGTCGTGATGAGCGGTCAATATGTGCTGACACGCGTTTCCGACGGTCAAATCCTGCGCTCTGCACGGCGTAGCGTGACGGCGCAGGTGGACCTTCCGCAGCAGGAATTCGCCAAGATCAGGGCAACCCGCGACGCCGAGAACCGTGCGGCCCGGGAACTGGCTGAAATCATCCGCACCGATATCGCCGCCACGCTCGGCCGCTGAGAGCGGCGGCCGTGACGGAGATAAAGTCCCATGAATTTGAGCGCTTCGCCGAAAATCCGGCGGAGCGCTTTCGCGTTTTCGTGCTTTACGGCCCGGATCGCGGTCTCGTATCGGAACGCGCTGGCGTCATCGCCAAAAAAACCGGTATCGATACCGATGACGCTTTCGCATCGCTGAAACTGACCGCATCCGATCTGCAGGGCGACCCCGGCCGTCTGCTCGACGAGGTGAATGCCATCGGCCTTTTCGGCGGCGAAAAACTCGTCTGGGTCAAAGGTGCTGCGGCCGAAAAGGCGCTGGTGGATGCGCTGCAGATTCTTGCCGAGACACCGCCGGAAGCAAGCTTCCTCATCATCGAAGCAGGCGACATCAAGAAGGGTACGGGACTGCGCAAGATCGCAGAACCGGCGCGCTCAATCGCTGCGATTCCCTGTTACGCCGACGATGCGCGCTCATTGAACGCATTGATCGATCAGGAACTCTCCGCCGATAATCTGCGCATTGCGCCAGCCGCAAGACAGAGGCTCATCGAATCGCTGGGTGGTGACCGTATCGCCTCGCGCAATGAAATCCGCAAGCTGGCGCTCTATTGCCGTGGGGCAGACGTGGTCGAGGAAGACGATGTGCTGGCGATCATCGGAGACGCCAGCACGGTTTCCGCAGACGATGCCGTCGACGCCATTCTGAAAGGCGACAGAAACGCCTTTTTCCACACGACGCAGAAGATCGTGTCTTCGAAAACCCCGATCTTTCTTGTGCTCCAGGGGTGCCTCAAGCAATTCCAGTTACTCGACCAGATGCAGGCCGAAATGGATGAGAAAAAACTGCAGGCCGGTCAGGTCATGCAGACGCTTGGACGCCACATCCATTTCCGCAGAAAACCCATCATCGAACGAGCCCTGCGAACCTGGCAGCCAGCGGCAATCGCCCGCGAGATGAACCGTCTGCAGGCCGCTATCCTGCAAAGCCGTCAGCGGCAAAGCCTGGAAGAAAGCGTGGCCCTTCTGACATTGCTGTCGACCACGCTGCAATCCGGCCGCGGCGGATGAGGCCCAGCAAAAAGCCCTCGCGCTGCTGCTGCGAGGGCTTTTAAATCATGGTTTCGCGGTCAGGCCGTAAAAACTCAGTCGCCTTGTCCGGGCTCGGCGGAGAAATAGAGCTCGAGCTTGCCTTCGACACCGTCCATTTCCTTGGCTTCCGGCATCGGGTCGCGCTTGATCGTGATATTAGGCCAGATTGCCGCATATTCGGCGTTGAGCTTCAGCCACTTGTCGAGACCCGGCTCCGTATCGGGCTTGATGGCTTCGGCGGGACATTCAGGTTCGCACACACCGCAATCGATGCATTCATCGGGATTGATCGCGAGGAAATTTTCACCCTCGTAAAAGCAGTCGACGGGGCAGACCTCAACGCAATCGGTATATTTGCAGCGGATGCAATTGTCGGTCACGACATATGTCATGATGAACTCCAGAATATGCAGGCCGGGTCTGTGGGCTTCGGAACACAAGCCGTCGCCCGGAATTCAGACAGGGCAATTTCGCAAGTGACGTAATGCCTTTGCTTGCAGATAGCAAGGATAAACAATTCTGAAAAACGGGTGCGACCCGGAGGTTTATTCTAATCTTTGCTTCCGTCGCTGTCAGACAGAAACCTGTCGAGCGCCCTGCGCTCTTTTTTGGTGGGACGCCCGCTGCCCGGCTGGCGCAACGCCTGCTCGAGGGGTGTCAGCCTGTCGGAAGGTTCCCGTGGCGGCGTCTCGTCTTCATAGAGAAGTCTGGCTTCCTCATAGGGTCCACGCCGTGTTCCGCCGGACCTGACGACCAGCACCTTGTCCATCCGCTCGAAGCCGATCTCCAGCCTGTCGCCCGCCTTCACCACATGGCTGGACTGGCGAATGGCAATGCCGTTGACCTTGACGTGGCCAGACTGAATATAGCTCTGGGCAAGCGAACGGGATTTTGCCATGCGGGCAAAGAACAGCCACTTGTCCAGACGCTGACGCGTGCTTTCCAGTGGCTGTTCGTTGCTTCCCATGGGCTTACTTCTTCAGCTGCTCCTTGAGAGCAGCGAGCTTTGCGAAAGGCGAATCCGGATCGAGCGGCTTTTCCTTGCGCGGCGGCTTGGCTTCGAAGCGCTGCTGACCCTGCGGCTTTCCGCCACGGTCATTGCGTTCCGGCCGGTCTTTGCGCTCCCCGCGATCGTGACGATCATTGTTGCGGTTGTTGCCACGGTCCGGACGGCCGCCATCGCGCTTGCGCTCACCGTCGCCACTGCGATTGGCAGCTTCACGGTTTGCACCGTCACGATTGTCGCGACGGCCTTCACCGCGACGCTCGCCCTGTTCGCGCGCTCCTTCACCGCGGCCCTGACCGCGATTGCCGGGACGACGGTTTTCGCCACGCTGATTTTCGTTGCGACCACCCGGACGCCACAGAAGAACGGGCTTGGGCTCGGCGGCCTCGGCGCCTTCCGGCACGGCCTCGGCTGCGACAGCCTCTTCGCTGGCAGCTTCCGCAACCGGCGCCTCGACAGCTTCGCCTTCGACAGCAGCCGCCGTCTCGGACACCTGTTCTTCGGAAGCCGGCTCGTGTTCCTCGGTCTCGACGCTTTCCTCTTCAGCCGTCGCCGCTTCCGCGGCAGCCGGAACAGAGGCACCGGCGTGGCTGGCGAGGAAGGCCTGTGCCTCTTCCGCCGTCACCTGATCGGCGCGGTAACCGAGGCCCTTCAGAATTTCTTCCATGTCATCAAGCGTCGCGCCGAGAATGGAAAGCATGGCGGTCGTTGTCGTGAAACGGCGACCGTCATAAGCGCCTTCCGGCCGCGGCTGCTGACCGGGCTTCCACTGCAGCAGCGGGCGGATGAGATCGGCCAGACGCTCGAGAATGTCGATACGCACGGCGCGCTTTCCGAGGAAGCGGAAACCGGCAAGCTTGTAGAACATGCGCTCGAAGCTGGCATCGGTGACGACCGAGGTACGGCCTGCGGCCAGCACCGGAATGAGATCGCCGTAACCCGGCTTGCCGAGACCGTCATTCTTCAAAGCCCAGAGCAGCGTCACAAGCTCCGCCGGGGCGGGCTTGAGAAGCGCTGGCAGGAAAACGTGATAAGCGCCGAAACGAACGCCGTAACGGCGCATGGAGGCGCGCGCATCCTGATCGAGAGACTTCACGTCTTCGGCAACGTCGCGGCGGAATAGCACGCCAAGATTTTCCACGAGCTGGAACGCCAGACCCTTCGCCAGACCCTGAAGGTCTTCGGCGCGGGAAATATCGTCCAGCGGCTTCAGCACGGTCGCAATCTGATGATTAACGAAACGCTCGACGCGCGCCAGCGCGTGATCACGGGCATTGCCGTTCAGCTGCTCGTCGGCAAGCAGGATCACCCGCGGCTTCATGATGTTGTCGCCGGCCGAAAGGCGGGCAACCGGTTCGCCCAACCAGCGAACCAGACCATCGGAGCTCAAAGCGAGATCGCCATTTCCACTGGCATGCAGACGCGCGGCACGCGCCTCGAATTCGAGCGCAAGCGCCTTCTGCGCCGCAGCCTGCACGGCCTTCTGATCCGGCCCTTCCATTCCCGGCACCGGCGTGAACCGGAACCCGGCCAACTGGCCGACGTGATGACCTTCTACGAAGACATCACCATTTACACTGATTTCAGCTTCAAGCATCGCATTCTCTCTCAGGCGCCTCATGAGCACAGATGTCCTGCGATCAACAAAGCGTTTCGTCAACCTTTCATGTAGCGCATCGGACAATCGATCCTCGATTTCCCGAGTCTTTTCTTGCCAGTGTGTCGGATCGGCAAGCCATCCTGGGCGGTTCGATACATAAGTCCATGTTCTGATCTGCGCAATCCTCGCAGACAAGGTATCGATCTCTCCATCCGTCCGGTCGGCGCGACGCACCTGCTCGGCCATGAAATCCTCGTTCACCGCCCCGCGTTTGACGAGGTCGAAATAGAGCGTGGAGATCAGGTCCGCATGCTGGGCAGGAGCAATGCGGCGATAGTCTGGAAGCGCGCACGCCTCCCAGAGTTTTTCCACCCGCGCATCGCTCGTCGTCACATCGATGATCTCTGGATAACGCGACAGATATTCCAGCGCCTGCTGGTCGATTGCCGGCAGGGCGCGCGAAAGTCCCTGGATAGCCGGCGCGGCATCGAGGCTCAGGCGCAGATTGGCGATGGAGGAAAAATCGAAATTTTTCGTCCGCCACTGCAGAACCTTAACCGCATCGAACTGATGGGTTTCGATCCGCTCCACCAGCTCGTCATCGAACGGATCGACACGCCCCGTCACGCCGAATGTGCCATCGCGAAGATGGCGGCCGGCGCGGCCGGCGATCTGGCCGATCTCGCCGGGATTGAGATTGCGGAACTGATAGCCGTCGAATTTTCGGTCCTGCGCGAAGGCGACATGGTCGACATCGAGGTTGAGACCCATGCCGATGGCGTCCGTCGCCACCAGATATTCGACGTCGCCGGACTGGTAGAGCCCCACCTGCGCATTGCGCGTGCGCGGCGAAAGCGCGCCCAGCACCACGGCAGCACCGCCGCGCTGGCGGCGCACCAGCTCGGCGATGGCATAGACCTCATCGGCGGAAAAGGCGACGATTGCCGTGCGTTGCGGCAGGCGGGTGATCTTCTTCTGGCCCGCATAAAAGAGCTGCGACAGGCGCGGCCGCTCGACCACGGTTATTCCCGGCAGCAGCTTTTCGAGGATAGGACGCATCGTGCCCGCGCCGAGCAGCAGCGTTTCCTCCCGCCCGCGCAGATGCAGCACCCGGTCGGTGAAGATATGCCCGCGTTCGAGATCGCCCGCCAGCTGCACCTCGTCGATCGCGACGAATGCGGCCGTCGTCTCGCGCGGCATGGCTTCCACCGTGCAGACGGAATATTTGGCTTTAGGCGGTGCGATTTTTTCTTCGCCGGTAATCAGCGCCACATTCGGCGCACCCACCTTCTCAACGAGACGGGTATAGACCTCCCGCGCCAGAAGACGCAGCGGCAGGCCAATGACACCGCTGCCATGCGCGACCATCCGCTCGATCGCGTAATGGGTCTTGCCGGTATTGGTGGGGCCGAGAACGGCCGTGACACCGCGGCCGCTCAGGATCATGGGGCGAAAATTCAACGTACTATCCGCGAATCGACTTCATCTGCTTGCCGCGCGCCCAGCATTGCTGATGCGGGCCGCACGCACCACACATGGCAACGCCCGCCGACAAAGGCAATAGGCCTCACCCGCAAAGTGGCGCAGGGCGACCAGTCGACGGAATTTTCCGTTCAGATTCAGCTATTTGAACAAATAAAAAGAATCCGGCGAAAATGAAATCGATTCGGCTGCGGAACAGTCTGCGAACGAATCGAATACGAATCGCTGACTCGATGGGATTCAGCTTTTGTTCTCCGCAATATCTGGTTGGCGAAGGCGGAGATCGTACCAGATTATGAATCCGGATAAGTCCTTGGCCGGATTCGGCTTTACGGCAAAGCCGCCGGGCAGGAAATCCCGGAATCGGCTGTCAAGCGGCAATACCGGAAAAGCCGATCAGAAATATGCAGGAGGGGTCGGATCAGAGCGCCTCGCCGGCAAGCAGACGCGGCGCATTCGCATCCGTCGTGCCGGCGGCCTGACCGATGAAATAGGATTTGAGACCCGGCAAACGATCCACCACGCCGAGACCGAAATCACGCATGATACGGATGGGGCCAATATCGTTGGAGAAAAGCCGGTTCAGCACATCCGTCGTCACACCCATCCGCAACGTGTCGAAACGCCGCCAGGACTGGTAACGCTCCAGAACGTTGAGCGAGCCGATATCGAGGCCGAGCCGATCGGCCTCGACCACGGTTTCGGCGAGAGCCGCCACGTCCTTGAAGCCAAGATTGAGGCCCTGCCCGGAAATCGGGTGAATGCCGTGCGCCGCATCACCCGCAAGCGCGAAACGCGGTGCAACGAAAGAGCGCGCCAGCGTCAGACCCAATGGGAAGGCGCGGCGGGGACCGACCGGACGAAGATGACCGAGCTTGTGACCGAACCGGCGTTCCAGTTCTTCCTCGAACACCAGATCGTCGGAGGCTACCAGCGTGTCGGCATCGGCCGTGCGTTCGGTCCAGACGAGCGAAGAGCGATTTCCCTTCAGCGGCAGGATGGCGAAGGGGCCCGATGGCAGGAAATGCTCCTCGGCGCAGCCCTCATGCGGCCGCTCATGCTCAACGGTCGTCACGATACCGGACTGATCGTAAGCCCAGTGCACGGTCTTGATACCGGCCATGTCCCTGAGCGCGGAGCGAACGCCGTCACAGGCAATCAGCAATCGCGCTTCTAGCGTCGACCCGTCGGAAAGGCGAATGGCCGTCGACTGGGGACCCGCGGTAAAATCGGAAACACTGAGACCGTGACGGATTTTTATGCCAAGACGCTCGCACAGGCCTCGCAATGCGCCCACCAGAGCGACGTTCGGAACCATATGGGCAAACGGCCTGCCTTCTTCCACGGCGCCGTCGAAAGTCAGGAACACGGGACGCACCGGATCGGCGGTCTTCGAATCGGTGACGATCATCTTGTGTATCGGTTGCGCTTCCGGCTCGATCTCGTTCCATATGCCGAAAACATCGAGCATCCGGGTGGCTGCCGCAATAATGGCGGAAGCGCGAACGTCCTTCGCCCAGACGTCCTCGGGAGAGGCCTCAACCACCTGCACATCAAGATGCGGGGCCGCCTGCTTGATTGCGACAGCAACGGAAAGACCGACATATCCGCCGCCTGCCACCACTACGTCCAGCATCGCGCTTCTCCTCAAATCTTGTGCACGCATCATCGGCGCACTATAGACCATCTGACGTCTTCCTACAGCCGGAGCAGGCCGAAAAAATGTCGCATCCCTCGCAAACGTCAGACCCGATGGCCAATCTCATCGCCACACTCGATCTTGAGAAGCTGGAAGAGAACCTGTTCCGGGGCGAAAGCCCGCAGATCGGCTGGCAGCGTGTTTTCGGCGGCCAGGTCATCGCGCAGGCCCTGATCGCCGCGCAGAGGACCGTGGATAACGACCGTTTCGTGCATTCGCTGCATGCCTATTTCATGCGCCCCGGCGATCCGCTGGTGCCTATCGTCTACCAGGTGGAGCGCATCCGCGACGGCGCGAGCTTCTGCACACGCCGGGTGGTCGCCATCCAGCATGGCAAGGCTATTTTTTCCATGTCGGCCTCGTTTCAGATTTTCGAGGATGGTTTCGACCATCAGATCAAAATGCCTGACGTGACGCCGCCTGAAAAACTGATGAGCGAGGAGCAGATGCAGGCAGCCTTTCTTGCCAAGGCACCCGCTTCTATCCGCAAGTACTGGAGCAACAAGCGGCCGATAGAGATACGGCCGGTATCGCTGACCCACTATATATCCAAGGAAAAACTCGAACCGCAGCAGGATATCTGGGTCCGCGCCGTCGGCGATGTGCCCGATGATCCGCGCCTGCAATCGGCCATTCTCGCCTATCTGTCGGATATGACCCTGCTCGACACCTCGCTCTACGCCCATGGCACGACCATCTTCGATCCGTCCATTCAGGTGGCGAGCCTCGACCACGCCATGTGGTTCCACCGCCCCTGCCGGCTGGATGACTGGCTGCTCTACACACAGGACAGCCCCAGCGCTTCCGGCGCACGCGGTTTGACCCGTGGCAATATTTTCACCAGACAGGGTGAACTGGTCGCCTCCGTGGCGCAGGAGGGTTTGATCCGCAAAAGGGCAAATGATTAAATAATGTGCTTTTTCTGAAAATCGCACATTTAATAGACGCAAATTTTGGCGACAAATGCCCCTTTTTCAGACGCCCTTCATATAAGTTTTATATTTCAATACGTTAGATACACACTCAAAACTGGCACGCCCTTTGAATGTATGTCCGCAGTCGCTGTTACTGATCTGCCAGCGGCAGGAGAGTCGGCTCCGTGCCGAGGACAAAACAAAGGATGGGAAACCAGATGAAAATTGTGATGGCCATTATCAAGCCGTTCAAGCTGGATGAAGTGCGCGAAGCGCTCACCGGCGTCGGCATCCAGGGCCTGACCGTGACCGAGGTAAAGGGTTACGGACGCCAGAAGGGGCATACCGAGATTTATCGCGGCACGGAATATGCGGTGAGCTTCCTTCCCAAGCTGAAGATCGAGATCGCAGTTCCATCCGACGTCGTCGACAAGGCCGTCGAAGCGATCGCGTCTGCGGCAAAGACCGGGCAGATCGGTGACGGCAAGATCTTCGTCTACTCTATCGAACAGGCCGTGCGCATCCGTACCGGCGAAACCAACACAGAAGCGCTTTGAAGCACGGCTGACAGGGGAGTTTTCTAACTATGCAACTCAACAAGTTTTCAACGCTCGGCAAGCTGGGCGCCGCAGCGGCGGCCCTGATGGCTCCGGCCATCGCCTTTGCCCAGGATGCAGCGCCGGCAGTGGCCGCGGCCGCTCCCGTTCCGGAAAAAGCCGACACCGCATTCATGTATGTCGCGACGATCCTCGTGCTTTTCATGATCATTCCGGGCCTCGCCCTGTTTTACGGCGGTCTTGTCCGCACCAAGAACATGCTCTCCGTTCTCATGCAGTGCACGGTCGTCGGCGCAGTCATGATGCTCGTCTGGGTAATCTACGGTTACTCCTTCGCCTTTGGCGGCGGCACCGGCCCTTATTTCGGCGGTTTCGGCAAGCTGTTTCTGTCGGGCGTTTCGCTTGACAGCACCTCGGCAACCTTCTCTGAGGGCGTCGTGATCTACGAATACACCTTCATCGCCTTCCAGATGACCTTCGCGGCCATCACGCCGGCGCTGATCATCGGCGCCTTCGCAGAACGCGTCAAATTCTCCGCCGTCATCCTCTTCACCATCCTGTGGGCCACCTTCGTCTATTTCCCGATCGCTCACATGGTCTGGGATGCAAACGGCCTGATCTTCGGCATGGGCGCTCTCGACTTCGCCGGCGGCACTGTCGTTCACATCAATGCCGGCATCGCAGGCCTGATCGGCGCGATCATGGTCGGCAAGCGTACCGGCTTCGGCAAGGACATGATGGCCCCCCACTCGATGACGCTGACGCTGGTCGGCGCAGCCATGCTGTGGTTCGGCTGGTTCGGCTTCAACGCCGGTTCCAACCTCGAAGCATCGGGCGGTGCGGTTCTCGCAACCATGAACACCTTCCTCGCAACCGCAGCCGCCATCGTTTCCTGGTCGCTGGTTGAAAGCTTCACCCGCGGCAAGGCCTCCATGCTGGGCGCCGCTTCGGGCATGATCGCCGGTCTCGTCGCCGTCACGCCGGCTGCAGGCTCCGTCGGCCCGATGGGTGCCATCGTTCTCGGCCTCATCGTCTCGCCGATCTGCTACTTCTTCGTCTCCGTAGTGAAGAACAAGTTCGGTTATGACGACACGGCTGACGTCTTCGGCGTCCACGGTATCGGCGGTATCATCGGCGCTCTCGGCACCGGCATCTTCACCTCGCCGCTGCTTGGCGGCACAGGCAAGGAAGACTTCTCCATCGCCTCGCAGGTCTGGACGCAGTTCGTCGCCGTCGCCATCACCATCGTCTGGTGCGCCATCGTCTCCGCGATCCTCTACAAGATCGTCGACGTGATCGTCGGTCTGCGGGTTCCGGTCGAAGCCGAACGCGAAGGTCTCGACCTCGCAACCCACGGCGAAGCCGCGTACCACTCCTGATATCCGGGAAAAGGGGTTCTCCATCCCCTCTCCCAAAAGAAGGCCCGCTCCGGCGGGCCTTTTTCTTTGCCGTAAATCTGAAGCGCTTCAAAAAACCGCATGGTTAACACGACATTAACCAGCAAGCGGTTAGTTTTCCCTGTCAATCCGGGATCAGGTCTCCTGCCGGATCTTGCCGAAACCATAAAACGACGGGTTCAGGGACATGGGCAGAATGCATTCTCCGACATTCGATGGTCGTCACACGCGCTTCGTGTTGACGGCGTTTTTCGTGCGTCAGATCATGGCTCTCGCCGGTTTCGCTCTGCTGGCCACGATTGCACTGGGCATCGCCGCGCTCGCGACATGGAATGTCGCGGATCCGAGCCTCTCCTACGCGACAGGAAACCAGCCCACCAATCTTCTGGGTTACGGCGGTGCGATTTTCGCCGATATCGTGATGCAGTTCCTCGGGCTTTCCGCAATCATCTCGCTCCTGCCTGTCATCGCCTGGGCGATCGCGCTGATCGCCGGCCGCAAATTCCACCGCATACCCGTTCGCCTTGTGGCCTGGGTCGCAGGCGCCATCGTCTGCGCCGCCTCGCTCGGCTGCTTTCCGGCCCCCGTGACATGGCCGCTGCCGAACGGCATCGGCGGCGTCATCGGTGACATGATCCTGCGTTTTCCCGCCCTTTTTATCGGCGCTTACCCCACCGGCACGATTGCCACGGTACTGGGTCTGATATTCGCCGCGCCTGCCGCATGGCTGATGCTGTTTGCCGCCGGTGTCGTTGGCGGTCTGGATGACGAGCTGGAACGCGAAGAGGCCGCTCCCGTCGCCCCCAGCAAGGCCCGCGCCGCCCGTGAGGCCGAAGAGGATGACGAAGACGACGGCGAGGGTTTCTTCGCCAATATGCTCGCCTTCGGCGCGCTGGCGCATTACTGGTACATCACCCAGGCGCGCCTGCGCCGCCTGTTCGGCCTGAAGTCGAAATCACTGCACGATGAATTCGAACATCCTTACGACTTCAACGAATATGAATTCGGCACGCTGAACGAACCGTCGCGCCTCAAGACCGCGATCAACCGCCTCGACCAGCGCGCAGAGCCGTCTTTCGAAGAACGCGCCGCATCGCGTCGCCAGATGTCACCTCCCTCCATCGCGCTCGATCATGACGAGGACATGGATGACGAACAAACCTTCGACGCGGATGGACGCAGGCTGCCGAACGGCATTCTCTCCGACGACGAGTCCGACCAGAAATTCACGGCCCGACAGTCGCCGGGACGCGGGCAGCCCAGAATAACCGCCCCTTCCGCACGCCCGAAGCCCAGTGAGCGCGTGGCAAGGGAAGCGCAGGCCTCTTTCATCGCCGCAGACGGTTTCCAGCTCCCCACCGTCCACCTTCTGGCGGAGCCGAAGAATGTCGTGCGCGACAATATGCTGAGCGAGGAAGTGCTGGAACAGAATGCCCGCCTTCTGGAAGGCGTTCTCGAGGATTTCGGCGTCAAGGGCGAGATCATTCATGTCCGCCCCGGCCCGGTCGTCACGCTCTACGAACTGGAACCGGCACCCGGCATCAAATCGTCGCGCGTCATCGGCCTTGCCGATGACATCGCCCGCTCCATGAGCGCGATCGCCGCCCGCGTCGCCGTCGTTCCCGGCCGCAATGCCATCGGCATCGAACTGCCGAACCAGACGCGCGAAACCGTGTTCCTGCGGGAATTGATCGGCAGCCGCGATTTCGAAAACAGCAAGGCCAAGCTCGCCATGGCGCTCGGCAAGACCATCGGCGGCGAACCCGTCATCGCCGATCTCGCCAAGATGCCGCATCTGCTCGTTGCCGGCACCACAGGTTCGGGCAAGTCGGTCGCCATCAACACCATGATCCTGTCGCTGCTTTATCGCATGTCGCCGGAACAGTGCCGGCTGATCATGATCGACCCGAAAATGCTCGAACTGTCGATCTATGACGGCATTCCGCATCTGCTCTCTCCCGTCGTTACCGATCCGAAAAAGGCCGTCGTGGCGCTGAAGTGGACGGTGCGCGAGATGGAAGAGCGCTACAAAAAGATGTCGAAGATCGGCGTGCGCAATATCGACGGCTTCAACAGCCGCGTGCAGCAGGCGCTCGACAAGGGCGAGATACTCACCCGCACGGTGCAGACCGGCTTCGACCGCCAGACCGGCGAGGCGATCTACGAAACGGAAGAGTTCGATCTGAAGCCCCTGCCCTATATCGTCGTCATCATCGACGAGATGGCCGACCTGATGATGGTGGCCGGCAAGGACATCGAAGGCGCGGTGCAGCGCCTGGCGCAGATGGCGCGCGCCGCCGGCATCCATGTCATCATGGCGACCCAGCGCCCCTCCGTCGACGTCATCACCGGCACGATCAAGGCAAACTTCCCGACCCGCATTTCCTTCCAGGTGACGTCGAAGATCGACAGCCGCACCATCCTTGGAGAACAGGGCGCCGAACAGCTGCTCGGCATGGGCGACATGCTCTATATGGCAGGCGGCGGACGCATCCAGCGCGTGCACGGTCCTTTCGTTTCCGACAACGAGGTGGAAGAGATCGTCGCCTATCTGAAAACACAGGGCGCACCGGAATATCTGGAAGCGATTACCGAGGAAGACGACGAGGAAGGCAATGGCGGCGGCCCGGCCAGCGCCGGCAGTTTCTCCGATTCCGAGGACCCTTACGATCAGGCCGTGGCCGTCGTTCTTCGCGATGGCAAAGCCTCCACCTCCTATGTGCAGCGGCGTCTCGGCATCGGCTATAACCGCGCCGCCTCGCTGATCGAGCGCATGGAGCAGGAGGGCATTATCGGCCCCGCCAACCACGCCGGAAAACGTGAAATACTCGTACCGACGGAAGCAGACATCATCGAGCGGTAACGTCCGCAACCAAGCGGGGCGAAGAAGCGTTATTACACGCTTTCAACGTCATGAAGCCGCCGCCTTTTATGCGGACAATCGCTGCGATGAAGGAGAATAGAATGAACGACCTCACCACCGGCGAAACGGCCAACGCAAACACACCGCAAAACGGCGTGACGCGTCGTGGCGTGCTGACGGCATTTTCCATGGCCGCAATCATGGCCGGCCTGTCGCCGCTTGACGCCTTTGCACAGGCAGCCGGCAACACGGCGACAGCGCAGAAAATCGCCAATCACTTCTCATCGGTCAAAACCATGATGGGGGAATTCGTCCAGTTCGGCCCGCGCGGTGAACAGACCGGCGGCAAGTTCTACATCGAACGCCCCGGCAAACTCCGCTTCAACTACGAAGACCCCTCGCCCATGCGGGTCATCGCCGACGGCAAGAACGTCGTTATCGGCAATATGAAGCTCAAGACCTGGGATCTTTATCCGCTCTCCAAGACGCCGCTCAGCCTGCTTCTGTCCGACAAGATCGATCTCGGCAATCAGAAGGTTCGCAACGTCAAGGAAGAATCGGACCTGACCACCATCGTGCTGGGCGACAAGAGCGTCTTCGGCGATTCCACAATTACCCTGATGTTCGATCCGAAGACCTTCGATCTGAGGCAATGGACCACGACCGATGCCCAGAACAAGGACACGACCGTCATGATCTTCAACGTCCAGACCGGCGTGAACCTGGATGAACGCGTCTTCAACATCAATTACGAGGAAGTCCGCAAAGGCGGCTGAGGCTTCAAGCCCCAAGGAAATTCTTGGAAAGGCGACCCTGCGGTCGCCTTTTTCATTTTACCGCTAAAATACATTCCCGTTTTCGTCGCGATGTTATAAGCCTGCGCCCCGGAAACATGTCACGAGCCAGGCGGTTCGCGGCAGTAAAAGCGGAGCACATGCATGTCGTTTTCGATAACCACCTGGAACATCAACTCGGTCAGGCTCAGAATGCCGATTGTTGAGCAGTTTCTGGTACGTTACAAACCCGACATTCTCTGCCTGCAGGAAACGAAATGCCCGAATGGCGAGTTTCCGATGAAGCCGCTGAAGGCGCTCGGTTATGAGCATGTCATCATCCATGGCCAGAAGGGCTATCACGGCGTCGCCATCGCCTCGAAGATTCCGCTGACCGAAGATCAACGACAGGACTATTGCGGTATCGGCGACGCACGCCACATTTCCGCGATTTTTCAGGTCGGATCGCGCCGCGTGCGACTGCATAATTTTTATGTGCCGGCAGGCGGTGACGAGCCGGATCGCTCGATCAATCCGAAATTCGGCCACAAGCTGGATTTTATCGAGGAAATGAAGGCGCTGCGCGCCGACGGTGTACCTGGCACCTCGTCCATTCTCGTCGGCGATCTCAACATCGCACCGCTCGAAAATGACGTCTGGTCGCACAAGCAGCTTCTGAAGATCGTCAGCCATACGCCTGTCGAAACCGAAGGCATGCTAGACATCATGAAGAAGGGCAACTGGCTCGATCTGATGCGCCTGAACGTGCCGGAGACGGAAAAGATCTATACCTGGTGGAGCTACCGCGCCAAGGACTGGGAAGCGGCTGATCGCGGCCGCCGCCTCGACCACATCTGGTCTTCGCAGGATCTCGGTTCCTCGCTCGAAAAAATCGACATATTGCGCGAGGCCCGCGGCTGGAACCGGCCATCCGACCATGTTCCCGTCACCGCCCACTTCCGGTTCTGAACAGGCTGAATTGTCTGGCGTCAGACGAAGCGGTTCTGCAAACGGGCCGCACCCGCCGCCAGCGACGCGATATTGTCGCGAATACGCGCCGACACGATATCGGCAACCTCCGGAAACTCCTCTACCAGCCGGTGGAAGAGGATGCGCGTTATGCGGATGACTTCGGAATCCTCCACTGCCACGGCAGTAAACTTCCGTTCGCAGAGCGTGAAAAGCGCGAGCTCCGAAAGTAGCGCCCCCTTGCCCGGCGTCGCCTGCAGCACGGGCTTGCCATCCCGCCCTGCCGTGAAAAGCTCGAAATGGCCAGCCGTCACCGCAAAAGCACATTCGGCCGGTGAGTGTTCCCGAAACAATGTCTGCCCGGCCGATACACGGCGGCGCTCCGCACCGAAGGCGATAAGCCGCAACTGGTCATCGCTGAACCCCGCAAATAACGGCACTTGCCCCAGCAGCATGATATCGTCCGTCAAGGCCATGTCGATCGTTACTCCGGAAAAACGCCTGCACCACTATAGCGGTTTTCCAATATCGGCCCTCAAAATACAAGCTGTTAGAACGCCGCGCGCCTTTTCGGACGCGCAGCGTGAGCTTTGGACACATAACAGGTAAAAAGAAGCACCTGCTCAGGGAACGATCTTGTATCCGCCGTTCTCGGTCACCAGAATCTCGGCGTTGGACGGGTCGCGTTCGATCTTCTGGCGCAGACGATAGACATGCGTTTCCAGCGTATGCGTTGTCACACCGGAATTGTAACCCCAGACCTCTTCCAGCAGGACGTCGCGGGTAACGACGGTGCTGCCGGCGCGGTAGAGATAACGGATGATCGCCGCTTCCTTTTCCGTCAGCCGGATTTTCTTGCCGTCCTCCGTCGTCAACAGCTTCTGGCTGGGCTTGAACTGATAGGGACCGACGGTGAAAACCGCATCCTCACTCTGCTCGTATTGACGCAGCTGCGCCCGGATACGCGCCAGAAGCACGGCGAAACGGAAGGGTTTCGTCACATAGTCATTCGCCCCGGCTTCCAACCCAAGAATAGTATCGGAATCGGTATCATGCCCGGTCAGCATGATGATCGGCGCCTTGAAGCCGCCCTTGCGCAACAGCTTTACCGCCTCACGGCCGTCCATATCCGGAAGGCCGACATCCATGATCAGAAGATCGACCTGGGCGGTCTTGGCGGTCTGCATCGCCTGCGCGGCATTGGCGCCGCTGAGCAGCGAGAATTCCTCATAGGGAGACAATTGCTCGGTCAGCGTCTCCCGAAGATCGTCGTCATCGTCCACCAGAAGGATAGTGCGAGCCGTCATTCGGATTCTCAGCCTTTCTTACTTTAGCGCATCGGCCCAAAAATCAGGCTCGATTTTCGAGAGACACGATGCGTAGTTTAAAAGAGTTAGAGCGTCCCTTATGCATCCCAAAAGACGCCCGGCGCTCTAATTATCAGCCAATTCAGCGGTTTGCCGATAAAAGGTCAACCCATTGCCATGATATAACGAAGTGCTATGACTTCACGTTAAATAACCTGCAAAGCAAAATCTCGTGAAAAACATGAGCACCCAGCCCGTAAGACAACGTAAACGCGCATCGACGCTCATGGTTCGGCCGGCCCCCTCGAAAATCAGCCGCGCCATCGTCCAGCTCGGGCATCTCACCTTTCCAGCCGCGATCGGACGCAATGGCCGCACCGCGCTGAAACGCGAGGGAGACGGAAAATCTCCCATCTCGACCATCGGCCTGCTGCACGGGTTTTATCGCGGCGACCGCCTTCCCGGCATCGCCACCGCATTGCCGATGCAGCGAACACGCAAGTCCATGCTATGGTGCGACGAGCCCCATAGTCCCAGTTACAACAGACTGGTCAAGGCGCCCTTCGCCGCGAGCCATGAAGAGATGATGCGCAAGGACAGCCTCTACGACGTCTGCCTGGTGCTCGACTGGAATATCACCTCGAGAAGCCGCAACCGCGGCTCGGCGATATTCATGCATCTGATCAGACCGGGATATAAGCCGACCGCAGGCTGCGTCGCCCTCCATCTCCGTGACATGCGGCGCATCCTGCCGCATCTGCGCAAAGGCATGAAAATCCGCATCCTGTAAATTTCAGCCTGCAATCGGGCAACAAAAAACCCGCCATCAAGGCGGGTTTTTTTAGAGGGAAAAAGCCGGTTATTAAGCGGCTTCGTCCTGAGAATCGTCCTCTTCGACGGTCTTGCCGCGCTTGGGGCCCTTGGCAAGGTTCACTTCCACCAGGCGAACAGCCTCGGTTTCGGACATCTTGTTGACAGCGGCGATTTCGCGCGCCATGCGGTCGAGAGCAGCTTCATAAAGCTGACGCTCGGAATAGGACTGCTCCGGCTGATTTTCCGCACGGTAGAGATCGCGCACGACTTCCGCAATCGCGATGAGATCGCCGGAATTGATCTTCGCATCATATTCCTGCGCGCGGCGCGACCACATGGTACGCTTCACACGCGCCTTGCCCTGCACCACTTTCAGCGCCCGCTCGACAAAATCGCCTTCGGAAAGCTTGCGCATGCCGATGCTGACGGCTTTGGCGACGGGAACTTTAAGACGCATCTTGTCTTTTTCGAAATCAATGACAAAAAGCTCAAGCTTCATGCCGGCGACTTCTTGTTCCTCGATTGCAGAAATGGTACCGACACCATGAGCGGGATACACAATCGCTTCACCGGTCTTGAAACCGTGATGTGCTGGAGATTTCTTCTGCTGGGTCGTCATTCGTTCTAAAAACTCCCTGTTACATACCCGGGGATGCCGGGGTTGGGTCGGTCAGGCCCTGATGAGACGGGGGAACCGTCAGGTGACTCCGCACTGGTCCAGCCGTGCACGCAAAAACACACCTTCCCGTCTTGCGGGGTTCGATAACGTAAACGCTCGATATGTCACGGAAACCGCGTGCAAAAGAGGTGTTGCTTTCGTGGTGTTTTTGGGCACACAAATGCCACGCTGTGGATCAGTGTCGTTGGTGTACCACAAAAATAGGCGCAAATCAATAATTTGCTTCGACCGTGGCCGCAACATCACATGGCAGCCAAAGAACCGCCTAAAAATTAGCCGCAGAAATACTGTCAAAATGCTTCGTGACAGGCCTCACGGCAAAAGGAGCAAAAAAATTTCGTTTCCAAACTGAAGAAACACGAAAGCCTCTTAAACTCTTCGTAATTCCACGCCAATATCCGATTCGACTGAAAAGGCAAAATCCGCAAATTGGCGATGCTTTTTTATATTAAAGTGTGATTTTTGGAGGAATCCACGTCAAATGGGCTACAGAAACAATCCAAAACGCGAAAAACAGATCGAAAAAGCGCGCCAGCAGGCAATTGCCGAAAATGTCCAATTTCTTGATCCGGGTATTCTTTATGGAAGGGCGAGCGCCGACGATATAGAATATTATTCCGCTGAGATGCTGGCTGCGAGCGCCGCTCACAGCTTCGAGGCGCTTTCGCACTGGACCGGAGACGCTCCGTACATCGACATCTCCCAGGTGGAGGGCGTTTCGCCGCGGGATATTCCGGTAACGGTCCTGACCATTATCGGCCGCAATATGCCCTTCCTTTACGATTCCGTCATGGGCGAGGTCACCAGCAGCTATCGCGGTCTTTACCTCGCGGTGCACCCGATCCTGGTGCGCGACGAAAGCGCGCAGGCAGGCTACCGTCTTGCGGAACCCGAGGATGATCCCGCTGAAAATATCAGCCTCATCCAGCTGCATATCGCGCCGCTCACGCCGCAAGCCGCCGCAGCGCTGGAAGAAAGACTGCGCTTCGTGCTGACGCAGGTTCAGCTCGCCTATCGCGACTGGCGGCCCATGCTAGCGAAACTCGACGAGGCGCTGGATGAATTGTCCAAGCGCGGCTCGTCACGGCGCAAGACCGAGCGTATGGAAGCCGTCGAATTCCTCAACTGGCTTCGCAACGACAATTTCACCTTCCTCGGCATGCGTGACTACACCTATTCCGGTAAGGGAAAGAACGCGAAGATCGAGCGCGGTGACGGCGTCGGCCTCGGCAGCCTCAGCGATCCGGATGTCCGCGTGCTGCGTCTCGGCAAGAATGCCGTGACGACGACGCCGGAAATCCTTGCCTTCCTCGACGGCCCGGATTTCCTCATCGTCACCAAGGCCAATGTGAAATCCATCGTGCACCGCCGCGCCTATATGGATTACATCGGCATCAAGCGCTTCGACGAGGACGGCAATGTCATCGGCGAACTGCGCATCGTCGGCCTCTTCACCGCCACCGCCTATACGCGCTCGGTCAAGCAGATACCGCTGCTGCGCGCCAAGGTGGCGGAAGTCGAGCGGCATTTCGGCTTCGATCCGAACAGCCACTCGGGGCGCATCCTGCAGAACACGCTGGAAGCCTATCCGCGTGACGATCTCTTCCAGATCGAAACCGATCTTCTGATCCGCTTCGTCGAGCAGATCATGGAACTGAGCGACCGGCCGCGCGTGCGCGTGCTTGCACGTATCGACCGTTTCGACCGTTTCGTTTCGGCCATCATCTTCGTTCCGCGCGAGGAGTATAATTCTTATGTGCGCGAGAAGATCGGCGATTATCTGAGCAGGGTCTATGACGGGCATATTTCCGCCTATTACCCCGCCTTCCCCGAAGGCGCCGTCGCCCGCGTCCACTTCATTGTCGGCCGAACGGAAGGCAAGACGCCGCGCATCGCCCAGGACAAGCTCGAAGACGCCGTCAGCGACATTGCGGCGCGCTGGATAGACCATTTCGTCGCCCTCTCCGAGCCGGGTGCACCGGTGCTGGAGGTCGATCAGGCCTATCAGGAAGCCTTCACGCCGGAAGAAGCGATCGGCGACATGCCGGATATTCTCGGTGCCGCGAAGGGCGAACCGGTCCGCATCGAATTTTACCAGCAGGAAGGTCAGTCGGCGGAGACGCTGTCGCTGAAGATTTTCCACCGCGACGGCCACCTGCCGCTTTCGCGCCGCGTGCCGCTGCTCGAAAATCTCGGTTTCAACGTCATCAGCGAACGCACCTTCGATATCGGCGTCGTTTCGGACAGCGAAAAGCGCGACATCGTGCTGCACGACATGGAACTGTCCGTCGCCAAGGGAACGACGCTCGATCTGCCGCACTATGCACAGAAACTCGAAGAAGCTTTCCTCGCCGCCTTCTCCGGCAAGGTCGACAATGACAATTTCAACCGCCTGATCCTCGCCTGCGGCCTCACCGTGCGCGAAGTCTCCGTGCTGCGCGCCTATGCGCGTTATCTCCGCCAGACCGGCATCGTCTATTCGCAGGAGCATATTTCCGAAACGCTCTATAAGTATCCGGCGATTTCCCGCAATATTTTCGCGCTGTTCAAGGCCGGCTTCGATCCGTCTGTCGATGAAAAGAAGCGGCTGAAGAAACTCGCCGAAATACACAAGGCAATCGAATCGGCATTGAGCGGTGTTCCCAATCTCGACGAGGACCGCACGCTCAGGCGTTACGTCAACGCCATCGACGCGACGCTGCGCACCAACTACTTCCAGAAAAATGCCGACGGCACCCCCCGTGACCTTCTGGCATTCAAGTTCGATCCGAAACATCTGGACGGCCTGCCCGATCCCCGCCCCTTCCGCGAAATCTTCGTTTACGGCACCGAGGTCGAAGGCGTGCATCTGCGCTTCGGCAAGGTCGCACGCGGCGGTCTGCGCTGGTCGGATCGCGGCCAGGATTACCGCACGGAAGTGCTCGGTCTCGTCAAGGCGCAACAGGTCAAGAATGCGGTGATCGTTCCGGTCGGCGCCAAGGGCGGCTTCTTCCCGAAGAATCTGCCGGCCGGCGGCTCCCGCGACGAGGTCTTCAATGCCGGCCGCGAGGCCTACAAGACCTATATCCGCACCCTGCTGTCCATCACCGACAATATCGTCGACGATGCCATCGTGCCGCCAGCCGACACGCTGCGGCTCGACGGTGACGACCCCTATTTCGTCGTCGCCGCCGACAAGGGAACAGCAACCTTCTCCGATACGGCAAACGGTCTTGCCCATGAGGCCGGTTTCTGGCTGGACGACGCCTTCGCATCGGGCGGTTCGGCCGGTTACGACCACAAGAAGATGGGTATTACCGCCCGTGGCGCCTGGGAAACGGTGAAACGCCATTTCCGTGAAATGGACACCGACATCCAGACCACCCCCTTCACGGTGGCGGGCGTGGGCGATATGTCCGGCGACGTTTTCGGCAACGGCATGCTGCTGTCGGAAAAGATCAGGCTTATCGCCGCCTTCGATCACCGCGATATTTTCATCGATCCGGACCCCGACACCGACGGGTCCTTTGCCGAACGCAAGCGGCTTTTCGAACTGCCGCGTTCCAGCTGGCAGGATTACGATCGTTCGGCCCTCTCCGCCGGCGCGATGATCATCTCGCGCTCCGAAAAATCGGTGACGCTGACACCGGAAGCTGTGGCCGCCATCGGCATCGACAAATCCGTCGCCACGCCCTTCGAGATCATGACGGCCATCCTGAAGGCGCCAACCGATCTTCTGTGGTTCGGCGGCATCGGCACTTACATCAAGGCGGCGGTGGAAACCAATGCCGAGGTGGGTGACAGAGCGAACGACCCCATCCGCGTCAACGCAACCGAGCTGCGCGCCAAGGTCATCGGCGAAGGCGCCAATCTGGGCATCACCCAGAAGGGGCGCATCGCCTATGCGCTTTCGGGCGGGCGATGCAATTCCGACGCCATCGACAACTCGGCTGGAGTGAACTCCTCGGACGTCGAGGTCAACATCAAGATCGCGCTTGCCTCCGCCGTTAACAGCGGTCGCCTGACGATGCCGAAACGCAACCAGCTTCTTGCTTCCATGACGCCGGAAGTGGCGCAGCTAGTACTGTGCAACAACTACCTGCAATCGCTGGCGATCTCGCTGACGGAGCGGCTGGGCCTTTCGAACCGCGAAGAACTCGGCCGCCTGATGAGCGCGCTGGAGGCGACTGGACAACTGAACCGCAAGGTCGAGACCCTGCCGAACAATGCCGAATTCAGCGAAAGATACGCCACCGGCAAACCGCTGACCCGGCCGGAAATCGGCGTGCTCCTCTCCTATGCCAAGCTCACCTTGTTCGATGCATTGGTGGCAAGCACGCTTCCCGACGAACCCTATCTCCAGCATCTTCTGGTCGATTATTTCCCGGCCAAGATGCAGAAGAACTACGCAGACGATATCAAATCGCATCGTCTGCACCGCGAAATCGTCGCCACCGCACTCGCCAATGCCGTCGTCAATCGCGGCGGCCCGGGCTTTGTGCAGAAACTTGCCGATGCGAGCGGCCTTCTGGCGGCCGACGTCGTTAAGGCTGCGGTGATCGTCGAGGATGGTTTCGGTCTCAAACGCCTGTGGAGCGAAGTCGACGCGCTTGACGGAAAGGTCGGCGGTGAAGTCCAGAACGGGCTTTATGCCACGATCACGCGCATCTTCTCGGATGCGAGCAGGCTTTACCTGCAAACCGGGAGCGCCGGTGCGACCGCAGGTGACATGGCGACCGAAATCGAGCGCCTGAAAACCGCCATCAAGACGCTATCGCCGGCAGCTGCGAAGTATCGTCGCGAACTCGGCGTCACGGAAATCGACGGCGTTCCCTCCGGTCTTCTGGAGGAACTCGATACGCTTTCCCTGCTCGTCTATGTGCCTGAGATCATGCGCATCGCCGAAAGCGCCGGCACCACGCTTGCCCGCGCCGCCGAAAGCTATGCCACCGTCTCGTCGACCTTCCGCGTCGCGCGTCTGCTGGATGCAAGCCAGCGCATCACACCGGCGGATCATTACGAGAGCCTGGCTCTCCTGCGCAGCCAGGACCAGATCTCCTCGTCGAGACGCCGGATCGTCATCTCCGCGCTGACCGAATATGCCAGGGAAAAGGATCCGGTTCAGGCCTGGTATGCGGCGGACCGCGTGCGGGTCAACCGCATCGTCTCCGAACTCGGCGCGCTCAGCGACAGCGGCGATACCAACCTTGCCCGTCTGACGGTCGCGGCCGGGCTGCTTGGCGATATTGTTCAGGCACGCTGATCGGCAGCCTCAAAAAACGCCATCCGGGTCCTCCCGGATGGCGCCAGACAAGACGGATGCACCCGCATCGCGCATTTTATTTCCCGATTTTCCGATAGGACGATGAATGACTGTCCCTTCCCCAAATGCGGAAACAGTAGTTGCCAAACGCGGCATCTGGGGCTGGGTGATGTTCGACTGGGCGGCGCAGCCGTTTTTCACGGTCGTCACGACCTTCGTTTTCGGGCCTTATTTCGTCGCACGGCTTACCGACGATCCGATTTCAGCGCAGGCGACATGGAGCAACATGGCGACGGTGTCTTCGATCATCATCGCCCTCTTCTCTCCCATTCTCGGCTCCATCGCTGACCAGTCTGGCGCACGCAAGCCGTGGATCGCCTTCTTTGCCGTCATCAAGATTGTTAGTCTATTTTCCCTGTGGTTTGCCGCACCCGGTTCGCCGCTCATCCTGCCAATCGTCTGTATGATCCTCGCCTCCATCGCGGCGGAATTTTCCATCGTCTTCAACGATTCCATGATGCCGCGCCTGACCAACCCACAAAATGTCGGGCGCATTTCCAATCTCGCCTGGGGGCTCGGTTATCTCGGCGGTATGGTGGTGCTGATTGCCGTGGTGACGCTTCTGGCCGCAAATCCACAGACCGGGGTGACCATCGCCGGTATCAAGCCTCTTTTCGGCCTCGATCCTGCAACCGGCGAGGATGCCAGAATAACCGGACCGCTCGCGGCGCTCTGGTATCTCATCTTCATTCTGCCGATGTTTCTTATCACTCCCGATGCTGAAAAGGGCTTGCCCTTCGCAGCCGCGATCCGCTCGGGATTGGGAGAACTAAAGATCACGCTGCGCGAGCTGCGCTACCGCCCCGTGCTGTTGCGGTTTCTGATTGCGCGCATGCTTTATCAGGATGGCGTCAATGGCGTTCTCATTCTCGGCGGGGCCTTCGCCGCCGGCATGTTCGGCTGGGCAACGATGGAAATCGGCCTCTTCGGCATCCTGCTCAATATCGTTGCCATCGCTGGCTGCTTTGCCGCCGGGCGCGTCGACCACAAGCTCGGGTCGCGCATCACCATCCTCATCAGTCTCGTGCTTCTGTTGCTGGCCACGCTCGGAATCGTCTCAACGGAAAAGGGCTCCACCCTTTTCGGGTGGATACAATTGTCGACCGCAGATAATGGCGGCATCTTCGCCACCGGCGCGGAAAAGGCCTATCTGCTTTATGGCGTTTTGATCGGCCTTGCCTTCGGCCCCGTTCAGGCCTCGTCACGATCTTATCTTGCCCGCAACATCACCGTGGCGGAGGCGGGCCGTTATTTCGGTATCTATGCGCTCTCCGGACGCGCCACCAGCTTCATGGCGACGCTGTCGTTTTCCATAGCAACCACAATAAGCGGCTCAGCCCATATCGGCATGGCGACGCTCATCGTATTTCTGGGATCAGGGTTCCTGCTGTTGCTGCGCGTGCCGGAAAGAACGGCAGGCTGAAAATCTGAAGCAAAAGCCGATGCGGTTTGCTGAAACCGGGCATCGGCCCGACAGGATCAAAGCTGATCGAGCTTTTGCTGCAATGCGCGCAACTGCGCCTTCAGCTCATCGATTTCGGATGCATTCGGCTTGCGGGTTTCCTTGGGCGCCTGCGGCATTGCGAAAGGTGTAAAACCCTGCATCGCCTGCCGGAACAGTTCTGTATTGCGACGGATCTGCTCTTCCATCATTTGCAGCGGCGCCTGAAAATTGCGGGCAAGCGAGCCATCACCGAAAGCCTTGGCCATATGCTCCTGCATCTGGCTCTGCTGGTCGGAAAAGGTCTTCATCGAATGTTCGAGAAATGTCGGCACGACCATCTGCATCTGGTCGCCGTAATAGGAGATCAATTGCCGCAGAAACGCCGTCGGCAGCAACGTATTGCCGGTTTTGGCCTCCTGTTCGACGATGATCTGCGTCAGCACCGCATGCGTGATGTCTTCGGAAGACTTGGCATCCTGAACCTTGAAATCCTCGCCGCGCTTGACCATCTGCGCCAGATCATCGAGCGTCACATAGGTGCTGGTGCCGGTGTTGTAGAGCCGCCGGTTAGCGTATTTTTTAATGATTGTTTCGCCGTCGTGTTTCGCCATGCCCGCCTCCTCGCGATGATGGTATTTTCTTGTTTTTTGGTCTTCTTGCTCTTCCCGGCGCAAAGTGTATGCGCAAAACGAGCCCTCTGACAAATGTTTTGTGCATCGCAACAGTTTGTTTTTTGCGCAGCAATTTTCCGCAAGATTTTAGTGTGATTTAGCAACATCTTTTAAAGCAACTTTCGCCATTTGACTTGTATTGAAAGCTTTGCCAGTCTCCGCCCGCAAGTGAGGAGAAAACTGATGACCCTGCCTTCAATCGTGATTGCCAGCGCCGCGCGCACAGCCGTCGGCTCTTTCAATGGCCACTTCGCCAATACGCCAGCCCACGAACTCGGGGCGACCGTCATCAGCGCTGTGCTGGAGCGTGCCGGTGTCGCGGCAAACGAAATCGATGAAGTCATTCTCGGTCAGGTCCTGACGGCGGGCGAGGGGCAGAACCCGGCGCGGCAGGCTGCCATGAAGGCCGGCATTCCACAGGAAGCGACCGCCTTCGGCCTCAATCAACTCTGCGGCTCCGGCCTGCGTGCCGTGGCCCTCGGCATGCAGCAGATCGCGACCGGCGACGCGAACATCGTCATTGCCGGCGGGCAGGAATCCATGTCCATGGCCCCTCACTGCGCCCATTTGCGCGGCGGCGTGAAGATGGGCGATTTCAAGATGATCGACACCATGCTGAAAGATGGCCTTACTGACGCCTTTTATGGCTATCACATGGGCATCACCGCTGAAAACATCGCCCGCCAATGGCAGCTTTCCCGCGACGAGCAGGACCAATTCGCCGTCGCATCGCAAAACAAGGCCGAAGCCGCGCAAAGCGCTGGCCGTTTTGCAGATGAGATCGTGGCTTTCACGGTGAAGGGCCGTAAAGCCGATATCGTCATTGATACAGATGAGCATATCCGCGCCGGAGCTTCGCTGGAAACCATGGCCAAGCTCCGCCCCGCCTTCGACAAGGAAGGGACGGTCACGGCCGGCAACGCCTCCGGTCTGAACGATGGCGCCGCCGCCACGCTTTTGATGTCGGAACAGGAAGCAGGAAAGCGCGGCATCAGGCCGCTCGCCCGTATCGCCTCCTGGGCGACAGCGGGTGTCGATCCGCAAATCATGGGCACCGGTCCCATCCCTGCCTCCCGCAAGGCGCTGGCCAAGGCCGGCTGGTCGATCAGCGATATTGGCCTTGTGGAAGCCAACGAAGCCTTTGCGGCCCAGTCCTGCGCCGTGGTGCGCGAACTTGGCCTTGATCCTGCTATCGTCAACGTCAATGGCGGGGCGATCGCCATCGGTCATCCGATCGGCGCCTCCGGCGCGCGCGTCCTCAACACCCTGATTTTCGAAATGCGCCGCCGTAACGTGTCGAAGGGTCTCGCAACGCTCTGCATCGGCGGCGGCATGGGTGTCGCCATGTGCATCGAAGCACTCTGAAACCGCCGCACGACTTGCCAAAAAGCAATTCCGGTTCAGCGCGCAATAGGGTAGAAGCGGCCTCCCATTGGCCGCATTTCTGTGGCCGGTGAGCACGACGAACAAGTTCTGCAAGATATGGAAGCATCCTCGCATATGCAGGCGCTTCAATGACAGGTCATGGAGGCCGATATGAGCCGGGTTGCGTTGATTTCCGGCGGGACGAGCGGCATAGGTGCCGCAATCGCCCGCGCCCTGCAGGCGGCCGGCTACCGGGTGGCCGTCAATTATGCCTTCACGACGGACAGGGCGGAAGCATTCCAGAAAGAAACCGGCATCCCCGCTTTTCAGTGGGACGTGCGCGACTATGACGCCTGCGTCAATGGCATAGCCAGGGTGGAAGAGACCTTCGGTCCCGTCGAGGTCCTCGTCAACAATGCCGGCATCACCCGCGATGCGATGTTCCATAAAATGTCGCCGCAGCAATGGCGCGAGGTGATCGACACCAACCTCACCGGCGTGTTCAACATGACCCACCCCGTATGGCCGGGCATGCGCGACCGCGGCTTTGGCCGCATCGTCAACATCTCCTCCATCAATGGCCAGAAAGGCCAGGCGGGACAGGCCAATTATTCCGCCTCCAAAGCGGGCGACATCGGCTTTACCAAGGCGCTCGCCCAGGAAGGCGCCAGCCGCAATATCACCGTCAACGCCATCTGCCCCGGCTACATCGGCACGGAGATGGTGAGAGCTATACCGGAGAAGGTTCTGGCGGAACGGATCGTGCCGCAAATTCCCATTGGACGGCTGGGTGAGCCGGAAGAAATCGCACGCTGCGTTCTGTTTCTGGTTTCCGACGAGGCCGGTTTCATCACCGGTTCCACCATGACGGCCAATGGCGGACAATATTTCGCCTGAGGGCCGTCGATCCTGACTTCCCGCCGGCCTGAACCAGTAAACTTTCCGTGATCTCAGCTTCGATAATTTCGCCGCGCACAAAAACTTGAAGATGAAACACTGGAATGACACGCAGCCTAAACTAATGAAAATACGATAGTTTTTGTATAGTTTAGAATGAGTCTAGAAATCCTTGGCGACTCATTAAGAGGTTTTTCTTGACATTTGCTGTCCTGTTTTGGTTTAAGAACGAAAACAACGTGTTGCGTCATACAGGCAGTCCATCATGCTGGTTTGCAGCTGCAATTACATCACCGATCACGATATCCGGGACGTCATCAACGAGCTCCTCGACGAGGACTGTTGGCAGCTCATCGTTCCTGCAAAAGTGTATCACGCCATGGAAAAACGCGGTCGCTGTTGCGGCTGTTTCCCCACCGTTGTCGACCTGATCATCAAAACCACTGAAGAATATCATGCCCGTCGCCACTCGACTGAGGCCGATGTTTTTGATTTTATGTCCCGCCTGAAGCAATTCCATGAAGAGAACAGGAGAGCGGACATTGAAAGGCGACAAAAAAGTCATCGAGCGGCTTAACGAGGCCCTTTTTCTCGAACTCGGTGCGGTAAACCAGTACTGGCTTCACTATCGTTTGCTGGAAGACTGGGGCTACACGAAGCTCGCCAAAAAGGAACGTGCTGAATCCATCGAGGAAATGCAGCACGCCGACAAGCTGGTCGCACGCATCATCTTCCTTGAAGGCCATCCCAACCTTCAGACCGTCGCGCCCCTGCGCATCGGCCAGAACGTCAAGGAAGTTCTGGAATCCGACCTTGCCGGCGAATATGACGCCCGCACCTCCTACAAGAAATCGCGTGATATCTGTTATGAGGCCGGAGACTACGTCTCCATGAAGCTTTTCGAAGAACTGCTGATCGACGAGGAAGGCCATATCGACTTTCTCGAAACCCAGCTCGAACTGCTCGGCAAGATCGGCGAGGAAAAATACGGCCAGCTCAACGCCGATTCCGCCAACGAAGCGGAATAAGCACTGGCGACAAAACAGAAAAGGCGGCCTTGGCCGCCTTTTTTATTTTCCGGAAAGGTGCTGGAACTCCGCCACGACCTGCTCGTATACGGCGCGCTTGAACGGTACGATGAGCTCCGGCAGGCTTTCCATCGGCTTCCAGTCCCACGCGTCGAATTCGGCCGTGTGCCCGGTCGGCGGCGGATCGATCTGGATCTCGCTTTCGTCGCCTTCGAAACGGAACGCAAACCAGCGCTGTGCCTGCCCGCGATATTTGCCCCTGAGACCGATACCGATCAGTTCGGGTGGCAGGTCATAGTGAATCCAGTCGCTCGCCTCCGCAAGCAGGCTCACCGTTTTCATGCCTGTTTCTTCGTAGAGTTCGCGAATGGCGGCCGTCAGAGGCCGTTCACCGTCATCGATGCCGCCCTGCGGCATCTGCCACAGATGCGGTGAGCCGTCATATTCGGAATTGCCTTCCTTGATGCGCCTGCCGGCCCAGACAAGGCCCTCGGCGTTCAGCACCATAATTCCCGCACAGGGACGGTAAGGCAAATCTTCTGCTTTGATTGTCATGGGAAACCCGCACTGTCTGAGCGCCAGAAATGGCCGCACGCAAGGTTTACTGCCCTGCCTGCCCGGAAACAAGCGCAGAAACACCGACAATCTCGATGCCGCGCCCGCCAGCCTCGCGCGACCACTTGGAGATCGCGGCAACGCTTTCATCGAAAGCCGAAGCAACGCCGATCGCCTGGCCGTTACGCCGTGCAATTCGCTCCAGTTCGTCCAGCTTGCGCAGAATGGCAGCTTCGGTGACTTCACTGTCGAGCAGAATATCGGCAAAACCCTGTGGCGCGGAAATCGCCTTGGCAATGCCGCCGCTCAGCGACTGCGCCGAAGAACCATCATCCAGAAACAGCAGGCCACGCTTGCCGATGTCGCGCATTACCGGCTCCAGCGCCGCCTGCTCGGCAAGGAAACGCCCGCCGAGATAATTCATGATGCCAGTGTAATTGGTGATCTTCGCCATGGAGCGATGCAGCCGGTCGATGTTGACCTTGGCGAGATCACCCGCCAGCAGGGTGTCCGGGCCGGGATTGGTGCCGGGGTAACCGAAAGGCTCAAGCGGTATCTGCAGGAGGATTTCATGTCCCTGTCGGCGCGCTTCCTGCATCCAGCGCTGCAGGCTGTTGCCGCTGGCGGCAAAACCGAGCGTCACCTCCGGCGGCAGCTCCCGGATCGCTTTTTGCGACCCCGTCTGGCTGAGACCCAGCCCGCCGACCACGATCGCCACCCGGGTGCCGCGTGCACCAGACCAGGGCCGCGCATATTGCTCCATCGGCCGCAAACCATCCGCACCGACAACCGGCAATTTGCCAAACGCGGTTTCTTCCAGCAGTTCCTCATTGGGTCGCGTCGCCATGCGCGGATCCTGACCATAGGTCTGGCCGCTCATCAGCACGGGCCCGTCACTCTCGCGCGGGCGGGGAGAGTAAACCGATACGACATTGCCGTCAGGCATCGTCTCGCGATTGATATTGGCGCCGGAGCGGCCGCTTTGCGGCTGGAGACCGGCGGCGTCGCCGGGAGTCGTTACATCGGCCGGTGCGATTTCAGGCGTCTTTTCGGCAAGCTGAGGCTGTGCATCCGGCCCGTTCGCCGTCTTCTGCAAATTGCCGGGCGAAAGCGCCGTATAGACCGACAGGCCGCCGATTGAGAAAACCGCAAGCACCGACAGAGCCATAATGACGGAAAAGCGCCGGTTGATACCGGCGCTTTTTTTCTGACGACCCAGAAGCGGTTTTCGCAGGTCCGAAGGCAATGAACGATCCGTCCAAACGGTTGGGCAATAGATGGAATGCGCCGGCTGACCGGCGCACTATCTTACTGCTTGTTGACCACAGCCTTTTCCGGGTTCGGCGGGAAAGACGGATCCGTCTTTGCGCCGCGCAACAGGTCCAGAGCATAGTTGAGCTGGATGTCATCCTTGGCTTCCGGCGGAACATAAGCGGAGGAACCCGAACCTTCGTCGGTTTCGCTCTGACCCTTGATGTGGCCGGAAAGACCGGATTCACCTTCGGTGGTCACCTTGCCCTGCAGCTCGGGCGGCAATGGCTGTTCGACCTTGATGTCAGGCTCAATGCCCGTACCCTGGATCGATTTACCCGACGGCGTGTAGTAGAGCGCCGTGGTCAGGCGCAGCGCGCCCGCCTCGCCGAGCGGAATGATCGTCTGGACCGAACCCTTACCGAAGGAACGCGTGCCGACCACGGTCGCACGGCGCAGATCCTGCAGGGCGCCGGCAACGATTTCCGAAGCCGAAGCCGAACCGCCGTTGACGAGCACGATTACGGGCTTGCCATCGGTCAGATCGCCTGCCGTCGCGTTGAAGCGGCGGGTCTCGTCAGGGTTACGGCCACGGGTCGAAACGACCTCGCCGCGCTCGAGGAAGGCGTCGGAGACATTGATCGCCTGATCGAGCAAACCGCCCGGGTTGAGGCGAAGGTCGAGCACATAGCCCTTCAGCTTGTCGGCCGGCACATCCGCCTTGATCTTCTTGATCGCCTTTTCGAGATCGTCATAGGTCTTCTCGGTAAAGGAGATGACGCGCAGATAACCGACATTGTCGCCCTCGACGCGGGACTTCACCGCGCGAACGGCAATGACATCGCGCATGACGGTGAATTCGAGCGGCTTGTCAGCGCCCTGGCGGATGATCGTCAGCTTGATCGGCGTTTTCACCGCGCCGCGCATCTTTTCGACCGCCTGTTCCAGCTTCAGGCCACGAACCGGCGTACCGTCAATTTCCGAAATGAAGTCGCCGGCGAGAATGCCTGCACGGGAAGCCGGTGTATCGTCGATCGGCGTAATGACCTTGACGAGCTCGTTCTCCATGGTCACTTCGATGCCGAGACCGCCGAATTCACCCTTGGTCTGGGTGCGCATGTCGTTGGCATCCTTGGCATTCATGAAGCTCGAATGCGGATCGAGCGAGCTCAGCATGCCGTTAATGGCATTTTCCACCAGCTTCTCGTCATCCGGCGGCGTCACATATTGTGCGCGCACGCGCTCGAACACATCGCCAAAGATCGACAGTTCCTTATAGGTCGAAGGCCCGGCCGCCTGTGCCGGCATGCTCGCCGAATAAATCACGCTCATCGCCGTGGCGCCCATAAGCCCACCGATAAGGAGAAGCGAAACCTTACGAATCATTGTGCGCCCTTCCGGTATTTTTTGCGGTCCACCACGGCTGAGAATCAACCGGTACACCATCTTTCCTGAACTCAATGTAGAGCGTTGGCCTGTCGGTTTCCAGCGCCAATGCTGCTGCACTCGCTACTCTTTTTGCACCCATGGAGGCGATGGGCTCTCCGGAGAACACGAACATTCCCTGCCGCGTCCTCACATTGTCCATGCCCGTCATCACCACATGATATCCATCACCCGTATTGAGGATGATCATCCGGCCATAACTGCGAAAATCTCCGGCAAACACCACGAAGCCGTCTGCAGGCGCCGTCACGATGGCTTCCGGTCCGCTCGCGACGACAATTCCCTTGGAAAAGTGGCCCGTTCCGTCCGCATCGCCGAAGCGCCGCAACACTTCGCCGGTAACCGGCAGCTCCAGCTTTCCCTTCAAACTCGCGAACGGATATGCGGGCGCAATACGGTTTTTATCGGGCATTCCAGCCTCGGCCGCGGCCCGCTCCTTTTCGCGTTCCGCTTCCGAAAGACGGGCCAGACGCTGCTCTTCCGCCCGCGCCTTTTCCATAGCCTCCCGCACCGAGGTAATCTCGCCTTCAAGCGAACTGACCAGCCCCTCGAGGCTCGTCGCCTTGCTTGCAAGCTCCTCAGATCGCTTGCGTTCCGCCTCCAGCTCCGCCGCCGTCTGGGTGTTCTTGCGGTCATTTTCGGCAATCAGCAGGTCGAGGCGTTTTTCCTCTTCCAGACTTGCCGTCATCATACCCGTAAGATCGTCCTTTTCGCGAGCGATTGCCTGTCTCAGATCGGTCAATTCTTTGAGAGCGGCAACCAGCTTGTCGGTTTCACCGCGAATACCGGGCACAACGGCGCCGAGAAGAATGGCGCTTCGCACGGACGCCAGCGCATCCTCCGGCGAGACGAGAAGGGCGGGGGGCGGGTTTCGGCCCATGCGCTGCAACGCCGCCAGAACCTCCGCCAGCACGCCGCGTCTTTCCCGCAGCGACGCCTTGACGCCATCCTCCCGCACGGAAAGCTTGGCCAGGCGATCCTCACCGTCGCTGATCTTGGTTTCCAGCGCCTTGCGCCGGGCAGCCGATGCGATCAGCTCTTCCCGGATGCGGGCGCTGTCCTGATTGAGGGACGCGATGCTTTCCTCAAGCTTCCTTGTCTTGTCTTCCGAAAGACCGATGCTGTCGACCAGCTCCTCCAGATCCTGCCGGTTCTGGTCGCGGCGCTTCTCCAGCGTTTGCAGCGCATCCGGCGACGAATCATCGCCTGCGGCCGGAACGGCGCCCGCATCGTCGCGCGAATAGGTTGGACCGATGCCCATGACGAAAGCAGCAATAACCGCGCCCGCAAGGGCAGCGTGCCGTTTTCGTTGAGGCCTATTGTCCATGTGAACTTTCTTTGATGCCGAAGCAGAAGCGCCGATATTAGGGATTTTACCGCGATCTTCCAAGAGGCCTGGAAAGGCCGCTGCCAAAGCCGTGCGCTGTCAGCGGTGTCGCGAAGCTTCATGTTGAAATTGAGACAATTCTCCGAATCGAAACCCAATCAAACGCGATGATAGGGATGACCGGAGAGGATCGTGACGGCACGGTAAAGCTGCTCGGCGATCAGGATACGAACGATCTGATGCGGCCATGTCAGCTTGCCGAGATTGAGAACGGCCGCCGCCTTGTCGTAGAGCGCGGGATCGAGCCCATCGGCTCCGCCTATGGCGATCACGAGGTCTCGCTTGCCGCTATCGCGCAAATCGCCAAAGAATGAAGCAAAGGCGGGACTGTCCAGCGCCTTTCCGCGCTCGTCCAGCAGCACGAGGGCAGCACCATCGGCCAAATGTTTTTCCAGCATCGCGGCTTCTTCGCGCTTGCGGGTCTCCGCATTGGAAGCGCGGCTTTCGGCAACCTCGATCACCCGCGAAAACTCCAGCCCGATCGCCGGGCCGGTCTTTGCCAGGCGCTCGATATAACGGGCCGCAAGATCCTTTTCGGGGCCGGATTTCAGCCGTCCCACCGCAAAAATTGAAATCCGCATCGCAAACCTGCATTCGTCGTGACCCAACAGGGTCACGCTCTTAACAGCATAGCCTGCGGATTCCTATGCGGCCGGCCTGATTTCCGGCCAGAGGCACCGTTTCCGAAGTCAGATATGATCTTCGGCAAAAGCGATGCACTCGCTCAAAGGCTCACCGCATCAATGCAGCGTCTCTTCCGGCATGTCCGGCGTCGCCCACATTTTTTCAATGTTGTAGAAGGCGCGGATTTCCGGTCGGAACACGTGAACGATGATGTCGCCGGTATCGATCAGCACCCAGTCTCCGGTCTCGAGACCTTCGACGCGGGCGTTTCCGAACCCTTCATCCTTCATGTCCTTGAGAAGATGCTCGCAAATCGCCGAAACATGCCTGTTCGACCGCCCGGAGACCACGACCATGTAGTCCGCAAGCGCCGATTTTCCGGCAATGTTGAGAGAGACAATATCTTCAGCCTTGGAGTCCTCGAGGCTCGCGAGGACGGTTTCGAGGGCATGGCCGGCGGCATCGGCGCCACTGTCCTGGCCCTTCGGGATAGCAACAAATGCTCTTCCCTTGGCGTGTACTGTTGTCAGAGGTTTTCCTTTCCAAGAATGACAAAACAGGTACTGGCGACGCGATTCTCTGCGTCACACAATAAAGGTGGCATCAAAGCATTAACTTTTCAAGATATGGACCCATCGACACCCGACACATACATCATTTGTGATCGAAGGCGTCATTTACGACCGTTGCGCAACGCCGTGGAGCTGAGCGTCGAGCGCGGACCGTGAATGAAAACCCAGGCAGGGGCCGCTTTTTTCCACAAAACACCGGCATCGTCCTCATCCACCCGTGCATGGCTGAAGGCCTGCGCCATGGTGGAGGAGAGATAAGAGAGCGTGGAGCCTGGCCGATCGATCACGGCAATCGGAAATGTCTCGGCGATCCGCCGCCATTTCTGCCAGCGATGGAAGCTTTTCAGATTATCCGCTCCCATGATCCAGATGAAACGGACATGCGGATTTTTCGCCTTCACCTTGGCGAGCGTATTGGCCGTATAGCTCATCCCCAGTGATTTTTCGAAGGCCGTCACCTTGATGCGCGGATCGTGGACCAGCTTTTCGCAGGCGGCGATGCGATCTTCCAGAGACGACAGGTCTGAGCGGCTTTTCAGCGGGTTGCCCGGTGTAACGATCCACCACAGCTGATCGAGACCGAGCCTGCGCAGCGCAATCTCTGCAACAAGCGCGTGACCGGCATGTGGCGGATTGAAAGAACCACCGAACAGGCCGACAACCATGCCGCGCTCCACATGCGGCATGGTGAGATAACGTCTGTCGAGGCGCTTGTCAGCCGGCAAATATCAGGTCCGTGTCTGGCCGGTGCCATGCACACGGTATTTAAACGAGGTGAGCTGCTCGACGCCCACCGGGCCGCGCGCATGCATCTTACCCGTGGCAATGCCGATTTCAGCACCCATGCCAAACTCGCCGCCGTCCGCGAACTGCGTGGAGGCATTGTGCAGCAGAATGGCCGAATCGAGTTCGTTGAAGAAACGCGCGACCACATCGGGATCCTCGGCGATAACCGCCTCGGTGTGGTTGGACGAATAGGTGCCGATATGCTCGATCGCGCCTGAAATACCCTCCACCACGGCGACCGAAATGATCGCATCGAGATATTCGGTGCGCCAGTCCTCTTCCGTTGCCGGTGCGAGACCCGCCACCACGTCGCGAACGGCCTGCGAACCGCGCACTTCGCAGCCAGCTTCGATCAAAGCTTCGACGAGCGGCGCAAGATGGGTGGAAACGGCAGCGGCATCCACCAGCAGCGTCTCAGCCGCCCCACAAATACCGGTGCGACGCATCTTGGCGTTGACGACGATACGTTTCGCCATGTCGAGATCGGCCGATTTGTCGATGTAGACATGACAAATGCCGTCCAGATGCGCGAAGACCGGCACACGGGCTTCCGACTGCACCCGCGCCACGAGGCTTTTGCCGCCGCGTGGCACGATGACGTCAACCGTGCCGTTCAGGCCGCTGAGAAGCGCGCCGACAGCGGCGCGGTCGGTCACCGGCACCAGCTGAATGGCATGCTCGGGAAGACCGGCTATCTTCAGACCTTCCACGAGGCAGGCATGGATAGCACGCGATGAATGCTGAGAATCCGAGCCGCCACGCAGAATGACGGCATTGCCCGCCTTGAGGCACAAAGCGCCGGCATCCGCCGTCACGTTTGGGCGGCTTTCGTAGATCACACCGATGACGCCGAGCGGCGTGCGCACGCGCTCGATCTTCAGCCCATTCGGACGATCCCAGGCGGCGATGACTTCGCCGACCGGATCGGGCAGCGCCGCAACCGAACGGATGCCTTCGGCAATACCGGCGATCCTTGCATCGTTGAGGGTCAGCCTGTCCACGAAGGAAGCGGCAAGGCCTGCGCTTTCCGCCGCAGCCAGATCTTTCCTGTTGGCGGCAAGGATCGCATCCCTGGATGCCTCGATGGCGGAGGCCATGGCAAGCAGCGCGCGGTTCTTCTGGTCTGTACCGGCGATGGACAACGGTCGCGAAGCAGCTTTCGCCTGAGCGCCGATGGTCATCATCAGCGCGTCAATATCATGGCTCTGCTTCACGGCCTGTTCAGGCATGGACCTCATCCTTCTTTGCATTTTTAACTTTGACGGCAGCGCCCGTCATCACCAGATCGTCACGATGAATCATGGCCGCCCGCCCGACATAACCGAGGATCGCCTCGATCTCGTTGGACTTGTGACCGATGATAAGGCGCGCCTCTTCAGCATCGTAACCCGCAAGACCACGAGCGACTTCACGGCCTTCCGCACCGATAATGGCGATTGCATCACCACGGCCGAAATTGCCCTTCACCAGTCGCACACCCGCCGGAAGCAGGCTTTTTCCGGCATAAAGAGCCTTCTCCGCACCGGCATCCACATGGATTTCGCCGGCCGGCTGCAATTGCCCGGCAATCCAGGTCTTGCGCGCCGTCACCGGCGTGCCCGAAGGCGCAAACCATGAGGAGCGCGCGCCGTTTTCAATAGCCTTCAAAGGATTAAGCGTCTTGCCGGAAGCGATGATCATGCCGCAGCCGGCAGCCGTCGCGATCTTGCCCGCGTCGATCTTGGTGCGCATACCGCCGCGTGAAAGCTCGGATGCCGCACCGCCTGCCATGGCCTCGATGTCTGGCGTAATATCGGCAATTGTCTCAAGGAATTTCGCGTCGGGATCGAGATGCGGCGGAGCCGTGTAAAGCCCGTCAATATCCGAAAGCAGCACCAGAAGATCGGCGCCCGTCATGGTCGCCACACGCGCCGCCAGACGGTCATTGTCGCCATAGCGGATTTCGGTGGTCGCCACGGTATCGTTTTCATTGATGATCGGGATAGCGCCGATCTTCAGCAACTGGTTGATGGTGGCGCGCGCATTGAGATAACGGCGACGCTCTTCGGTATCGGAGAGCGTCAGAAGAATCTGGCCGGCGACGATCTCATGCCGCGACAGGCTTTCCGACCATGCCCGCGCCAGCGCGATCTGGCCGACAGCCGCCGCCGCCTGGCTTTCTTCCAGCTTCAATGCACCGGAAGGCAGGCCAAGCACGGTGCGGCCAAGCGCGATGGCGCCCGACGACACAACCTGCACATCCGCGCCATTTTTCTTCAGCGCGGCGATATCCTCGCAGATGGCGTCGAGCCAGTCTTTCTTGAGACCGGTCTTCCGGTCCACCAGAAGCGCCGACCCGATCTTGATGACGATCCGGTGATGGCTCGCCAGCGGCTTGCGCGTCAGGCTCATAGACGGTCGTCCTCTTCCTCGGCCTCGCTGTCCTCATGCGGCATCGACCGGTCGGGCAGGGCGGTTTCGCCACCATTGCTCGCCGAGACGATGACATCGCGAAGGGCGCGAAGGGCTTCCGTCATGCCAATATGCGCGGCAGCGGACAAAAGAAGCGGCGGGCGACCACAGGCCTTCTCCAGCTCCTTGGCCTTCTTTTTCAGTTCCTTTTCATCCAGCACGTCGATCTGCGACAGCGCCACGATTTCCGGTTTGTCGGTCAGCCCGCCGCCATAGGCGTCCAGCTCGGCCTTAACGGTCTTATAGGCCTTGCCGACCTTTTCTTCCTGCGCGGAAACGAGATGCAGAAGCACACGGGTACGCTCCACATGGCCGAGGAAACGGTCACCGATGCCCACACCCTCATGCGCGCCTTCGATGAGGCCGGGAATATCGGCCAGCACGAATTCACGGCCATCGATTGTCGCGACGCCTAGGTTCGGATGCAGCGTGGTGAAAGGATAGTTGGCAATCTTCGGTCGCGCGCGGGTAACTGTCGCAAGGAAAGTGGACTTACCCGCATTCGGAAGGCCAACGAGACCCGCATCAGCGATCAGCTTCAGCCGCAGCCAGACAGTTTTTTCCTCGCCTGCAAGGCCGGGATTGGCGTGCGTCGGCGCCTGATTGGTCGACGACTTGAAATAGGCATTGCCGAAGCCGCCGTTGCCGCCGGCGGCAAGGCGAAAACGCTGGCCTTCCTTGGTAAGGTCAACGATCAGCGTCTCATTGTCTTCCTCGAAGATCTGTGTACCGACGGGCACCTTCAGCACCACATCCGAGCCCTTGGCGCCGGTGCGGGTCTTGCCCATGCCGTGCTGTCCGATCGAGGCCTTGAAATGCTGCTGGAAACGGAAATCGATCAGCGTGTTGAGGCCGTTGACCACCTCAACCCAGACATCGCCGCCGCGTCCGCCATCGCCACCGTCAGGACCGCCGAATTCGATGAATTTTTCGCGCCGGAAGGAAACGGCGCCCGCGCCACCGTCACCGGACTTGATATAGACTTTTGCTTCATCGAGAAATTTCATCGGACTGCCGTTCTGTCGGTTTGCGGACGCAACAATCTTGCCATTGCGTCGAACAAAAATATCGTCGTTTCGAATACAAGCGCTTCTCCGCAAGGTCAAAGACTATCGTGCGGGAAGCCCATGCGCGACACAAGGCCGGTTTGGATCAAACCGGCCTTGTAATGCTCCTCAAGTACGATGCGGCGGAATGAAATCTTCAGCCGTGATCATCGTATCGATATGCGCCACCATGGCGGCGCGCGCCGTGGCATAGATTTGGTGGCAGCCGGTCACCCGGAAGCCAAGTTTCTCCTGCACACGCAGCGAAGCGGGGTTATCCGCAAACACGCCGGAATGCAGAACCACTCCGGGCATACGGCGGAAGAACCGCTCGACCACGGCGGCCACCGCCTCGGTCATGTAACCCTTGCCCCAGTAGAAGCGGTTCAGCCAGTAGCCGAGATGCCACTCGCCGTGCCGCAATTCCACCGAGACGACGCCAATCAGAGTGTCGTCACCGCTGGTAATGGCGAAATCCCAGTCGGGCAGCGTGCCAGAGGTGCGCAAGACCAGCCATTCCAGCGCATCCTGCTTGTGGTAGGGCGCCGGGACGCGGGCCAACATTCTGGTCACGGCGAAATCGCCAAGCGATTCCGCAATGCTGCCGGCATCGGAAAGCCGCTGCGGCCGCAGCACCAGACGCTTTGTGTCGATGACAGGGCAGGGGCCGGGCGGCGCCACGGCAGTGGCGGCGCGGCGACGGGTAAGCTCTATCGTGCTCATCCCATATCCCCCCAGCTCTTCAGCGAAACCCAGGTCTTGCGGTCCAGCCTGTACCATTCGACCGGCACCATGCCGCCAAGCGCCAGCGAACCGACCATGCCGGAGCCCTGGAACTGGAAACCGCATTTCTGGATGACGCGGCGCGACGCGATGTTGGTGACCCGGCAACGGGCATCGATCTGGTCGATTTCACGCGTGCGGAAGGCCATGTCGATCAGCGCATGCGCGGCTTCCGTCATGTAACCCCGGTTCCAGTAGGGTTCCCCCAGCCAGTAACCGATTTCCAGCGTCTTTTCGTCTTCCTGGGGTTCGAGCGCGCAGCAGCCCAGAAACTCGCCATTGTCCATGCGGGTAATCGCATAGACGCACTTGCCAATCTCGCCAGCTTTGGAGCGTCGCACAAAATCCGCGGCGTCTTTGGCCGTGTAAGGGTGCGGCATACGCGACACCATGGTCGCGATATTGGCATTGTTGGCAAGATGGGCAAGGGCGTCGATGTCTTCTTCGTGAGGCTTACGCAAAACCAGCCTCTGCGACAGTAAAACGGGGCAATCGCTCCTCGACCGATCGGGCCTCGGCCGCTCTTCGGGTGACCGTGATTGGTCGACCCTCAACAATTCAGCTTGCATGGTTCAGTCCCTCCTTGGGGTTAAAGAAAAAGGGGAGTTGGGTGGTGCCCCATCTCCCCTGTTTTCTTGACTGAACCTGATACGTCTCAGCCGGGTCGATGGGACACCGGCTGCATATGACGCTTACCGGCTTATTCTGCGGCTTCCGCTTTCGGGGCCACGGATACGAATACGCGGCCGTTGGCCTTCGTACGGAAGTTCACGTTACCTGCGGTCAGTGCGAAAATCGTGTGGTCCTTGCCGATGCCAACATTGGCGCCCGGATGCCACTGCGTGCCGCGCTGACGCAGAATAATGTTGCCTGGAATGACAGCTTCGCCGCCGAACTTCTTTACGCCAAGGCGCTTGGATTCGGAATCGCGACCGTTACGCGAGGAACCGCCAGCTTTTTTGTGTGCCATTGGAGTTCTCCTTTAAACCTTGTTTCCCGTGTCGCGCCGATCAGGCAGCAACGATGTCCGTGATGCGGACGACAGTGTGATGCTGACGATGGCCGCGCGAACGCTTGGAGTTCTGACGACGACGCTTCTTGAAGGCGATGACCTTCTTGCCGCGATTGTGCTCGACAACTTCAGCCTTGACGATGGCGCCCTTGACGAAGGGAGCACCGAACTTGGCGTCGGCGCCTTCGCCAACAACGAGAACTTCGGTGAATTCTACAGTTGCGCCTGCCTCTGCTTCCAGCTTTTCGATGGTCAGCACGGCGTCGGCCGCTACGCGGTACTGCTTACCGCCGGTCTTGATGACTGCGAACATTTTTTATCCTTTCATGTTCGTTCCGGCTCTGCCCGCAAATGCAAGCTGGCCGTCTTTTTATCAGTCGGAATAGCGGAAATCCGTCAGGACTGAACGCCCTTTTGAATGTCTGCCGGTGAAGCCGCCTTTTGAAGGGCGGAATAAACAGAAGGCGCACTACGCCATCAATTTGGGTGCCGATTACGCGAGACGCCCGTTTATGTCAAGATGACGACGGCTTGAAAAGTAACTGTAACGCCAAGAATTTCATGCTTTTTCGGCGGGTGAAGCAGTCGGGTCTCGAAATTTGTCCAGCAAGTGTTTATATGGGCCTTCCAACAAGGAGCAGAAATGGCCCGCATAGACCAGACCGACGATTGGCGGGACCGCCATGCGCCGACACTTTCCGCCTTCGAGTCGCTCGCGATCGAGGCATATGGCCACCTGCCGGAAGAATTTCGCGCGCTGACGAAAGATCTCATCATCGAGATCGCCGATTTTCCGACCGATGACGTGTTCGAAGACATGGCGCTCGAAACACCCTTCGATCTTCTCGGACTGTTCGAAGGACGCGGCATCTCCGAACGTTTCACCATGGAAACGGGTGAGATGGTGAACCGCATCACGCTTTATCGCCGTCCCATTCTCGACTACTGGGCCGAGAACGAGGAAACCCTGGGCGATATCATCACCCATGTCCTCATCCACGAGATCGGCCATCATTTCGGCCTGTCGGATGACGACATGGAGCGGATCGAAGAAAGCGCCGACGAGGCCGCCGCCGATCGCTGATCGGGGCGGCTACCGCCGCTCACTGCTCGCCGAGCTTCATATCCGGATGGTATTCCTTGCCCTCGACCACCTTGGTCACGGCCTGGCCGCAATGCATGACGCCGCTTGCGGCGTTGAAGGCGTAGCTTGGCGAACCCGCGAGTTCCCATCCCTTGTTCAGCGCCTCGGTGACCCGGTGACAGAATTTCGCGTCGTCGGGACCGGTTATGAAACGATAGACCTTCACGTCTTATTTGCCTCTCTTTGTGCGATGATATCGGCCATGGCGACCAGCCTTTCGGCCTGCCCCACATGCAGCCGCTCGATCATGCGGCCGTTCATGTTGATGACGTTCAATTCCACAGATTCGGGTTTTGCGAAAGCGGCAATGATCTCGCGGGCTTCCGCAACCGCTGCCTCGTCCGGGGCGAAGCGCCGGTTGGCCGGCTCGATCTGTGCCGGGTGGATCAGCATCTTGCCATCGAACCCCATGGCGCGACCCTGCTCACATTCGGCTTCGAAAGCGGCGATATCGCGGAAATCGTTCGAGACGCTGTCGATGACATCCAGACCATAGGCACGGGCGGCAAGCACCACCTGCATCATCCAGGGCACGAGATAAGTGCGTCCGGGAAGGGCCGACACCCTCGTTGCCTTACGCAGGTCGTTGAGCCCGATGACAAAAGCCGAAAGCCGCGCATCCGGCGTATGGGCCGCGTCAGCAATCGAGGCGGCATTCAGGACACCAAGCGGCGTTTCGATCATCGCCCAGATTTTCAGGTGCTCAGGCGCATCCGCCTCGGCCAGAAGATCGGCCACATCGTGAATATCGGCCGGCTGCTCCACCTTCGGCAAAAGAATTGCATCCGGCCGGCAGGAAAGCACAAGCTGCAAATCCGCCTTACCGTCGGGCGTGGAAAGCGGGTTGATGCGGATAATGATCTCGCCCGCTGCAAAGGGCGCTTGCGAAAACAGCTTTTGCAGATTGTCCCGCGCCTCGTCCTTCATCCCGGGCGCGACCGAATCCTCCAGATCGAGGATCACTCCGTCACAATCGAGATAGCGGATTTTTTCCAGTGCCCGGACATTGATGGCCGGCACGGAGAGCAACGAACGACGTGGTCTCACAAGAATATTTTCGGAAAAGTTGACCATGCCGCACTTGTGTCAAGCTTTTGTGACATCTGCAAGCTGACAATCCACTGAATCCTCTTGCAAGCCGGAAGAAGAAGGCCCACATTCGTCTGGATAGAAAGGTTTGGATCATGCAAGGCATACGTTCGTTTTTCATCGCCGCATCCGGCATTGCAATTCTCGCGATAGTCGCCCTTTTCACCGCGTCGCTCACGGTCGCTTTTATCGGCGTGCTCGCGGTTCTCAGTGCTGCCCGCCTGCTTTCCGCGCGTCTGAAGCCGGCCCCCATTCCGGTCAAGCCCCGTAACCAGCGCGATATGCGCGTCTGGAACGACGGCAAGGGCACGATTATCGATCTCTGAGATCGTCTCGAATCGGCAAAATGCCAGAGCGCCGCGCGCGGCGTACCGAAGAACGCGGGTTTGCGCTTCTAAAGTGATGAGTTTTGCAGTATTTCCCGGCAGAACACGTCCGGTGAGCTTTAACCAGCCCCGGATTTTGTTGAAGGGAAACACGGGAAGCGACAGATGGAAAAATTCACCAAGCTGACGGGCGTTGCCGCGCCCATGCCGGTGGTCAATATCGACACCGATATGATCATTCCGAAAGACTATCTGAAGACCATCAAGCGCACCGGCCTCGGCAAGGGCCTCTTCGCCGAGTCGCGTTATCTTGAGGATGGTTCACCCAATCCGGATTTCGTACTGAACAAGCCCGCCTACCAGAACGCCCAGATTCTTGTCGCCGGTGACAATTTTGGTTGCGGCTCTTCGCGCGAACATGCGCCATGGGCGCTTCTCGATTTTGGCATCCGCTGCGTGATCTCCACCAGCTTCGCCGACATCTTCTACAATAACTGTTTCAAGAACGGCATCCTGCCGATCGTCGTCAGTCCCGAGAACCTCGAAAAGTTGCTGGACGATGCGTCGCGCGGATCGAACGCCGTTCTCTCCGTCGATCTGGAAAATCAGGAAATCAGCGGCCCCGATGGCGGCACGATCACCTTCGAGATCGACGAATTCAAGCGTCACTGCATGCTGAACGGTCTGGACGATATCGGCCTGACGCTCGAACATTCGGGCGCCATCGACACGTTCGAAAAGGCAAACGCCTCGGTCCGCCCCTGGGCCTGACCACATTTCCGCTCTTCAAAAAAGCCGATCCCGTACCAAACAGTACCGGATCGGCTTTTGCTTTGCTTGAAAAGCCCTTGAGGCGGATATAAGAAGCCTCCGATCCCGTCCGGCTGCGACACGATTTGCCATGTGCAGGACGGAATGAGTTTGACGCCGCGCTCGCCGCAATCGAAAACCCTTCAGGATGTTTTCCGGCGCGCCGCCCAAGGAGGGTTTCTCATGACAGTCCGTTCGCTTTTCCTGCTGCCCGGTGACGGTATCGGCCCCGAAGCCATGGCCGAAGTTCGCAAGCTGATCGATTATATGAACAGCGCGCACAATGCCGGCTTCACCGTTGCGGAAGGTCTGGTCGGCGGCTCTGCCTATGATGCCCACGGCGTGGCGATTTCCGATGCGGATATGGAAAAGGCGCTTGCCGCCGATGCGATCCTGTTCGGCGCCGTCGGCGGCCCGAAATGGGATGGCGTGCCCTACGAGCACCGCCCGGAAGCCGGTCTGCTTCGTCTGCGCAAGGATCTCGAACTTTTCGCCAATCTGCGCCCCGCCATCTGCTATCCGGCGCTTGCCGCGGCCTCTTCGCTGAAGCCGGAACTGGTCGAAGGCCTCGATATCCTCATCGTCCGCGAGCTGACGGGCGGCGTTTATTTCGGTGAACCGAAGCAGATCATCGATCTCGGCAACGGCCAAAAGCGCGGCATCGACACGCAGATCTACGACACTTTCGAGATCGAGCGCATCGCCAGCGTCGCTTTCGAACTGGCCCGCACCCGCGACAACCGCGTCTGCTCGATGGAAAAGCGCAACGTGATGAAGTCAGGCGTTCTGTGGAACCAGGTGGTCACCGAAACCCATGCCGCCAAGTTCAAGGATGTTCAGCTGGAACATATGCTGGCCGATGCCGGCGGCATGCAGCTGGTGCGCAAGCCCAAGCAGTTCGACGTCATCGTCACCGACAACCTCTTCGGCGACATGCTCTCCGACGTCGCCGCCATGCTCACCGGCTCGCTCGGCATGCTGCCGTCCGCTTCGCTCGGCGCGCCTGACGCCAAGACGGGCAAGCGCAAGGCCATGTATGAGCCGGTCCACGGTTCGGCCCCGGATATTGCCGGCAAGGGCATCGCCAACCCCATCGCCATGATCGCGTCCTTCGCCATGTGCCTGCGTTACTCGTTCAACATGGTGGATGAGGCAACGAAGCTCGAAGCAGCGATCGCAAACGTGCTGGACAAGGGCATCCGCACCGCCGACATCATGGCCGAGGGCAGCCGTCAGGTCGGCACCTCTGAAATGGGCGACGCGGTTCTCGCCGAATTCAAGGCGCTTTCGGCGTAAGGCTCGACGAAACCGGTTGGGCAGGCGGCACCTTTGCCTGCCCATCTTCCTTCGGCAGAAGATGCTCATATCTTTTGTCAGTCAGCGTTTTCAGAAAGGCGACGATGGCGTCCACACGCTTGTCGTCCAGCGCCGGCGCGGATGTCAGTTCCGCCATGGCGATATTTTCAGGCACTTCCGGCGCATCCCACGTCTTACCCGTTTCCGGATTGATCTGGCGGCTCGGCTTCTTGCTTTTATATTTCACATAAAACAGCACTACCGTACGCAAATCCTTAAACACACCATTGTGCATGTAAGGACCGGTGACGGCGACATTGCGCAACGTCGGCACCTTGAACTTGCCACGCTGGGCGGTATCGCCGGCAACTTCAGGATTTTGCGCCAGACCCAGATCGACCGCGCCCGGCTTGGAGCCGTTCACGGCCCGAACCGATATATTGGCCGGAACGCCGATGTTGAAATATTTGTGGTTGGTGAAGAGGCCGTCCTCCAGGCCCTTGGCGCCGCGGATTTCATGGCAGGTATTGCAATTGGTGAATTGCGTCGAGGAGATCAGGACCCGACCCAGCTCTTCCTGATCGGTCAGCTTCTCCTCACCGCGCAGGAAGCGGTCATATTTGGAATCGAAGGTGGAGAACTCATCCGAACGCTCAAAGCTCGCCAGCGCCTTCGTCATCGCGGCATAGGCGGTGTCGTCGCTTTCAAAAACATCCTTGCCGAACTGCGTGCCGAAAGCCGCGACATAGTCCGGGTTTTCCCTGAGCCGTTTGACGACCGAGGCCTTGTCCGGCATGCCCATTTCGAGGGGATTGAGCGGCGGACCGCCCGCCTGATCTTCAAGCAGGGAGGCGCGGCCATCCCAGAACTGTCCGCCGACATATTCTCCCGCCGCATTCCTGCCGAAAGGCGGCGTGAAGCGGGCATAAGCTGCGGTCGGCGCGTTGCGGTCGCCCAGTGAAATACCATCATCGCCGAGCGATACATCCCGTCCCACCTTGTCGCTCTCCCGCGCATCGGAAAAACCGGCGGCCTGCATATGGCAGGTGGAACAGGCCATGGTGCGGTTCATCGAAAGACTGGGATCGTCGAAAAGCGCCGCACCGAGCTTTTCCAGCGTCGCATAGTCTTCACCACCATGGGCAGCCATGCCATCGACACCGGTGCCCAAGGGGGCCAGCAGAATGGATGCGGCAAGAGCAGCGGAGACAAAAAATCCGGGTTTCATCATCGGTAGGCACGCTCGATATAAATGCGCGAGAGCAGGTTCGGACCGGGAGATAACTCCGCGCGTCCATGCCCTATAAGAAATCTATAGCACTTTCCCGTAATCCAGGCCTACAAACTTTCGCAGCTTGGTCCACTTTGCCGCAGGTCCACGGGCAACACCCGGAAACGATCAACCGCCTCTGGCGATGGCGTGGAAAAAAGTCCCCGAGACAAGACCTCTCCTGCCACCGGATGGCCCGAGCGGACGACCCTGCCCGTCAGCAATCTGGGCGAAGGGCTCATCGCGGCCGGGATCGGTAACCCGCGCATAGTGGAATTCATGGCCGCGCAGAACATCACCCGCCGCGCCAAGCGGTCCGCTTGCCGCGATTGTTGCCTGCCGGTAGCCGAGATTCATCTTGCGCGTCGCAAAGCTGGTGGCATGCGACAGAAGCCCGGTCATGGAATGGGTCACGCCATCCGCATCTTCCAGCGCCTCGCCGAGCACCATGTAGCCGCCGCACTCGCCATGAACAGGCTTTGTCGCAGCAAAGCGGGCAATACCCGCCTTGAAACCAGCCGCATCCGCAAGCTTTCCGGCAAAAAGCTCGGGGTACCCGCCCGGCAGCCAGCAGATATCGCAGTTCCCGTCAGGCGCCTCATCCGCGAGCGGCGAGAACGGCACGATCTCGGCTCCCGCCGCCTGCCACTGCTTCCTGAGATGCGGATAAAGGAAAGTGAACGCCGCATCCTCTGCCAGCGCGATGCGCTGGCCGGGCGGTGCAATCGCCATGTCCACCGAGCCGGAAGGCACATTCACCGGCGCAGCGAGAGAAAGCAGGGCATCGAGATCGATGGATTTTTCCATCGCATCCGCCAGCCGTTCTATATGCGCATCGATTTCCGGATGTTCGCTGGCCTGCACCAGCCCCAGATGCCGTTCAGGCAGGATAAGCGACGGATCACGCAGCACGCAGCCGACAACGGAAAGGCCGATTTTTTCGATGGCTTCCGTGCACAGCGTCCGGTGTCTTTCGCTGCCCGCCCGGTTCAACACAACGGCTGCCATGGTAACGGCCGGATCGTAGTGAGCAAAACCATGGGCGACGGCAGCAGCCGTCTGCGACTGGCCGGACACATCCAGCACCAGCAACACGGGAATGCCGAACAGCCGCGCCAGATCCGCCGCCGAACCTGTACGATTTTCCGCAACCAGAATGCCGTCGAACAGGCCCATGGCGCTTTCGATCAGAACGAGTTCCGTATCCTCGGCCTGCTGCGAAAACAGGTGCCGCAGCAATTCCGGCCGCATGGCCCAGCTATCCAGATTAAGACCGGCTGTGCCGGTGGCGAAGGCATGGAAACCGGGATCAATGTAGTCAGGCCCGGTCTTGATGCCGCGCACCTTGATGCCGCGTCGGGCAAAGGCCCGGAGCAGACCGATAGTTACGCTGGTCTTGCCGGAACCCGAACGCGGCGCACCGATGATGATCGCCCGCGCCGTCATGAGCCGGATACTCCAAGACGCGCCCGCATCGAAACAATCTCGCCGATGACGATCAAAGCTGGCGCTTCGAAATTTTGCCTGATTGCATCGTCAGCTATGCTTTTCAGCGAGCCGATGAAAATCCGCTCCTGCGCTGTCGTTGCCGACATAATGACGGCGACCGGCGTTTTGGCGGAACGGCCACCCTGCATCAGAAGGCTGGCGATCGTGCCGATATTCTTGAGCCCCATATAAACGACGATGGGTTCGCGTGTTTTCGCCAGCGCCAGCCAGTCCAGATCCTCTTCGGTGCCCGCCGCGTGGCCCGTGGCAAGAGTTATGGCGCGGCTGATGCCGCGCATGGTGGCGGGGATGCCGGCGGAAGCGAGCGCGGTGAACGACGAGGTCATGCCCGGCAATATGCGAAATGGAATGCCGGCATGGACAAGCGCCTCCGCCTCTTCGCCGCCGCGCCCGAAAATAAAGGGATCACCGCCCTTCAGCCGCAGCACCTTTTTGCCCTGGCCGGCGAAATCGATGAGCGAAGCGGTAATATCATCCTGCGTCGCGGAGGGCTTGCCACCCCTTTTGCCCGCAAACACAATCTCCGCCTGCGGACCAAGCGCTATGACTTCGTCGCTCACCAGCGCATCGCGCACGATAATATCGGCCTGAGACAGCGCGAGCGCCACTTCCAGCGTCAGATAACGCACGTCGCCCGGCCCTGCGCCCGCGAGCCAGACGTGACCGGCCTCGAAGACCGGACCTTTTGCGGCAATGCTGTTCAAAATCTGCGCTATCGACATTCTTCTTGGCTGCTTTTTAACGATGACGGAAAAAGCCGTCCCGGCTATAGAAATTCATATGGATACGGATGGAAAGACCCTTCGCCGCGGCTGGACCACGGGCACCTGCGCGGCAGCCGCCACGAAGGCGGCCTGCGCCGCCCTTCTGACCGGCGAGTTTCCTTACCCTGTGGAGGTCGAACTTCCAAGCGGCGCGAGGCCGGCATTTTCCCTCGCCACCGAGGAAAAGCGCGAAAACTTCGCCCGCGCCGGCGTCGTCAAGGATGCGGGAGACGATCCGGATGTTACCCATGGTGCGCTGATCGAAAGCACGGTCAGACGAGGTCAACCGGGAAGCGGCATCATCTTCAAGGCTGGCAAGGGCGTCGGCACCATCACACGGCCGGGCCTGCCCCTGCCGCCGGGAGAACCCGCCATCAACCCCGTGCCGCGAAAGATGATCGAAACCGCCATTCGCGAAGTGGCCGGAGAAAGTGCCGATTTCGAGGTCGAGATTTCCGTCCGCGATGGCGAGAAACTGGCGGAAAAAACCCTGAACAGCCGGCTCGGCATCGTCGGCGGCATTTCCATCCTCGGCACCACCGGCATCGTCATTCCCTTTTCCTGCTCGGCGTGGATCCACTCCATCTGGCGCGGCATTGATGTGGCGCGTGCGACCGGCTGCACCCATGTGCTTGGCGCCACCGGCAACACCTCCGAAAAGGCCGGGCAGACGCTTTACGATCTGCCGGAAACCGCACTGATCGACATGGGCGATTTCATCGGCGGCATGCTGAAATATCTGCGCAGCCACCCGGTTGAGCGGGTGACGATTGCCGGCGGTGTCGCCAAGATGACCAAGCTCGCCCAGGGCATGCTCGATGTGCATTCCAAGAAGGGGCTGGCCGATCTCGATGCGCTGGCGGCATTGGCGACGGAGGCCGGAGGAGATGAAAATCTCGCCATTGCCATCCGTCAGGCCAACATGGTCGCACACGCCTTTGAATTGGCCGAGGGCGCGGGGATAGACCTCGGTGCGATCGTTGCGGAAAAAGCCTGGGTAACCGCCGCGGCGGCGCTGAAGACGCCGGCCATTGCGCTCGATATTCTGGTGTTCGATCGTCAGGGCGCGCTCAAGGGCCGCACCGCCTCCACGCCGTCGCATCAGCCCTTTGCATCTTCCTTCGGAGAGCGGAACCGCCGGACATAGTCGGTGCTATAAAGCGCGCTTTCGCGAAAATCTGTGGAGGCAAGTCCACGCCCGACGAAGATAAGGGCGGTCCGCTCCACCGGTTCGGCGGCGAGCTTGTCCTCAATGTCGAACAGCGTGCCGCGAATGACCCGCTCATCCGGCCAGGAAGCTCGAACGACGATGGCGACCGGGCAATCCGAACCGTAAAGCGGCATCAGCTCTTCCACCACCTTGCCGATGGCATGAATGGCGAGATGGACGGCGAGCGTTGCGCCCGTCGCACCGAAAGCCTTCAGCGTCTCACCCTCCGGCATCTTCGATGCGCGCCCGGAAATACGGGTCAGCACAAGGCTCTGCGCCACTTCCGGCACCGTCAGTTCCCGCTGCAAAGTGGCGGCCGCAGCGGCAAAGGAGGGTACGCCCGGCGTGACGGTATAATCGAGACCCAGCCGCTCCAGACGGCGGATCTGCTCGCCCATGGCGCTCCAGACGGAAAGATCACCGGAATGCAGCCGCGCCACATCCTTGCCGGCCTCTGCTGCGGCCACGAATTCCGCCTCGATCTCGTCCAGCGAAAGTGCTGCCGTATCGACGATCCGTGCACCCGGAGGGCAATAATCGATGAGCGCCCTCGGAACCAGCGACCCGGCATAAAGGCACACCGGGCAGGCGGCGATAAGATCGCGCCCGCGCACCGTGATGAGATCGGCGGCGCCCGGACCGGCGCCGATGAAATGAACCGTCATTGTTGTTCTCCATATTCGATGGCGCAGCCGCTATCGCGTGGGGCATCGTCAGTCGTTGCGATGGCCACCGTCACATCGCCAACCACAAGACGCGGCGCGACCAGCCTTGCATTCTCTCCGGCGGCGGCAAGCGCCACCGCTTCACTGACACTTGGCGAGCCGGCATGATTAAGGCTTGCCTGTGAAACTGTCATTGTTTTCGAAGCAACCGCCTCGAGCCGTTCCTGCGAGACGATTTCAAGCGACAGCGACAAGCTTTTCGCCGCCTCCACAAGACCGGCTTCATCGGCTTTGAGCGGCGCAGTCGCCAGGCATTCCGCCATCATGCCGAAAGCATGCTCCGCAGCGCGCACGGCGGCAACAACAGCATCTGAACCCGTGCCTCTGCGGCAGCCTATGCCAGCCACGGTCACCATGGCTTGGTCCAGCTCCACTGCGTCACCGGCATTGCCGGACGCCAGCCCGACATGGAGCCAACGGCCGTCACTCGCGACACATCCAGGCGGATCATCGATCCGCCGTGCCGCGCATGGGCGGCAAGCAGCACCGCCTCCATTTCCAGTGTCACCGCATTGGCAACCAGCCGCCCGCCCGGTTTCAGGGCCGCCATGGCACCCTCAAGCACGCCCGCTTCACTGCCGCCGCCACCCATGAAAATAGCATCCGGCTGAGGCAGGCCTTCAAAAGCCGCAGGCGCCGCGCCGATCATCACCTCAAGTCCCGGCACACCGAAAGCTTCGGCATTGCGGGCGATACGCTCCGCCCTTTCCGGGTGTTGTTCCATGGCGATGGCACGGAGCGAGGGATGGGACAGCATCCATTCGATGCCGATCGAACCCGAACCGGCACCGATATCCCACAGCAACTCGCCCCGCCGTGGGGCAAGAGAGGAAAGTGTCACGGCGCGGATTTCACGTTTGGTGATCTGCCCGTCATGTTCGAACAGGCTGTCATCAAGCCCACATGTGAAAGGCAGAATACGCGCACCTTCATCAGCCACGACATCAATCGCCACCACATTCAGTGCATCAATATCAGCAAACGTAAAATCAACCGCCTTGACCTGCCGCCGCTTCTCCCGCTCTCCGCCCAGGGCTTCGAGCAAAATGAATTCCGACTGGCCGAAACCCAAATCGGACAACAATTCCGCGATCAAGGCCGGGGCGTGGGCATCCGAGGTGAGCGCGATGATCCGCGCACCGCCATGAAGATACGGCCGCAGGAGATCGATGGAACGTCCGTGCAGCGAAACGCAGTCGACCGCTTGCAGCGCCCAACCGAGCCGTGCGGCAGCCAGCGAGAAAGCGGAGGGCGAGGGATAACAAACTGTCTCACCCGCATCGATACGTCGCAGAAGCGTAACACCGACGCCATAAAAGAACGGGTCGCCGGAAGCCAGCACACAAACCCGCTTGCCACGCAGCGCTACGACATCGCTCATATCCGTATCGAACGGCACCGGCCAGCGTTGTGCTTCACCACGAATGGCCGCGGCCGCCAGTTCCAGATGGCGTTTGCCGCCGAAAACCACCTCGGCCGCTTCTATCGCCTCTATCGCATTCCGGCCCAGCCCCTCTAGCCCATCCTCGCCAATGCCGACGATGGAAAGCCAGGGCTTCTCTTTCTTTTCTGTGGAAGCATCGCTCGTTCCAGAATATTCAGAAGTCATGACACGCTCCATACTCATCCTTGGCGGCACGGCGGATGCCCGCATTCTGGCCGGCAGGCTGGCCGAAGAATCCGGCTACCGAATTCTGCTCTCCATGGCCGGCCGCACGCTCTCGCCGGTCGAACAGCCGGTGCCGATGCGCAGCGGCGGTTTTGGCGGCGCGGGCGGTCTCGCGGATTTCATTCGCGCAGAGAATTTCGATATTCTGGTGGACGCCACCCATCCCTATGCGGCGAAGATTTCGGCCAATGCCATTGAGGCCGCAGGGCTTGCCAAAGTTCCGCTGGTCGTCCTTTCGCGTCCTGCCTGGCAGCGCCAGCCGGGTGACAGGTGGCGTGAGGTGGACAGCGTCGAACAGGCTGTCACCGCGCTCGGCAGCGAAGGCAGGCGCGCGTTTCTGGCGCTCGGCCGACAGGAGCTTCTTCCTTTCGAAGCCGCGCCCCAGCACAACTATCTCATCCGCAGCGTCGACCCGGTGGAGCCGCCACTGAAACTGCCGCATGCGCGCTATATTACCGCGCGCGGCCCCTTTGCGTTGGACGACGAAATCCGCATGCTGGAAGAAAACCGCATCGAGACGGTGGTCTCGAAAAACTCCGGTGGCAGCGCGAGCTATGGCAAGATCGAAGCTGCAAGACGGCTTCGCCTGCCGGTCATCATGATCGACCGGCCGCGACAGCGGAACGACGCGTCCCTGGATGGCGCGACCGTGACGGATATTGCAGCTGCGCTCACCGCCATCCACCATCAGCTCTCTCTTCTCGAAAAACGCGGCGAATAAACCAGCGGTTCTTTGCCGGAACGTTCGATCAGACGTGTTTCAACCGAGCCGACGATGATGCAGGTAGCCATATCCGCCATATCGCTCGAGGCTTCCGAAAGAGGCACGACCCGAATACGCTCATCCGCCCGGCCTGCCGCACGACCGAAAATCACCGGCACCGAACCGGGCAAATGCGCCCTCAACAGATCAAAAGCGGTACCGAGCTGGTGCGGCCGCGCCCTGCTGACGGGATTGTAGAAAGCCATCACAAAGCCTGCTTCCGCCGCCGCGATCAGCCGTTTTTCAATGATGCCCCAGGGTTTCAGATTATCCGACAGCGAAATGGCGCAGAAATCATGGCCAAGCGGCGCGCCGGCCTTTGCGGCCACGGCCAGCATGGCACTCACACCCGGCACGACGGAGAAATCGATATCGCGCCATTCAGCGGGGCCACTTTCGATCGCCTCGCAAACCGCAGCCGCCATGGCGAAAACACCGGGATCGCCGCCGGACACCACACAGACTTTGCCGCCGGAAGCCGCAAGCCGCAGCGCCTGTTCGGCGCGTGAGATTTCCTCACGATTGTCCGAAGCATGGCGGCGTTGATCGGGTCTCAACGATAGACGGTCAAGATAGGGAATATAACCGAAGAAATCCTCCGACGCCTCGACGGCGACAAGCGCCTCCGGTGTTACCTGCGCCGCACTGCCGGGGCCGAGGCCGACAACGACCAGCCTGCCCGTCATGGCGTTTCACCAGCAGAGGGTCTGGTTTTCCAGCCCGGCACCAGAACCAGCGAAAAATAGGGGGCAGGTGATGCGTCACGCTCGATGAGCCGCACCGCATGGCTGTTGGCCATGGTGCCGCGCTCGACATAAAGCGCGTGTTCAAGCTTGCCGGCCTTTTCCAGCGCCCGGCGAATCTTCGGCAGGTTGCGCCCCACCTTCATGATCACCGCGCCATCCGTGCCGGACAGACGTTCCGTCAGAACATCTTCGCCAAGCGTACCGGGAAGCACGCTCAAAATATCGTCGCCCTGCACCAGCGGCAAACCAGCCATGGACCAGCAACCGGACATGGCCGTGATGCCAGCAACGACCTCCGCCGGGTAAGATGGTGCAAGCCGCAGATGAAGGTGCATATAAGAACCATAAAACAGCGGATCGCCTTCCGACAGCACGGCGACATTGCGCCCGGCTTCGAGGTGCACAGCGATGTCTTTCGCCGACTGATCGAAAAAGGCGGCGATCGCGCCGCGATAATCGTCGCCGTTTTTATCGCTTTCGACTGTTACCGGATAGACCAGCGGCATTTCCAGCGTTCCGGGCCGGATGAAAGCTTCGACAATACCGCGACCATTGCCGCTGCTGCCTTTCTTGCAGAAGAAGGCAAGCACATCGGCATTTTCAATGGCGCGGACAGCCTTCAGCGTCAGAAGCTCGGGATCTCCGGGGCCGGTGCCGACGCCCACGAGTTTACCCTTCGGATGTTCAAAAAGAGCCGCGCTCACAGGCCAGCCCTCGCAACGGCATTGATAGCGGCAGCCGTCATGGCCGAACCGCCCATGCGTCCCTTGACGATAGCATAGGGAATGCCGAGCGAACTTGCCTCCAGCGCGTCTTTCGATTCCGCCGCACCGACAAAGCCAACCGGCATGCCGATGATGGCGGCCGGGCGCGGGGCGCCTTTTTCCAGCATCTCAAGCAAATAGAACAGTGCAGTCGGCGCATTGCCAATGGCAACGAGAGCACCATCCAGCTTCTCTGCCCACAAATCGAGTGCGGCGGCGGAGCGGGTGTTGCCGATCTTTTTCGCCAGCTCCGGCGTGCGGGCATCGCGAAGGGTGCAAACCACATCATTATCAGCCGGAAGGCGCGCGCGCGTCACGCCATGGGCAACCATTTCCGCATCGCAGAGAACAGGCTTGCCGGCTCGTAGAGCACCACGTGCCGCGGCAACAAAATCCAGTGAAAAGCGGAAATGGCTGGCCGCCTCCACCTGCCCGCAGGCGTGGATCATGCGAATGGCGATATCCGCCTGCTCTTCGGTAAAGGCGGATAAGTCCGCTTCTTCGCGAATGATGGCGAAGGAGCGCTCATAGATCGCATTGCCGTCGCGAATATAGTCATAGTCGGTCATCGGTCATCCTGTCGAAGCGCCGCACCGATCGCCTGTTTGCCCAGCCGGGCAAACAGGGTGGCGGCGTTTTCACCGGGCTTATGTTCTTTTTCGTAAAGACGGGCAAGCCGCGAAAGCGCCGTCCTCTGATGCTGAAAAGGTAAAATGCCATCCGGCAGGTCACCGGCGCGGCCCGAAATCGAAAAGGCCAGACCATCGGCGGTGCCGGAAAAAGTGAGAAGCGACGGCGCGGGGTGCGCGCAACCTTTGCCGCAGCCGGAAATATGCAGCGTGAAGGAGCCATCCAGCAACGAGGCGCATTCCCCAGACGCAAAGGCGGCCAACTCATGGGTGGGAAGAAAAGCCGAAGCGCAGCCCGGCGCGCCGGGACAGGCGGCAATGGAAGAGCGCGCGTCACCTGCCGTTGTGATGAAACCGGCCGCCCTTGCAATCTCGAGCGATCCGCCGCAGGCAGATGACGATCCAAAGAATAGCAGGCTATGGTTTGGTGCCGGCCGCAGGGCCGTGATGCCGAGGGTACCGGCCGCTTCGCAGAGATGCGACAAATCGCAGCCCCGGATTTGCCCGAAAGCAGGCGCGACGGCAATGGCGAAGCGATCCTTTCCCGTCATCATCAGCCCCAGAGGCGCAGAAGCCGCTCTGGCGTTATCATCAATCACCCGATCCAGCAGGCGATCACCGCAGATTTCTTTTATCGTCGAATGGTCCAGATCGCGGCCACGGGCAAACGGCCCTTCGCCGGCCAGATAGACGAGCAGCGACAGGACGACACCCGCCGCTATGTCCGTCTCGACCAAGCCGGCATTCAGCGCCCTGCTTTCCGCTCCACCCACGAGCAATCGCCAGACGGCCCGCCCATCAAGCGACACAGCTCTCAGGCGAATATCGGCCAGCAAATCTTCCATGGAAAGACGCCCGCCGCCATCAATGACGACAGACATTTTAGCGGCAAGCTTTTCATGGAGAGCGAGCCTGTCGACCTCTTTTCGAATCTCCGCGGCGACAGGACCACCATCGGCAATCTCCGCGTCATCCCGACCGGCGAGAGGCGACGTCTCGACCGCGAGCCCCGCACGCAGCGGCAAATCCAGGGCCAGCACATCTTTTTCCAGAGCGCCGGCGCTTTCCGGTGTCAGGCCGCGAAATTGCATGCTGCCGCGGGCGGTAATGTCGATCAATCCGTTGCCATGCCGCTCGGCAAGCTGACAAAGCACCACCATGTCACGCGGGTCGATATCCGCCTCGAAAGCGATCCGCGACAAAAAACCGTCGCCGGTGCGCATAGGAGCGGACAGGGCCGGGCAGAGGCCACGGCGGCCGAATGGCTGAACTGGATCGGCAGCGGCCATCATCACGCCTCCACCCTTTGGGGGCGCGGAAGGACCAGCATTTCAAGTTCCGCATCCACCGCGTTGCGGCGGCTGTGCCACAGCCCGCGACGGCGGGCGGATAAAAAGCGTTCGGCCATCACCTGCGCCGCCTTCGGGTTTTCCCGCAGAATGAAATCACGCACATCCTCATTGCCGAAATAGGCATCGTAAAGCGACTCGATCAACGAGGAGGACACCGCATGGGTGGTTTCGGCAAAGCCGATCAACCGGTCCACCGTCTCGAGGAATTCTGCCGCGCCGCGCGGACCGTGCCGCATCTGACCGGCAATGAAGCGGGGATTAATCGCGCGCGCGCGCACCACCCGCGTCAGCGCCTGCGTCATCGACCTTGCACGCGGGCGCGCCGGATCTGTCGTATCCAGTGCAACAATATCGGCGACGCCGCCAAGCACAGCTTTCGCGGCGGAAAAACCGCCGATGAAGGCGACATCCGAAGAACCGTCCAGAAGGTCGCGGCCCGGATCGTCACCGGTATGAACCAGAAGATCGGCGCGCCTGACCAGCTCCACGAAACCGGTATCTTCGAAAATCTCCAGCCCGTCCGCACCACCGAAAGCGTGGCTCGCCGCATCGAGATAGGCCTGCCCCAACTCCTCGCGTTCGTCCCATTTCCCGCTGGCCAGCTTTTCTTCGATACCGGCACCATAGGTGCCGGGCGCGGAGCCAAAAATGCGCGCCGGAATATGCCCGAGCGTGGCGGCCTCTTCCGCAAGCGGATTGTCGCCCGGCGCTTCCTCCCGCCGCGCAACGGCCTTGGCGGCGGCGTCGAGAAGCGCGATCAGCGCAGGGAACATGTCGCGGAACAGGCCGGAAATGCGAAAGGTGACGTCTACTCGCGGCCGCCCCAGGCTCGCCGGCGGCAGCACCTCGATGCCGGTGACCCGGCCGGTGGCGGGGTCGTGGATCGGTCTCGCCCCCATCAGATGCAGCGCCTGCGCTACATCCTCACCGCCATTGCGCAGGCTGGCGCTGCCCCACAGATCGAAAACCAGATGTTTCGGCCAGTCGCCATGGGACTGAAGATGATGGCGCAGCACCTCTTCGCCCGCCATGCGGCCCAGCTCGAACGCCGTCGGCGTCGGCATGGTGCGCGGATCGGCGGCATAGAGATTGCGGCCCGTGGGCAGCACATCGAGCCGCCCGCGCGCAGGTGCGCCGGAAGGGCCGGGGACGATATGCCGGCCATCGAGCGCGGCAAGCAGGGCAGCTTTTTCCGATTTGGCGCTTTCAAGCCTCAGAAGATCGGTCTCGTCTTTTGCACAGCGGCCAAAAACATGCTGGCCGTCCTTGATGGCGAAATCCTTGAGGTCGCAGAGAAAGGCGTCGATGCGTGAGAGAGCCGCATCGGCATCATCCTTCGCAGCCACGCCCGCTTCCGCCGCAAGCCCGGTCTCCAGCGCTTTTTCGACGATCAGTTTCGCCAGCCGATCACGCCGGCGGCGATCCAGCCCATCCGCCTGCGCATATTCATCGACCAGCTGCTCCAGCGCCGACTGTTCCGGCGAAAGCCCGGCATTGACCAGCACAGGTGGGACATGGCCGATGGTCACGGCCGCGATCCGCCGTTTTGCTACCGCCGCCTCGCCCGGATTGGAAACGATGAAAGGATAGACGACCGGCAGCGAGCCGGTGACGATCTCGGGAAAACAATTGCGGGAAAGCGCCACCGTTTTGCCGGGCAGCCATTCCAGCGTGCCGTGCGCGCCAACATGCACGATGGCATGCGCACCCGCAATGCGCTGCATCCATGCACCGAAGGCAACAAGCGCGTGGCGCGGCGGCAGGGCAGGGTCGTGGTAGTCCACCCGGCGATCCTCATTGCGGCCCCTGTCCGGCGCAAGCGTCACGAACACTTCGCCGAAACGGGCGGCGCGGAACCGGAATGCGCCGTCAATGAGTGCATCGTCATCGGTTGCCACGCCCCATGTTGCGTTTACGGATGCGGTGGATGCCGGCGGCAGGGCGGAGAAAAAAGCCTCGTAGGTGGAAAGATCAATTGCCGCTTCCTGCTGTTCGACACAGTCGAGCAGCGCCCGCGCGGTCTTAGGAATATCCTTGACCGTATAACCGGCCCCGGCAAGATCGTGCAGCATTTCGAGAACGCTTTGCGGCACATCGAGACCGACGGCATAACCGGTTCGCCCGGGTGCCGCACCGGGATAATCGGGCATCAGAATGACGATGCGGCGATCCCGTGGAAGGGCATTCCTCAGCCGCAGGAAAGCGGCGATGCGATTTGCCACCTGCTCGACGCGATCAGCCTCGGGTACATTGAGCAAACTCGCGCCGCCATCCACGCGCGCCTGTTTGAAAGAAATCGCACCGGCGAGAATCCGGCCATCCAGTTCCGGCAGGACGACATGCATGGCAAGATCGGAAGGATTGAGACCCCGCGCGTTTTCCGCCCATCCGTCCCGCCGCGTCGTCGCCATCACCACCTGAAACACCGGCACGCCGAGACGGTCGAACAGCGTTGTGTCATTGTCATCCGTCTGGCTGGCGAAGGCGGTGGCGGCAATGATGGCGGCGGGCTTCAGATCGGGAAGAACCGTTTCGAGAAAACGGATCGCCTCGCCATCCTTCAGACCACTGACAAAAATCGGCAAGGGTGCAAAACCGCGCTGCGAGAGCGCCTCGAAAAGCGCATCCACCGGTGCTGCATCTGCCGCCAGAAGCATGGAACGATAAAACAGAATGGGCAGAACGGGCGCACCGTCGGGAAAACCCGGGCACGCTAGCGCCCTATCCACAACGCCCCTGCCGGGCCGGTAAAAACCGGCTTTCGGCAGCGGTTCGGCTTCAATATCCGGCCATGCCTCGCCCCTTGCAAGAGCGGCGAGACCAAGGGCAAGCCGATCCATATTCTCCTGCCCGCCCTCACGGAAGAAGGAGAGGACCGAGGCCAAAATCCGCCGATCGACGGTCGAGGCCGCTTCCAGTTTCTCGTCCCTTTCGCTGCACTCACCCGGCAAAAGCAGAAGCTTGATGCCGCGCCTGCGCGCAAGAATGGAAAGCTGATCGACACCGTAACGCCAGCGTTCCGCACCACCGAGAATCCGGATAAGAATAACCCTGGCATGTTCTGCCGTCTTTTCGATCCAGAGATCGACCGACATGGGATGTCGAAGCTCGGAGAGGTTGGCGGCTGACACGGAGGGGAGCGCAACCTGTGTTCGCCGCCAGGCCTGTTCCAAGCCGGCCAGATCGCTTGCCGAAAAAGACAGCACCACCACATCCGACCGGGGCTGGTTGAGATCAACCGGCTCGATCAGGTCGTCCAGAGACGAGGATGTGGTGGCGAGGATGTGCATCGTCAGGCGGCCAGCATCTGTTCGATCTTTTCGCGGTTGATGCCCTTTTCCCCGATGACGACGAGGCGGCTGCGGCGTTCCTCACCCGCAGCCCAGGGCCGGTCGTAATAATGGTTGACGCGGCTGCCGACAGCCTGCACCTGCAGCCGCATAGGCTTTGCGGAAACCTCGATAAAGCCCTTGATGCGCAGGACATTTTCCGCAGCCGCCGTCTCGGCGATACGGGCTGCCAGCGCGTCCGGATCGGTCACGGCCGGCAGATCGATGACGAAGCTGTCGAAATCGTCATGCTCGTGGTCGAGTTCACCGTCATGGTGGGTACGGCGGTTTTCGATGTCCTCTTCCACCGCAAGGCCAAGGCCGATCAGCACGGCGGGTTCGATGGCGCCATTGGAGGCCACGACGATCTTTGCCGCCTTCGGCAGATGTTCGAGAACATGCGCCTTGGCCTTGTTGAGGCCGGCATCGTCAAGAAGATCGGCCTTTGTCAGCACGATAAGATCGGCGCAGGCGACCTGATCCTCGAAAACCTCTTCGACCGGGTCATCGTGATCGAGCGCCTCGTCATTGGCCCGCTGGGCGGCGAGTGCTTCCATGTCGTGCGCCACCTGTCCTTCAGCAAGGGCGGCGCCATCCACCACGGCCACGACGGCATCCACCGTCACGCGGCTCTTGATCGCCGGCCACTGGAAGGCCTGCACCAGCGGCTTCGGCAGGGCGAGGCCCGAGGTTTCGATGAGGATATGCTCCACCTTCGGCTGACGGCTCAGAATCTGTTCGATGGCGGGCTGGAAATCATCCGCCACCGTGCAGCAGATGCAGCCATTGGCCAGTTCGACAATGTTTTCTTCCGGGCAGCTTTCAATACCGCAACCTTTGAGAATCTCGCCATCGATGCCGATATCGCCGAATTCGTTGACGATGATCGCCAGCCGCTTGCCGTCCAGCTTTTCGAGAAGGCCGCGCAGCAGCGTGGTTTTGCCAGCCCCCAGAAAGCCGGTGACGATGGTGCAGGGAACGCGGTCCAGAAGGGTGCTCATGATCTCTCCTCGGTAAAATCGAATGGGGGAATGCGCGCCACCATGCCGCGCTTTAAGGGTTCGGGGCGGCCGCGCCAGGGCATCAGGCCGTCGGGGGCGGCAGCCAGCAGCCGCGCACCGGTCAGCAAATCTTCCGCATCACCGGTCGTCAGCCCGCCGAAGACATAGGACCAGCCATTGGCGCTGCGCAGCACGGCACTAAGCCCGCGCTTGCAATTGGCGAGGCAGTTGACGGAACGAACGGTGACGCCCGTTTCCTCCGCCTTTGCGAGGACGGCATCGGCGAAACGCGAACCGGGGCGCGGTTCGGCATTGGGATCGGCTTCATCGCGACAGCTTCTGCAAACGAAGACGGTCACGCCGGACGCCGTTTCGTCCTGCGTGTTTCCGCCTGCACATGAAGATGTTGCTGAAATATCCAAACCGTATCGCTTCCCGCGCCTTGCAAAAAATCTCGGGGGTGCGGATGTCGAATACGGTATGCGGACAGGCGCAAACCGGATGTTCGATCTAACCGACTGACCGGAGCACCCCGCCCGGCAGACGTTTTTCCTGAAACGGCAGGTCTCCTGGCTCGCGGCTTTACACCCTGACACCGCCTTCCCGAACCCGTTGAGGTGTCCAGTGGCTTTACGGTGCGGGCTTACCGCTTACAGTTGCGGGGGCAGCCACGGAATGACCCGGTAGTCGGGCTGGAACCGTGTTCCCTCTTAGCTTTTCCCGTTGCCGGGAAAAGACCGTCAGTTCGTTACCCTTAGGCTGAACGGGCGTGGGGGTCAATGCCGCGGCCCCGTGGCCCGCACATTGCTGGGTGCGGCAAATTGGGTATAGTCGCCGCTCCGAATGGCGGGGGCACCGGGTCCCGCGCCGCTGGATGAAAAGGAAAACGCGATGACACGCGACATCAGCGACAGCGAAGCCGAACGTCACCGGCAGAAAATGGTCAACCGCAAGACGGTGCAGGACGCCGAAGTTGCGGAAAAGACCATCGAAAAAGGTCTGCTGATGATCAATACCGGTCCCGGCAAGGGCAAATCCACCGCCGCATTCGGCCTTGCCCTGCGCATGCTCGGCACCGGGCGGCGGGTCGGCGTCGTTCAATTCATCAAGGGCGCATGGTCGACGGGAGAACAGCAGGCGCTGACTTTGTTCGGCGACAGGGTCGTGTGGCGCACCATGGGCGAGGGGTTCACCTGGGACACGCAGGATTTGAAACGCGACATCTCAGCGGCGGCAAAGGCCTGGGAAGAAGCCAAAATCCTGATGGCCGACGAGACCATCGGCCTGCTGATCCTCGATGAGCTGAACATCGCACTCCGTTACGATTACCTGCCGCTGGAGGACGTGGTCGAAACGCTTTCCAGCCGCAGGCCCGATCTGCATGTCATCGTCACCGGCCGCAATGCCAAGCAACCGCTCATCGACGCGGCCGATATGGTGACGGAAATGACCCTCGTGAAACATCACTTCAAGGCGGGCGTAAAGGCGCAGGCAGGGATAGAATTCTGATATGGCTGCACGCGTGCTGATGTTTCAGGGAACCGGCTCGGATGTCGGCAAATCGCTGATGGTTGCCGGCCTTGCCCGCGCCTTCGTCAGGCGCGGCCTGTCCGTCATGCCGTTCAAACCGCAGAACATGTCGAACAATGCGGCGGTGACCGCCGATGGCGGCGAGATTGGCCGCGCGCAGGCGCTGCAGGCTCGCGCAGCGGGCGTGCCGCTTTCCGTGCATATGAACCCGGTGCTCCTGAAGCCACAGAGCGAGACCGGCGCCCAGGTGGTGGTGCAGGGCAAGATCGCCGGCAATGCCAAAGCGGCCGATTATCAGCACATGAAGGCCGGGCTGATGCCGCGTGTGCTCGAAAGCTTCAACCGCCTGAAACAACAGGCCGATCTGGTGCTGGTGGAAGGCGCGGGCAGCGCTTCCGAAATCAACCTGCGTGCCAATGACATCGCCAATATGGGTTTTGCCAGAGCTGCGGACGCGCCTGTGATACTGATCGGCGATATCGACCGGGGCGGCGTCATCGCCAGCCTTGTCGGCACGAAAGCCGTACTCGAAGCTGAAGACGCGGCGATGATCGAAGGTTTTATCGTCAATCGCTTTCGCGGGGATCCGGCCCTGTTTTCAGACGGCATGCGAATAATTGCGGAAAAAACCGGCTGGGCCTCTATCGGGCTCCTGCCGCATTTTTCCGATGCCGCGAAGCTGCCGGCTGAAGATGCTCTCGGGCTTTCCGGCCCGGCTGAACGGAAACCTGGCGCGAAGATCCGCATCGCCGTACCGATCCTGCCGCATATTTCCAATTTCGATGATCTCGATCCGCTGGACATGGAACCGGATGTCGAACTGATCCGCGTGCGGCCGGGCGAAACCATTCCCGCCGACTGCCGGCTGGTGCTGCTTTGCGGCTCGAAAGCCACCATCGCCGATCTTGCCGTGCTGAAAAATACGGGGCTCGACATTGATATCAAGGCGCATGTGAGACGCGGCGGCCATGTTCTGGGCCTCTGCGGCGGCTACCAGATGCTTGGAAAAACCGTTGCCGATCCCGAAGGCATCGAAGGACCGCCGGCAACAGTCGACGGGCTCGGCCTGCTGGATGTCGACACTGTTCTGACGGGCAACAAAAGGCTGGTTTCCGTTACAGGGAGAAGTTTCGACGGAATTGATTTATCCGGCTATGAAATGCATGTCGGTGAAACCACGAGCGGAACCGACAGCCTGCCGTTTTCAAAAATTGATGGGCATGAAGACGGCGCTGTGTCGCCTGACGGCCGCATCTTCGGCACTTATATTCACGGCCTGTTTTCAGATGACCGCCAACGCAGCGCGTGGCTTGAGCGGCTTGGCGGACAGAACACGGAACTGAACTACGATGGACAGGTGGACGCCGTTCTTGATCGCCTCGCAGCGCATATGGAACAGCACCTCGATCTCGACCGTCTGCTTGCTATAGCGCGATAAGGATCGCCAGAAGTCCCAGCAGGCCGATCAACAACAGGTCGGCAACCCGCGCAAGCCCCAGCGCCGTGCGAATATCGCCGGCGACCAGCGCCGACCTGCCGCCTTCGCCCATGAAACGCGCCTCGATCATCTGCCCGCCATAGGAGCGCGGCCCTGCGAGCGCAAAGCCGAGAGCGCCGGCCAGCGCCGCCTCCGGCCAGCCGGCATTGGGAGAACGGTGATGATGGGCATCGCGACGTATCGCGGCAATGGCCCCGCCGGGTGATGCACCCTTAACAAAAAACGCGGCAACCACGAAAAGACCGCCGCTCAGCCGTGAGGCCGGCAGATTGACCAGATCGTCCAGCCGGGCGGAGGCCCAGCCGAAGGCCTCATGGCGGGGTGAGCGATGACCGATCATGCTGTCGGCCGTATTGATCGCCTTGTAAGCCGCACCGCCCGGCAGCCCCAGGAGACCGAGCCAGAAGGCGGGCGCGACGATGCCGTCGGAAAAATTCTCTGCCAGACTTTCGATGGCCGCCCTGCAGATTGCCGCCTCGTCCAGCTTTTGCGGATCGCGCCCGACGATCATCGATACCGCCTTACGGCCACCTTCCACACCCTCGCGTTCCAGCGCAGTGGCGACAGCCTCCACATGCTGCTCGAGACTTTTCTGCGCCGGGAGCGAAGCGCCAAGCACGGCGACCAGCAAAAGGCCGAAGGGCAGGAAAAGCAGAACGGATTGCACTAACCATGCGACAAACAGCGTGAGCCCGACAAAAACAACGAGGGCCGCCACCCCTGCCCCCTTGCGCTGTGAAAATGACGCGCTCTCCCGGTTCCATTTTTTGTCCAGCAGCGCGATAAGCGAACCGATCCAGGTGACGGGATGGCCGATGCGTTTGAACAGCCAGTCCGGATAGCCGGTCAGGCGTTCGATGACGAGCGACAGGAAAGCGAGAGCAAAGAACATGGGCGAGACAGTACCAGAAAAGGCGAAAGCTGCGATCCGTCACGGCGGCAATCTCGGCAGGGCGCGTCTGCTGTTTCCTGAAGCGCCGGAACCATGGATCGACCTTTCGACCGGGATCAATCCGCACTCCTATCCTCATTCGCCGATCCCCGCCAGCGCATTCGCCCGCCTGCCGGAACCGGACGCCGCCGAAGAATTGAAACATCTGGCCGCAACCCATTTCCGTGCGCCCTCCGCCCGGCTTGTGGCGCTTTCTCCCGGCACCCAGATGCTGATGCCATTGCTGGCCCAGATCGCTATCGCCCGCGGGGCCAAGAGCGGCGCAGTACTTTCACCAGCCTACGCGGAACATGCCCGGACCGCACGCTTGGCCGGACTGGCTATGACCGAGGTGGAAAACATCGAGGCGATGTCGGCTCACGACTATGCCGTGGTGGTCAATCCCAATAATCCCGATGGTCGCATCACGGATCGCGCCACATTGTTGTCGCTGGCCGACGCCATGCGCCGCAAGGGCGGACTGCTCGTCGTGGACGAAGCATTCATAGAGACGGGACTTGCCGAAAGCCTCGCAGATGCCGCCGGTCAGGAGGCGCTGGTGGTCCTGCGCTCCTTCGGCAAGTTTTACGGCATGGCGGGCGTTCGGCTGGGTTTCGCGATTGCGCAGCCCGATATCGCTGCTGAACTTGAGGCAAGGCTCGGCCCCTGGGCGGTTTCCGGCCCGGCGCTGCACATCGCGGTGCAGGCTCTGGCGGATGGGAAATGGCAATCATCCATGCGTCTGCACCTTGCCGAAGACGCCCGGCGCATGAACGCCATGCTGGAGAAAGCGGGGCTGGCAATTGCCGGTGGCACAACGCTGTTTACTCTGGTGCGGGATACACGCGCCGCAGACCTGTTCAGCCATCTTGGCCGACACGGTATTCTGGTCCGCATTTTTGATGAAAGGCCGAACGACATGCGTTTCGGCCTTCCCGGTAGCGAAACGGAGTGGCAGCGGCTCGAGGAGGCGCTGTCATCCTTTGACTATTCCTCGAAGGTATAGGTCTCAATCGACTCCGGCTTCATTTCGATGGAGAAGCCCGGCAGTTTCGGCGGCATGTAAGCGGCATTTCTGATATCGCAGGGCTCGATGAAATGCTCGTGCAGGTGGTCGACATATTCGATCACGCGGCCTTCCTTCGTGCCTGATACGACCAGATAGTCGATCATCGACAGATGCTGCACATATTCGCAAAGGCCGACGCCGCCGGCATGCGGCCACACCGGCAGGCCGTATTTCGCGGCGATCAGCAGCACCGCCAGCACCTCGTTCAGCCCACCCATGCGGCAGCTGTCGATCTGCACCACATCGATGGCGCCCTCGGCGATGAACTGCTTGAACATGATGCGGTTCTGGCACATTTCACCGGTCGCCACCTTAACGGACCCGATGGCCGCACGGATCTTGCGATGACCGGCAATGTCGTCCGGGCTGGTCGGCTCCTCGATGAAGAATGGCTTGGCGAAGGCGAGCTTCTTCACCCAGTCGATTGCCTGATCCACTTCCCATACCTGGTTGGCGTCGATCATCAGGTAACGGTCGGGACCGATCACCTCACGGGCAATGGTGAGGCGGCGGATGTCGTCTTCCAGATCGCGGCCAACCTTCATCTTCACATGGTTGAATCCGGCATCGATGGCTTCCTGGCAAAGGCGGCGCAGCTTGGCGTCGTCATAACCGAGCCAGCCGGCAGAGGTCGTGTAGCAGGCATAACCTTCGCTCTTCAGCGTCTCGATACGTTCCTTCTTGCCGCTTTCGGCTTTTTTGAGGATCGCAAGCGCATCGTCCCGGGTCAGCACGTCAGTCAGATAACGATAGTCGACGATATCGGCGATTTCTTCCGGGCTCATATCGGCAACGAGCTGCCAGACCGGCTTGCCCGCCTTCTTGGCCAACAAATCCCACACGGCATTGACGACGGCGCCGGTTGCGAGATGCATCGCACCCTTGTCCGGCCCGATCCAGCGCAGCTGGCTGTCGCTGGTCAGATGCCGCCAATATTTGCCGGGGTGCTCGGTGACGGTGGCAAGATCGGTGCCAACGACCAGATGACGCATCGCTTCGATGGCCATGCAGCAGATGTCGTTACCGCGGCCGATGGTGAAGGTCAGCCCGTGGCCTTTGAGACCCGGCTCATCGGTATCGAGAATGACATAAGCCGCCGAATAATCCGGGTCGGGGTTCATCGCATCCGAACCGTCGAGGCTCTGAGAGGTCGGAAAACGCAGGTCGAAAACACGCAGATCAGTAATTTTGGTCATGGCCGTTCACTCGCGGTCAGTGTCAAAGGAAATCGTTCAATCGTGGTGGAAGGTTTCTTCCATCATCGCCCACCACTCGCCTTCCTTCCGGCTTTCGAGCGGTTGCTGGCAGGGAATGGTGAAGGACCACCATTCCTGGTTCTTGGGGCTTGCGGCCATCTTCGCCATGTCGGCGCTGATATCGCTGCCGTGATATTCCCAGTAGCCGAAGAGCAGATTTTCCGGCTCGCGCAGGAAGATCGTGTAGTTGTGTATATTGCAGTCGCTGATAAGCGCCAGAACTTCAGGCCACACAGCCGCATGCAGCCTTTTATACTCCGCGATCATCTCCGGTTTGACGCCTATGACCATGCCCATGCGCTGCATGAAAAACTCCGTTATTGCTTGATGGTGGCGAGCGCAGCGCGCAGCTTCGACTGTGGCAGGCTCAATCCCAGCCGTTCCGCTGCGGCAATGATCGGGGCGAAGCGGCGGCGTTTCTTTTCATCGTGGTTGCCGGCGATATCGGAGAGCCGATGGGCGAGAAAGGGATTGCGCAAACGCTCCCGCAGCACGCCAATATAGGCCTGCGCATCATCCCCCATGCCTTCAGCAGCAAAAACCGGCAGAACCTCGTCCCGCCAAAGCGTCTCAAGATCCGTAACGAGAGCATCGTCGGCCATTGCCTGACGCACCGTCTCGTCCTTCGCACGCGCATCCTGCAACCAGCGTTCCGCCAGATAGGAGTGGCCGAGATTGAGCAGGAAAAGCTTCAGCTTTTCATAGTGATCGAGATCGTCCGTCAGCACCACGGCAGGGTGCGTGCAGGGAAGGACAAGCCCGTCCTGCTTCTCTATAGCCCATAGCGCATAGGGTTCCGCCACGGCACCCACCGGGTCGATAGGCTCGGAGACGATGCGATCCACCAGACTATTGGCGAAACGGCACTTCTCATTCAGATAAAAGGCAAAACCAGCCGGCAATTGCCACTCATCGGCAAGCCGGCGAATGACCTGTTTCAGCCTTTCGCCATTGCGCGGCACGAGTTCGCAGGGGAAGATGGAGACAGGTGCTTCCGGATTGCGCTGAAAACGCTCCAGCAGCAACATGCAGAGTTTCGCCGGAAAGCTTTTCGGTACAACCGTGAAATCGCCAGCAAGCCCGGCGTTATCCGCCGAATCCAGCTCATAACCGCGATCGCCCGTATTGGACAGAATGACCGCGGCCTCGCAGGCAAGTCGGCGCACATCCGCCCAGTCGGTCGCAGCCGTCAGCGCCCGCGCGACAGCTCCGCCCTGAATTTCCTCGTCCACTTCCTGCCCCTCGCGGATGCCGCGAATGCGCACGGGGTAGGGGACGCCGCTGTTCAGCGCCGCAACACGCTTCAGGCTCTCCGCATTGCCGGTCGTCTGGACAATCGCGATGCGCCCGATAGCCTCGCCCTTTTCCAGCGCCTGCGAAACAAAGAGATCCGCATGCGCCAGAAGAAAGCGGCTGGTGCCGAATTGCAGGATGGGCGTATCGGGCGTCATGCGACCTCCACCATGCCCTTGATAACTCCGGCCTTCGGATCGGTCAGACCAGCGAATCTGGAGGGCACATCGGCAAGCGTCATGCGATGGGTGATCAGCGCTTCCGGTACCTTGCCTTCGCGCAACGCCTGCAGGACGCGTTCGAAATCCTGAGGCGTGGCATTGCGGCTGCCGAGCAGCGTCGTCTCCCGCTTGTGGAACTCCGGATCGTTGAAGCTGATATCGCTGGCAACGATAGAGACCAGCACATAGGAACCGCCATGGCCGACAAAGGAAAAGCCGCGCTCCATGGCTTTCGGATTGCCGGTCGCATCGAAGACCGCATCGAAAAAATCGCCGCCGGTGATGTCGGAAAGGCGATCCCTGTCGCCCTCGCCGAGCGCCACCGTATGGGCGACGCCGAGATGCTCCTTACAGAACTCCAGCCGGTCGGTGCGTCCGTCGATCATCGTTACTTCGCCGCCATCAAGAACCGCAAAAACCGCAACCGCCATGCCAATCGGGCCGGCGCCGACGATCAGAACCTTCTGCCCCTTCTCGACTGCGCCACGGCGCACCGCATGCGCACCGATAGCCAGAAATTCGGTCATCGCCGCCTGATCGAGACTCAACCCCTCTGCCTTCAGCACGAATTGTTGCGGCACGCTCAGATATTCGACCATGCCGCCATCGCGATGAACGCCCAGCACACCGATATTGCGGCAGCAATTGCTCTTGCCCTTCAGGCAGGCGCTGCATTTGCCGCAAGAGATATAGGGAATGACGGTGACCACATCGCCGGCGGACAGATGGCTGCCTTGCGGCGCTTCTTCCACCGTGCCGGAAAGCTCATGGCCCATGATGCGTGGATAGGAAAGATAAGGCTGGTTGCCGGTGAAGATGTGCAGGTCCGTGCCGCAAACCCCGATGCGGCGAATACGCACCAACACTTCACCTTCGCCACGGACTGGTTTCGGCAGTTCCTTGGAGACGAGTTGACCTGGGGTTTCGCAGAAAATCGCCAGCATGCATCACCTGTGGGAAAGGGAATAAAAACGAATGGCGTTACCGCCGAAAACTGCTGCATGGTCTTCTGCCGGCACGATATCGTGGCAGAAATCAAGCCATGCCTGATAATCGCCCGCCAGCCGCAACACCGGCCAGTCGCTGCCAAAAATCACGCGGTTGCCGCCAAAGAGTTCCAGAATGGTCTCGGCATAAGGCCGTACCGCTTCCGGCCGCTGCTCACCGCGCTCGGTCAACAGACCGGAGAGTTTGCAATGGACATTCGGGAGAGCCGCCAGAGCGGCCATATCCTTGCGCCAGTTGCTGTAGTGACCGGTAGCAATCAGGGGCTTCGCGCCATGGTCGATGACGACAGGCAATTGCGGATGGCGGCGGGCAAAGGCGAGAAGATGCGGCAGATTGGGCGGCAGGACCAGCGCATCGAACGTCAGACCATGTTTTACCAGCGCCGCCACGGCGGGATCGAGTGCCGGATCATCGATCCAGGCGACATCCTCCATGCCCTGCAACATCGGGCGGACACCCTTGAACGCCGGATGTTTTGCCCGACGGGCGATTTCACTCGCTGCATCGGCGGATTTCATGTCCACCCAGCCGACCACACCCTTGATGAAATCGGTCTTTTCCGCCAGTTCCAGCATGAAATCCGTGTCAGCCGCCGTCTCCATCGTCTGGACCAGCACGGTGCCGGAAACGCCGGCAGCGGCCAGCAAAGGCGACAGGTCGGCGGGGAGAAAATCCCGGTAGATGGCGGCGAGCGACGGCGGCGGCCATTGCCCGGCGCGATCTTTCATCAGCCAGAAATGCTGGTGGGCATCGATGAGCATTGCCTCAGGCCTTCCCGCCGGGCACCGGCGCGCCTTCAGCAATCAGGCCGCGCCTGTGCAGTTCGGACCAGAATTCATCCGGGATAGACTGCTCGAACCACTCGATATTGGAGGCGAGCTGCTGCGCATTGCGCGCACCCGAAACGACCGTGACCGACGCCGGATGGGCAAGCGGAAATTGCAGCGCGGCCGCCTGCAGCGATACGCCGAGTTCCTCGCAAACACCCTGCAACGCATCGACACGCGTGAGAATATCGGCAGGCGCGTCGGCATAATTGAATTTGCGGTTGCCGGCCAGAATGCCGGAATTGAATGCACCGGCGACAACGATGGCGACACCGCTTTCGGCGCAACGGTTCATGAACGCAAGGCTCTGCTGCTCCAGCAGCGTATAGCGGCCGGCGAGCATGGCGACGTCGATATCGAAGACATCCATGGCGTCGCTGACGATTTCCCACTCATTGACGCCGAGGCCGACGGCCCCCGTCGATCCTTCCTCGCGCAGCTTGCCAAGCGCGCGGAAGCCACCGCCGGTGGTCAGCTGCTCCCAGTAATGCTGGTGCTTTTCGCCATGGGTGAAGGAGCCGATATCATGCACATAAAGAATATCCGGCTTCAGAACACCGAGCCGTTGCTGGCTTGCCTCGAAGGAACGCAGGATACCGTCATAGGAATAATCATAGACCGGGCGGAACGGCAGGGGCGCTATATAGGCATCCTCCTCCGGACCGACGGTCTCGTCAGGTACCATCACACGGCCGACCTTGGTGCTGAGCGTATATTCGTTCCGGTCATGCTCCGTCACCATAGTGCCGAGGCGACGCTCCGACCGCGTATAGCCATAAAACGGCGCGGTATCGAAATAACGCATGCCGCTTTCCCATGCCTTGTCGAACGCACCCTTGGACTCTTCATAGGGCGTGACGCGGTAGAGATTGCCCATCTGGGCGCAACCGAGGCCCATGACGGTGACGTCGACGGCGCGGCGCGGCAATTTACGTGTATCGGAGACTTTCATCGCAGGGACTTTCCAGCTTGTCTTTGGAAAGACGCGCCGCCGCAAAGCGGCGCGTCATCACGCAATCAATAAAGAACGTTCTTGGCTTCCGGCTTTTCGATATTGTCTTTGGTGACAACAACGACGCCGGTGTCGACGAACTTTTCGACCTTTTCCTTGCCGATGAGCTTGGAAATGGTCTCTACGCCCTTTTCACCCATCTGATAGGAACCCTGAACCACGATACCGGCCAGCGTGCCATCCTTGACGAAGCCCTGAAGGTCCTGATTGCCGTCGAAGCCGATGGCGACAACCTTGCCGGCCTTACCGCTCTGGGCGAGCGCGCGACCGACGCCGATTGCCGTCGGCTCATTGGCGCCGAAAATGCCCTTGAGGTCGGAATTGGCGGCCAGAACGTCGGTCGTCTGGTTCAGCGCGGTCGCCATCTGCGACTGCGAATAGAATGGGCCGACGATCTTCAGGTTGGAGTTCATCTGGATGTAATCGGTGAAACCGCCGACACGGCCGATTTCAGAACCGGCACCGGCGACATAGGACATGACGGCGATCTTGCCTTCCTTGCCCACCTTGTCGATCAGCGCCTGCGCTGCCAGTTCACCGGCTTTCTTGTTATCGGTCGCCAGAAACGACTGGTAATATTGCTCCGAGCCCTTTGCGAGCTGCGAGTCGATCAGAACCACCGGAATACGGGCTTCCCAGGCCTTCTTGACGGCAGGCACCAGCGCGTCCGGATCGGAAGGTGCCAGAACAATGCCCGCGACCTTACGGTTGATGGCGTTTTCGACCATGTTGACCTGGTCGGCAATGGCGGACTCGGCAGCCGGCCCCTGGAAGGTCATGGTATTGCCGGAAGAGTTCCTCATCGCCGCATCAGCGCCCTTCTGGACGTTCTGCCAGAAGGTGGAGTTGACGGTTTTGACGATGACGGCGATTTCACCGGCCTGCACGGTGGAAACGCTCCACAGCGCAATTGCGGATGTCAGAAGGGCAGTCGCAATTTTCTTCATTTCTTCCTCCGTGATGTCGGCATACCGGGCCTCCCCTTGCCGATCTTTTTTGCGGAAAGGGTCCGCAGGCCCTTGATCAGCGGCGGTTGCGCAACTGGTCGATCCAGACGGTGACCAGAATGACGAGGCCGATGATGATCTGTTGTGTGAAGGCGGAGACGCCATTCATGTTGAGACCGTTGCGCAGGATGCCGATGACGAAAGCGCCGATGGCCGTACCGGAAATCGTTCCCACGCCGCCGATCAGCGATGTGCCGCCGATAACGGCGCTGGCAATGGCGTCCAGCTCATACATAACACCCTCGTTCGGCTGGGCGGTGACGAGGCGAGACATCAGCACGCAGCCCGTCAGCCCGGCGAGCGTGCCGGACAGGATGTAGGTGAAATTTGTGACGCGGGCGACATTGACGCCGGAAAGGCGCGCGGCTTCGGCGTTGGAACCGACAGCGTAAATGTGACGGCCGAGGATCGAGCGGTTGAGCATGAAGGAAACGGCAAGCGCAATCACCACCATCAGGATGACGGGGTAGGGGATGCCGGGAAACACCACATTCGGAAAGCCGTCGTCACCGATAGTGACGATGCGGAAGAGGGCGCCATTGCCGAGTTCGCCGAAAGATTCGCCGAGGCCGGAGACGGCGCGCGCACCGGTGATCTGTAGGGCCACACCGCGGGCGATCAACATCATACCGAGCGTGGCGATGAAGGGCGGCAGCTTGAAACGGGTGACCAGAAGACCGTTGATGAGACCGCAGAGTGACCCCGTCAGAATGCCGAGCAACATGCCGACCGGCACCGGCATGCCGAGTTCCTTCACCGCAAGGGCGGCGACGACACCGGCAAGCGCAAGCACCGAACCGACGGAAAGATCGATGCCGCCGGTGATGATGACACAGGTAGCCCCGATGCCGAGCAGGGCGATGGACGTGACCTGCAACGCAATCGTCATGCCGTTATTGACGGTGAAGAAGGCGCTGCTGGTGGCGGAAAAGACCGCGACAAGCGCAAAGAGGCTGCCAAGTGCGGCAAACTTCTGGATAATATCCTTCTGGCGGTCGCTGACTGCGAAGCTCTTCTTGGGTTCTGCAATATTGGCCATGTCGTTCCTCACTGCGCGGTCCGGCCGTAACCGGACGCATACCGCATGATTTCTTCCTGATTGGTCTTGGCGGTTTCGAGCACGCCCGTAATCCGGCCCTGGTGGAAAACGGCGATACGATCCGTCAGTCCCAGAATTTCCGGCAGTTCCGAACTGATGAGAATGACGCCGATGCCCTGCGCGGCGAGCTCGTCCATGATCTTGTAGATCGCGAATTTCGCGCCGACATCGATGCCGCGTGTCGGCTCGTCGAAGAACAGCACGCGAGATTGCCGGAACAACCATTTGCCGATGATGATTTTCTGCTGATTGCCGCCGGAAAGCAGCCGCACCGTCTGCCCGATCGAGGGAGTACGGATATTCAGGAGATCGACGTAGCGCTTTGCCACATCGTCATGTTTCTTGAAATCGATCAGGCCGAAACGGTTGGAAACCTCGCCGAGATTGGCAAGCGTCGTATTGGCCGCCACCGACATCTTGATGGCGAGGCCATCGCTTTTGCGGTCTTCCGAGAGATAGGCGATGCCTTCTTCGATGGCGTCCTGCGGCGAGCTGATCGAAAGCTCCCGCCCGTTGAAAACGATCCTGCCCGCATCAAGCGAATCTGCGCCGAAGATGGCCCGGGCGACTTCGGTGCGGCCGGCGCCCATCAGCCCGGCAAAACCGAGGATTTCACCACGTCGCAGCGAAAAACCGACGTCGTGGAACACGCCGCTGCGCGTCAGGCCCTCGACGGAAAAAATAACATCTTCCGTGGGGCGCGATGTACGCTCGGGGAATTTGTCTTCCAGCGAACGCCCGACCATGCGCGTGACGATGTCGTCAACGGTGATCGAAGCGAAATCGTCGGTCGAAATATAACGTCCGTCGCGCAGAACCGTCACACGGTCGACGATTTCGGCCATTTCATCGAGACGATGGGAAATATAAACGATCCCGACACCGGATGCCTTGAGATCGCGGATGACCTTGAACAGGAGCCGCGTCTCCTGCTCGGTCAGCGAGGAGGTCGGCTCATCCATGATGAGCACTTCAGCGTCAAGAGAAAGCGCCTTGGCGATTTCCACCATCTGACACTGGGCGACCGAGAGACCGCGGACGATCTGGTCGGGGTCGATATCGACACCCAGCCGGTCGAGACAGCGCTTGGCATCGAGGCGCAGCTTCTTGCGGTCGACGAGGAAACCGCGACGCGGTTCGCGCGCAAGATAGATGTTTTCGGCAACGGAAAGATGCGGAACGAGGTTGAGTTCCTGATGAATGATGGCGATGCCCGCAGCTTCGGACTCCAGCGGCGATGCATATTGCACCTTTACACCTTTATGAAGGATGGTGCCGTCGCTCGGCTGATAGACGCCGCTGACGATCTTCATCAGCGTCGATTTTCCCGCACCATTCTCACCGCAGACGGCATGCACCTCGCCGGCGCGCAGATCGAAATGCACGTTCGACAGTGCTTTGACGCCGGGAAATTCCTTGCTGATGTTATCGAGGCGCAGGAGCACCACGCGCTGTCCATGCGCCATCTGTTCAGGCGAAAAATCGCCTCGAATTGTCGATGCGCCCTGCGACATCTGGAAACCTCCCACCCGTATCCCCGCTCCACCGGGGCCATGAACAGGCCAAATGGTTAGGCCGGTTTTTTAGAATGGTCAAGCCAATTAGTCCAAAATTTGCGAAGCCATATCCAAAGCGGAAGCGACACATGAAACAATAACCAATAATAAATGAGTTATTTCATATGCTTAAGTAATTCCTTGCGTATTGAAACGCTTGGCGTTACGGTAAGGCCAAATACGGATTGCAGACAGGACTCGTCGAAAAACACATGAGTGGTCAGGCCAAAATAGCGGAACCGCGCAGGCTTTATCAGCAGATTGCGGACCAGATACGCGAACTCATCGATATGGGTGAATTCCTGCCCGGCACGCGGCTTCCCGCCGAACGCGAACTTGCACAGAAGCTCGGCGTATCGAGGCCTTCCTTGCGCGAGGCGCTGATTGCGCTTGAAATCGACAACACCGTCGAAATTCGCATGGGTTCCGGGGTTTATGTGTCGGCGGAAGCGTTGCAGACGACCCACCATACCAAATCGCTCGGTGACAGCCCCTCCGAACTGATGCAGGCGCGCGCTGCGCTGGAGGGTGCCACCATCGTGCTGGCGGCAAGCCGGATGACCGATGAGACAATCGCGGCCCTCCGGCAAATACTCAATACCATGCAGCGGGAAATCGAGGCCGGTCGCAAGCCTCTGGATCAGGATCGGCTGTTTCACGTCACCATCGCCGAGCAATCCGGTAACAGCGTTTTGGCCCGAATGGTGGCCAACCTCTTCGATGAGCGCCACAGCCCCATTTCGGCCCAGCTTCGCGTGAAATTCGAAGACCGCGATACCTGGACCCATGCGCTTCAGGAACACGAGGCCATTCTGGCGGCGCTTGAACTGAAAGATCCGCTGCTGGCGCAGGCCGCCATGCATACCCATCTGGAAGGTTCGAAGAGACGCTGGGTCGAAAACTGATCTGGAAACATAGCAGGCAATATACCGGGAGGAGGAAAACCCGTGAGTGAGAATTCCGAGGCAACCATTTTGCTGAACGCCAACGACAATGTTGCGGTGGCACGTCGGTCCATTCCGGCCGGCGGCGCGACGGGCAGGGGCGATCTGGCGGCGCTCGAGCTGATCGGGCGCGGGCACAAGGTGGCCCTCAAATTCATCAAATCGGGCGATGAGGTGCTGAAATACGGACAGGTCATCGGTATCGCCACCCAGGATATCGAGCCCGGCCGGCACGTGCACCTGCACAATCTCGCCATGGTGCCTTCCGAACACGCGCATCAGTTCAGCGTCGATATCGAAGAAAAGGGCATGGTGCCGGAAGCCGAACGCCGAACGTTCAAGGGTTATGACCGCGGCCTCGGTGGCGTCGGAACGAGAAACTATATCGGCGTCATCGCTTCGGTGAACTGTTCCGCCACGGTGTCGCGTTACATCGCGGATTATTTTAACAAACAGGGCGGCCTTGATGGTTTCGACAATGTCGATGGCGTCGTGGCGCTGACCCATGGCGGCGGCTGTGCGCTGAATACGAAATCGGAAGGTTACCGCCTGCTGATCCGCACTATTCAGGGCTATGCCCGCCACCCGAATTTCGGCGGAATTCTGCTGATCGGCCTCGGTTGCGAAACCAACCAAATCGCGCCCATTCTCGAACATTACAAGATGGAAGAGGGTGAGCGGCTGCGCACCATGACGATCCAGCAGCATGGCGGCACCCGCAAGACAATCGATGCGGCGATTGCCGAGATCAAGGCCATGCTGCCGATGGTCAATGTCGCCCGCCGTACGGAGCAACCGCTTTCCAAGCTGAAGGTGGCACTGGAATGCGGCGGCTCGGATGGTTATTCCGGTATTTCGGCCAACCCGGCTCTGGGTTATGCCTCTGACCTCATCGTCCGCAACGGTGGAACCACGGTCCTCTCCGAGACGCCGGAAATTTACGGCGCTGAACACCTCCTGACAAAGCGCGCCGTCACACCTGCCGTCGCCGAAAAGCTGCTACAGCGTATCGACTGGTGGCGTGATTATACCGCCCGCAATGGCGACGAACTCAACAACAATCCCTCCCACGGTAACAAGCTTGGCGGCCTCACCACCATTCTGGAAAAATCCCTGGGCGCGGTCGCCAAGGGCGGCTCCATGCCGCTGAAGGCGGTTTATGAATTCGCCGAAACCGTAACGGAGCAGGGTTTCGTCTTCATGGATACGCCCGGTTACGACCCTGTTGCCGTCACCGGCCAGGTCGCCGGCGGCTGCAACGTCATCTGTTTCACCACTGGCCGCGGCTCCGTTTCGGGCTTCAAGCCGTCACCCTGCATCAAGATCGCCACCAATTCCGAAATGTATGAACACATGAAGGAAGACATGGATATCAATTGCGGTGAGATCGTCACCGGCGCTGAAACCATCGAAGAATCCGGCAAACGAATTTTCGAGCATATTCTGGCGGTGGCCTCCGGCGAAAAGACCGTCAGCGAGATCTACGACTACGGCGACAATGAATTTGTACCGTGGCAGGTCGGCGCAGTGACCTGACCGAAAATTAAAACTGTCCCACGTGAAACAAAAGGCCCGGAAAGTGATTTCCGGGCCTTTGTTATTTCAGGTTGTTTCCGCGTTTAGTGGCGGAAGTGGCGCATGCCGGTAAAGACCATCGCCACATTATGCTCATTCGCGGCGTCAATCACTTCCTGATCGCGCATGGAGCCGCCCGGCTGGATGACGGCGGTGGCACCTGCGGCAATCGCGGCGAGCAAACCGTCGGCAAAGGGATAAAATGCTTCCGAAGCGACGGCGGAGCCGCGCGTCAACGGTTCGGCAAGGCCAAGAGCCTTGGCGGCATCTTCCGCCTTCTGGGCAGCGATACGGGCCGAATCCACACGGCTCATCTGGCCCGCGCCGATGCCAGCCGTCTGCCCGTCCTTGGCGTAAATGACGGCATTGGACTTCACATGCTTTGCGATCTTGAAGGCAAATTTCATATCTTCAAGTTCCTGCGGCGTCGGCGCACGCTTGGTGACGACCTTGAGGTCGAGATCCTCGACCATGCCATTGTCGCGGCTCTGCACCAACAGGCCGCCCGAGACGGTCTTCGCGGTAATGCCCGCCGCGCGGGGATCAGGCAGGCCGCCAGCGGCCAGAAGGCGCAGGTTCGGCTTGCGGGCAATGATGGACTTCGCTTCTTCGGTAACATCAGGCGCGATGATGACTTCAGTGAAGAGTTTGACGATTTCTTCCGCCGTTTCCGCATCGAGCGTGCGGTTCAGGGCGATGACGCCGCCAAAGGCCGACACGGAATCGCATGCCAGCGCCCGCCGGTAAGCTTCGGCAAGTGTCGGACCCGTCGCCACGCCGCAGGGATTGGCGTGCTTGATGATGGCGACTGCCGGCGCATTTTCCGGCAGGAATTCCGCCACGAGCTCGTAAGCTGCATCGGTGTCATTGATGTTGTTATAGGAAAGCTGCTTGCCCTGAAGAAGCGTGGCCGTTGCAACGCCCGGACGCTTTTCGCCGGTGAGGTAAAAACCAGCGCTCTGATGCGGGTTTTCGCCATACCGCATCTTTTCCTTCAGCGCGCCGCCGATGGCGCGGTAATCCGGTGTTTCGATCGCAAGCGCCTCGGCAAACCAGTTGGAAATCACCGCATCATAGGCGGCGGTGCGGGCATAGGCCTTGGCGGCAAAACGCTGGCGCAGCGCATAGGATGTCTGGCCGTCATCGGCCTGCAGGGCTTCAACCAGATCGGGATAGTCAGACGGATCGGTAACCACCGTGACATAGGCATGGTTCTTGGCGGAAGCGCGGATCATCGCCGGGCCGCCAATATCGATGTTCTCCACCGTCGTCGGATAATCGCCGCCCTTGGCGCGAACTTCCTCGAAGGGATAGAGATTGATGACCGAGAGATCGATTGCCTCGATGCCGTGCGCCTTCATCGCCTCGACATGCTCTGCATCGTCCCGGATGGCCAGAAGCCCGCCATGGACATTGGGATGCAGCGTCTTGACGCGACCGTCCATGATCTCGGGAAAATTCGTTACGTCGGAGACATCCGTCACCGGCAAGCCTGCTTCGGCAATGGCCTTCGCCGTTCCACCGGTCGACAGAAGTTTGACGCCAAGCTTCGACAGAACCGTCGCCAGCTCGATAATGTCAGTCTTGTCGGACACGGAAAGAAGCGCCGTGCGGATTTTGACCTTATCGGGGGCGGGGATTTTTTTGGACACGACGGCCATCAGGCATACTCCGTTTAACGGGGAGGACAGGCTGGAATGGGATTGATCCAGCAATTGCCGCCGCGTTAACACAGCTTACCGGATTAATAAACAGCGGGGATGCCGAACGGAGAAAACTATGGTGGTTTTTGACCGGCACCGCCGGAAATTGTCTAGGCCTGGCGTTCGATGAGCCAGCGGATTTCCCGCGTATTTGCGAGATTGAAGGGGAGCTCGATCTGCTGCGACGGGCGCATACCGGATGCATCGGCCATGAAGACATCCTCGGTGACGAAAAGCTCCAGCCCCTGCGCGGAAAACAGCCAGACGGTTCCATCCGCTGCCTCCAGATAGGCAGACTCCTCATCCCGTTGATGTATCTGAATGTGGGGATGAATATGGAAACGTGAAACCGCTGTGACTGACTGCAATTGCGTTTTTACCGCACTCGCATCGGCCCGAAGCAGATCCCGACCCTTTATCTTGGTGCCGGCCGCATTCAACTCTATTTCCCGCTCATGGTGGCAGCCGAAATTCTGCAAATAGCCGTCATGAGACGCCCAGAGAACGTCATTGCCGTTTGCATCCGTTCCACGCCGGCTGTCGACGTGGCTGACGCCTGACACCATGATCGGACCAAGCAACCGCGAGCGCGACAGTCTGCACGATGATGTATCCGCAAGCGTGACGGTGGAATGCGCCGCCGTGGAACGGCTGGCCCGCTGATATTCCGGCGCGGCGTTGCGTGGAAAGCCGGAATTAACGATGAAGCGGTTCTTGCCGCAGGACATTTCGAAAGACAGGCAACCCGAATGGGCATTGCGTGAAAGCTCCGCCGAGCCGGGATAGCCCGTATCCACGATGATGACCGTATCGTCCGTCGCAAGCCGGTGGTAGTTCACGTCCGGCAGAACCTTGGAGGGCCGGCCGGCCGTTTCATCATAGCGCAGCACGGAAACAAGCTCATTGGCGAGCGTCGCCGTAGCGCCGTTGAACAGCGCCAGATCGCCGCCCTGATGCCGGAAGAACCGGATCGCCGGGAACATGCGGTCTATCGCCGGCACCAGGCCGGAGGGCAGATCATGGCCCAGATTGATATAACTTTGCCGAAGCGGCAGGAGATCGAGCAGCAGGTCCAGCATGACGCGTGGATTGCGGGAAACATGCCCGCCATCGGGCAGAATCTGGCGTTCCATTTCCTGAGCCAGCTTCATTCCATTCCGCGTGATCCGCGAAAGGCGCGTTGGCATGGCGATGGAAGCCATGGCCAAGGCAATCCTGATCCTCAGCCGCGCTTCGCCATCCGGCGCATGTCGGACGATTCTTTCGAGATAACGCACATGAAAGGCGAGGCTTTTCAGGAACCGGCGATAAAAACCGGCATCGGCCTCGTATAAAACCACGGGAGAGTGCGAAAGCCAGGCAATCAGCCTTTGTGCGGCGATTTCCGGCGACCAGGCAGTGCCTGCAAGCCGTTTGCCATGAAGCGCCATCCATTCCGCAACAATACGACGCGCCCGTTTGCAGGCCTCGCTCGATTTATCAGAGCGAATATGCCGTAGCCAACTGAATGCATGCAGCCGTTCTTCAAAGACCGCCGATGGATATTCCACCTGAAATGGCGAAGCTCCTCCGGTTTCGACGACACGCCCGGCCAGCGCGATGCGGCCCCGCAACAGTTCCTCGGCGAAATAGGGATCGATGGCTCTGAGATCGGTCGGCGCCGCCACCAGACCGTCTGGTGCACGGGTGGCAAATCGCGACATATGCAGGCGCAAAGGGGTGAGGCCGACACACAGATGACGATACGCCATCCGCGACAGAAGACCGGCGGCATTCATGCTGCCTGCAAAGGACCCTAACAAGCTGTGTTTCCCGTTTCACATGTTTTGTTTTTATCAGTGAACCGCGACGACCGGAACGTTTTCGATAAATATCTAATGATTCGCGAAAGCTTGGCTTTTTTCTACTTCTTACGCAAGACACTGCTAAAAAACCCGTCGACACCGCCGAACATGTCCGGTGTCGTGCGAAGATCGCCATCGGGGCTGATGGCCGCTTCCATTCCAGGCCAATCCTCGCGGCGGACGGCAACACGCTCCACACCCGGATTTTCCGCCAGAACCTCGGCAATCATCGCTTCTCCTTCGGAAGGATCGAGCGAGCAATTGGAAAAGACCACGAGGCCGCCGGGGCCAACGAGCGTCAACGCATGCCGCAGCATCTGGCCCTGAAGGGCAGCGAGTTTGGCAATGTCGTTCTCATCCTTGGTCCAGCAGACATCGGGATGTTTGCGAAGTGTCCCGGTGGAAGAACAGGGCGCATCGAGAAGGACTGCGTCAAAAAGCTGTTCCGGCTGGTACTTCAGCATATTGGCTTCCACCGTTTCGGCGCGGAGGCCAAGCCGGTCGAGATTTTCCCTGAGGCGACGAAGACGGTTACCGGACTGATCCAGCGCCGTCACATTGGCGCCCGCCAGTGCAAGCTGCGCGGTCTTGCCGCCCGGAGCAGCACAGAGATCTGCGACACGTTTACCCGCGATGTCGCCCATAAGGCGAACCGGCATGCTGGCGGCGAGATCCTGCACCCACCACGCACCTTCAGCGAAGCCTTCAAGCGACGGGATCTGCCCCTCGAATTCACCCAGGCGCACGCTGCCATTCGGCATGAGCGTACCGCCCAGTTTTTCCGCCCAGAGAGCAGGATCAGCCTTGATCGTCAGATCAATTGAGGAGGGTGTCAGCTGCGCCTCCGAAATCCTTTGCGCAACCTCATTGCCGTAAGCGGAAACAAGCCGCGCATGGAACCAGTCCGGCAGTACCGGAACGCCGGCGACAGCCTTCTCGATATCCGCTTTTTCACGACCGAGCCGTCGAAGAACGGCGTTCACCAGTTTGACGAAACGCCGGTTGCGCGGATCGCGGTGAGCTTGCTCCACGGCGAGATCGACAGCGGAATGATCCGGCACATCGAGGTAAAGCATCTGCGCCGCACCGACGACGAGAACGTGATGCAGCGAACGCGCGCCCTGCGGCAGCGGCCCATCCAGCAGCACCGACAATGCCGTTTCAATCCGCGGGAGGTGGCGAAGCGCGCTGTTGACGATGGCTCTCACCAGCGCCCGGTCCGCAAGCGACAGGGCTCGATAGACGGGATTGCCGTTTTCGCTATCGAGCATCCCATCCAGCGAGGTCTTCTTTTCCAGAACGGCCGCCAGAATGCGGGTCGCGGCGATGCGCGCGGCGAGACCCGGCTTGTCCTGGAAAGACGAAGGGCCGTCTTCACGGCCCCTCCCATTTGCTGGTCTCGGTTTTCTGGACCGCGCCGGCTTATTCTGAATATCGGATGTCAAGACCACGGCCCCTTGCGCTCGTTTTCATTGCCGCGTCCCCAGCCTGTTTTGGGAACGGAGCCTGATTTGCGCAGAGGTCTATCACCCGATGGCGGCGGCGTCGATCCTCGCGGGGAAAACTCCTGTGCCATGGCATGCAGCGCGGCCACGCGGTTTTCCGTATTCGGATGGGTGGAGAAGAGATTGTCCATGCGCTCGCCGGAAAGCGGATTGATGATGAACATATGCGCCGTTGCCGGGTTACGCTCGGCATCGTCATTGTGGATGCGCTGCGCCATCCCCGAAATCTTCTGCAAGGCGGAAGCAAGCCAGAGCGGATTGCCGCAGATTTCCGCGCCGCGCCGGTCAGCGGAATATTCCCGCGTGCGGCTGATCGCCATCTGCACCAGCATCGCTGCCAGCGGCGCCACGATCATCGCGACCAGCACGCCGATAAATCCGAGCGGATTATTGTTGTTCTCCCGGTTGCCGCCGAAGAAGAAGGCAAAATTGCCGAGCATGGAGATGGCGCCCGCCAGCGTGGCGGTGATTGTCATGGTCAGCGTATCCCGGTTCTGCACATGCGCAAGCTCATGCGCCATGACACCGGCCACTTCCGCGGGCGTCAAACGCTCTAGAAGTCCTGTCGAAGCGGCAACAGCAGCGTTCTGCGGATTCCGCCCGGTCGCGAAGGCATTCGGTTGCGGGCTATCGTAAATATAGACCTTCGGCATCGGCAGACCGGCATTCTGCGACAGGTCGTGGATCATGTGAAAAAATTCGGGCGCATTCGCCTCATCGATCTCCCGCGCATGATAGGCGGAGAGAACCATCTTGTCAGAGTTCCAGTAGGAAAAAATATTCATACCAGCCGCGATAACCAGGGCGATCATCATGCCGCCCTTGCCGCCGATCAGAAAACCGACACCCATGAACAATGCGGTCATGAAGGCCAGAAGCATTGCCGTGCGCATCATGTTCATCCGTTAAACTCTCCTTGTCACTCACCGGGAATATTCCGGGGTTTATAAAGCCCCTCGGATTATATAATCTGGTAAGCGGCAAACGTATTTCAATATCCCGTCATAGGGAGGATTTCATGCAGAATGCGGATAATGACAACGCCACAGACAGTGGCGCGGAAAGTGTAAAGCGACTTTCGCCGGCGGCGCAGCGAGCGTTGAAAGAAGCGGAAGAACGGCGCAAGCAACAGGCCGATCTCCAGTTGCCGCCGGAAACCGGCGGCCGCGGCGGCGCGGAACCCGTGCGTTTCGGCGATTACGAAATAAAAGGCCGGGCCATCGACTTTTGAACGCCGTAAATAAAAATACCCGCCAAAGGCGGGTATTTTATATTTTAAAACAAATAGTTACTTATTTCTGCTCCAGAAGCCGGCATACCGCTTCAAGCTGTTCCAATGTCCGATAACCGATACGGATTTGCCCCGATCCGCCCTTGTGGCTGATCTTCACATCCAGCCCGAGAGCATCGGACAGGCTGCGTTCGAGCGCGATCGTATCGGAATCCTTTTCCGCCGCAGGTCGCTTCTCCGCAACATCGCCCTGCGATTTGATATCGTTCTGCGCCAGGCGCTCGGCATCACGGACCGAAAGTCCCTTGGATACGATTGTTTTCGCGAGCGTCGCCGGATCGGAAGTGGAAACAAGCGCGCGGGCATGACCTGCAGAGAGCGAACCATCCGCCAGCATATCCCGTACCGGATCGGGAAGCTTCAAAAGCCGCAGGCTGTTGGCAACGTGGCTTCGGCTTTTGCCGATGATTTCGCCGAGATCATTCTGCGTATAGCCGTGTTCGGCGATCAGCTGCTCATACCCCATAGCTTCTTCAAGCGGATTGAGGTCGGAACGCTGTACGTTTTCGACAATTGCCAGTTCCAGCGCCGTGCGGTCATCCACATCGCGAACGATGACGGGAACATCGGTAAAGCCCGCCAGCTGCGCCGCACGCCAGCGCCTCTCGCCCGCAATAATCTCGTATCGGTTGACTCCAACCGTTCTTACGACCACAGGCTGAACAATTCCATGCTGACGAATGGAGGCGGCAAGATCCTGCAGCTCATTCTCATCGAAATGACGCCGCGGGTTTCTCTGGCTGCGAGCGATGAATTCGATGGGAATGGTACGATCGGCGTTAACGGCGCGCTGGGGCTCACCCACCGGCACAGGCTGGTCCATTTCTCCGATCAATGCGGCAAGACCGCGCCCCAGCCGACGCTTGGAAAGATCATCACTCATAAGATATTACTCCATACATTCCGGCAAACGTCAGGCGGCTTTACGCAGACGCTCTCTCTGAATCACTTCGGACGCTAGCTGCAGATAGGCCTGGCTGCCGGCACATTTTAGATCATAGAGAATTGCCGGTTTACCATAGGACGGCGCTTCGGAAACACGCACATTGCGTGGAATGAGCGTGTGGTAAACCTTTTCGCCCAGATGCGTGCGCACATCCGAAACCACCTGCTGTGCAAGATTATTGCGCGCATCGAACATCGTAAGAACAATGCCCTGTATGTCGAGTTGCGGGTTCACCGATCCACGAATCTGACTGACCGTATCCAGCAACTGGCTTAGGCCCTCCAGTGCAAAGAACTCGCATTGCAACGGCACGAGCACGGAATGTGCGGCCGTCATGGCATTCATCGTCAAAAGATTGAAAGAAGGGGGGCAGTCGACGAGAATATAGGAATAGCCTCTGGCTTCCTGCGTCTCCATGGCCGCACGCAGCAAGAAAACGCGGTTGGAAACATTCGCAACCTGCATCTCGAAACCGAGCAAATCCATCGTGGAGGGTACGATGTCGAGATTGGGAACGGCGGTGGGAACAGCAACTTCCGCTACCCCATGGTCTCCTACCAGAAGATCATATGACGAAAGCTTGCGCTCCTTGCGGTCAATTCCAAGCCCGGTACTCGCATTACCCTGCGGGTCCAGATCGACAATCAGCACGCGCTCACCAATAGCCGCCAGCGCGGTAGCCAGATTGATGGCGGTTGTTGTTTTACCAACGCCGCCTTTCTGGTTTGCAACTGCGATAATCCGGTTTTTTTCCAAAGTCATGCCGCACCTGGCCAGCTTATCAGCGCCTCAAAGCGAGGTTGCTGATTTCAAGAACAACAGAATCTGCCTCAATGGCACTCTGATGTTTTACCAGATCAAACTCCCAGCGACCATGTGCTTTCTGCACTTCAGAATCATAATCCCGGCCTTTATTAAAATAGGCCTTGAGATTTGGGTTATTCTGCGCCCAGGGATGAATATAATCGAAAAGCAGATCCAGCTCGGCGAGCGCGCGCGCTGAAACGGCCTCGCAATTTTTGATGATTTCCGGTGCTGTTTCGATCCTGACGGGGTGGACTGCACCTCTTGCACCGGTTTCCTTCAGTGCAATTCGCAAGAATGCCGCCTTTTTATTGTTGCTTTCGACCAGATCAACCCAACCGTCGCCAAGCTCCGTCAGAAAAATCGCGGTGACGACACCTGGAAATCCGCCGCCGCTTCCAAGATCAATCCACTTTTTTGGCTGAGGAGAGAGCTGGAATATCTGCGCGCTGTCGGCCACATGGCGGTTCCAAAGCTCGGCAAGAGTGGAAGGCGCTACCAGATTTGTAGTTCTGTTCCACTTCTTAAAAAGCTCGACAAAATGTTCGAGCCTTTCCTGTGTTTCACGTGAAACACTCTGGCCGTTTATCTTCATAATCCGACTCGCTATTGGTGCATGCGTAATTTTTCACTTCGCGTTGCGGAATCCTTCCGCAGAAGTGCGAGCAGCAGCGATATCGCAGCCGGCGTCATGCCGTCAACACGAGCGGCCTGGGCAATATTCTCAGGACGGGCTTTTTCCAGCTTTTGTTTAAGCTCATTGGAGAGGCCGGACAAACTCTTAAAATCAAAATCATCCGGGATTTTTCTGTCTTCGTCCCGCTTGATATCGATGATATCGGCGCTCTGTCTCTGCATATAGACCGCATAACTCGCCTCGATCTTCAAGACCTCGGCAACTTTTCCGTCAATAGCACCCAATTCCGGCCAATGTCCGGTAAGGACTTCGAGAGTCATATCCGGATAGGCCAGCAAATCATAAACGGACCGGCGTTGGCCGTCCTGATTAAGTTTCAACCCCTGCTTCGCCGCCTGGGATGGGCTGATGGAAATCGCCTTCATCAGCTCTCGACCGCTATCCAGATCAGAAATGAAATTGGCGAAGCGTTCCTGCCGTTCACGGCCGACAATGCCAGCCATCTGGCCAACTGGTGTAAGCCGCAGATCCGCATTGTCTACGCGCAGCGAAAGACGATACTCCGCTCTGGACGTAAACATGCGATAGGGTTCGCTGACACCTTTCGACGTCAGGTCATCAATCATGACGCCGATATAAGACTCGGTTCGGCTAAAATAGATAGGATCGGCATTGCCCGCATAAAGCGATGCATTCAAGCCGGCGACGAGACCCTGAGCGCCCGCCTCTTCATAACCCGTCGTACCATTAATCTGACCGGCCAGAAACAATCCGGGAATCTTGCGGCATTCCAGCGACGGCTTCAGCTCTCGCGGATCGACATAATCATATTCGATCGCATAACCCGGCTGCAGAATCGTCACCCGTTCAAGGCCCGGTATCGTTCGGATAAATTGCTCCTGAACAGAAGCGGGAAGCGACGTCGATATGCCGTTTGGATAAATGGTGTGATCGTCCAGACCTTCCGGCTCGAGGAATATCTGGTGACCGTCCCGTTCACCGAACCGGGTGATCTTATCCTCAATCGACGGGCAATAACGCGGACCGACCCCTTCGATCTGTCCAGAATACATCGCCGACAGATGAATGTTGTCCTGAATGATCTTGTGGCTAGCCGGGGTGGTGCGAGTTACACCACATTCTATTTGCGGATTGAGAATACGATCCGTCATAAAGGAAAATGGGACAGGATCCTCATCGGCGGCCTGCCGATCCACCGCATTCCAGTCAATCGTCCGTCCGTCCAGTCGGGCAGGGGTGCCGGTTTTCAGGCGACCCATAACGAGGCCCAGCCGCGAGAGCGTGTCCGAGAGGCCGACAGACGGCATTTCTCCCACACGTCCCGCCGGAATCTTTTCGGAACCGATATGAATGAGACCACGCATGAAGGTTCCGCTCGTCAGCACAACCGCGCCACAAGGAATCCGGCTACCGTTCTTCATGATAACGGCTGCGACGCGATCATCGGCCATCTCAATATCGAAAGCATCGCCTTCAATAATGGTGAGGTTTTCAATCGCATCGATCTCGCGTTGCATGGCTTCGCGGTAAAGCCGCCGGTCGGCTTGCGTGCGCGGACCACGCACGGCCGGTCCCTTTTTGCGATTGAGCATGCGGAATTGGATGCCCGCTGCATCGGCAACACGACCCATCAAGCCATCCAGCGCATCGATCTCACGAACGAGGTGTCCCTTTCCCAGACCGCCAATGGCGGGGTTGCAGGACATGACGCCGATCGTCTCACGCTTGTGGGTAACAAGGGCGGTTTTTGCACCATGCCTCGCAGCAGCGGCCGCGGCTTCGCTGCCCGCGTGGCCACCGCCAATAACAACGACATCGAATGACTGGTGCATATCCCTGCGCCCTGTTCTCTCAGCATCGACATCGCCGCTCGGCCGCCGATGTTTCACGTGAATCATTTTCCTATGCAGAATTCCGAGAAGATCACGCCTAGCAAATCTTCCACATCAACGCGGCCGGTGATCCGTCCGAGCGATGTCGCCGCGAGTCTTAAATATTCCGACCTTATCGCAAGGTCCAGGGTCTCGGAATCGAGCGCATCACTAACATAGTTCAGCGTCTCTTCAAGTCGTTTTTTATGTCTCGCGCGCGCCGGAACCAAAGTCTGGCCGGCACCGACGCGTTTTTCTATCTCCTGCCTCAGCATCGAACGCAGTTCGCTCAGGCCTATTCCTTCCTTGGCTGAGATAGACAAATCAAATCCATCATCCAAGACAGGGGAATGAAGCGCTGTTTTCGTTCTAACTCGCAAGTAACTCTGGTTCTTGAATGATTCGAAATTTTGTTTCGGAAACGAATCCTTATCCTGCAGCAGCAGAATGAGGTCTGCTGTTTCCGCTGTCAGAACCGCGCGCCGGACACCTTCGAGCTCCACGACATCCTGTGTTTCCCGTATCCCTGCCGTATCGAATATCCGGACGAGATATCCTTCCAGATTGATGTCAACGCTCAAGACATCTCTCGTCGTGCCGGCAATATCGGTAACGATCGCAACATCGCGGCCGCTAAGAGCATTCAACAGAGTGGATTTGCCCGCATTCGGTTCACCGACGAGCGCGACCTTGAACCCATCGCGAATGATTTCTCCGCTTTCGCCACCCTGGAGATGATCGCCGATTTCCTTTTGGAGAAGCGCCATGGCTTCCCAAACCTGAGCCGCCACGGAATCCGGAACATCCTCCTCGTCGGCAAAATCCAGTTCCGCTTCGATGAGCGCGCGAGCGCGCGTCAGGCGGCTGGCCCAGCCATCATAGAGCGCCGACAATTTGCCAGTGCTCTGTTCCACCGCCAACTGCCGCTGCATTTCCGTTTCAGCCTGCAACAGATCGGCGAGACCTTCGACCTCAAGGAGATCCATCTTCCCATTCTCGAAGGCTCTACGGGAGAACTCACCGGCATCGGCAGGCCGAAGTCCTCCGAGATTTTCAAGCTCGGCAAAAATCGAAGCCATGACCGCGCGACTGCCATGGCTATGAATTTCAACACAATGCTCACCCGTGAAAGAATTTGGACCCGGAAAAACGATTACCAGCGCCTGGTCGATGATCTCATCGTTTCGATTCCGAATCGAGCAGAGCGTCGCCTTTCGTGGTGAAGGAAGTTCCCGGCCCGTCAACATCTCCAAGGCATCGAAAGCCTTGGAGCCGCTGATCCTGATAACAGCCACACCGGCCGGCAGAGCACCGCTGGAGAGCGCATAGATCGTATCGGCGGAAGCTGGCATCATTCACCTCGGTCTAAAACAGTCAAGCCGCATCCGAATAAACGGATACGGCTTTAAAGCTCTTATGATGAATCCGGCTAAAGTTCGGATCAGGTATTCATCGATTCGAAGAAATCCGAATTGTTCTTGGTCTGCTTCAGCTTGTCGATCAGGAATTCGATGGCGTCCATCGTACCCATCGGCGCGAGAATACGGCGAAGAACGAAAATCTTCTGCAGATCCTGACGCGGCACCAGCAGGTCTTCCTTACGCGTACCGGATTTCAGAATATCCAGTGCCGGGAAGATGCGCTTGTCGGCAACCTTGCGGTCGAGCACGATTTCCGAGTTACCGGTACCCTTGAATTCTTCGAAGATGACTTCATCCATACGGCTGCCGGTATCGATCAGCGCAGTCGCGATAATGGTCAGCGAACCGCCTTCTTCGATGTTGCGAGCGGCGCCGAAGAAGCGCTTCGGGCGCTGCAGCGCGTTGGCGTCCACACCACCCGTCAGAACCTTACCGGAGGAGGGAACAACCGTGTTGTAGGCACGGCCGAGGCGCGTAATGGAATCGAGCAGGATGACGACGTCACGACCATGTTCGACCAGGCGCTTGGCCTTTTCGATGACCATCTCGGCGACCTGCACGTGACGAACGGCCGGTTCATCGAAGGTAGAGGACACAACCTCGCCCTTAACCGAACGCTGCATGTCGGTCACTTCTTCCGGACGCTCATCGATCAGGAGAACGATCAGGTAGCATTCCGGATGGTTTGCCGTGATGGAATGGGCGATGTTTTGAAGCAGAACGGTCTTACCGGTGCGCGGCGGCGCCACGATCAATCCGCGCTGACCCTTGCCGAGTGGTGCGACGAGATCGATCACACGCGACGACAGGTCCTTCGAGGTCGGAACATCCAGTTCCATCTTGAAGCGCTCATTCGGATAAAGCGGCGTCAGATTGTCGAAGTGAACCTTGTGGCGGATCTTTTCCGGATCATCGAAATTGATCGTATTGACCTTGAGGAGCGCGAAATAACGTTCGCCTTCCTTGGGGCCGCGGATCGGGCCTTCGACTGTATCGCCGGTCTTCAGCGAGAAGCGGCGGATCTGCGACGGCGAGATATAGATATCGTCCGGACCGGGCAGATAGTTTGCATTTGCGGATCGCAGGAACCCGAAACCGTCCTGCAGGACTTCAACGACGCCCTCGCCGATGATTTCGATGTCCTGGCTCGCGAGAACCTTGAGGATTGCGAACATGAGCTCCTGCTTGCGCATGGTGCTCGCATTTTCAACTTCCAGGGATTCGGCAAAAGTCAGCAAGTCGGTAGGCGATTTGCTCTTAAGTTCCTGAAGCTTCATTTCAGCCATGAAGAGAAGACCGTTTGATAATGTAATGTCGGGGGAGGGCGTGTTCGCGAATCAGATGCTGTGGGAGATACCGCAGATGACTGAATAATTCACATGCCACGAAGATGAGTGGCCCGAAAATAGCGATTGAACACGGCCGCTGCAAGAGGAAAGCACGAATTCCGCGAAATTTATCGTCGCACCGTCTTAACCGAAGGGTTTCACAACCACAAGTATGACGATGAGGATCATCAGCACCGTCGGAACCTCGTTCATCAACCGCCAGTGACGGGCAGGCCGCTTGTTTTCATCCCGCGCGAAACGTTTTGCACTACGCGTGAAATAAACATGGGTCACAGTCAGAAGCACCACCAGCGCGATCTTTGAATGCAGCCAGCCACCGGAAAAACCATAAACCGACCAGGCGAGATAAAGTCCCAATATCCAGGATATCATCATCGCCGGGTTCATGATCACCTTGATCAGCCGCTGCTCCATCACCTTGAAGGTTTCGGATTGCTGCGAACCGGCCGGTGCATCCGTGTGGTAGATGAAGAGCCGCGGCAGGTAAAAAATCGCGGCCATCCAGGAAATGACGGCGATAATATGCAGCGCCTTGATCCAGAGATAGAGATCGGCCGGATCTGCATAAAATAACAGGGCGACGAAGGCAGCAAAGACACCGAGCGCGACGCCGGCCCGCAAAGCCGCCCGGTTTCCGGAACGGGTGGAGGTCTGTTTTTCGCCGCTCATGCCCCGGTTCCGCCGGCACGTACCCTCTGCACCAGCCGGGTGACGTTTTCCGGGTCAGCCTGCGGGGTGATGCCATGGCCGAGATTGAAGATCAGCGGACCCTGTGCAAGAGCCTGCAGCACGGCATCTATACCATCCTGTAACGCCTTCCCTCCTGCCACCATCAGCATGGGGTCGAGATTGCCCTGCACGGGCCCTTCCTTCTGCAAGTCCCTGGCGAAGCTCAGCGGCACCGACCAGTCGAGCCCGATGGCGTCGGCGCCCGTCTTGCGACGATAATCCTTGAGAAGGTAACCAGCCCCCTTGGCGAAGGCGATAATTTTTGCCGAAGGCCGACGGGCGCGCACCGATGCGATAATGCGGGCAACGGGTTTTATCGCATAATCCTCAAATTCCTTCTCACCGAGCACGCCGGCCCAAGAATCGAAGATTTGAACCGCATCTGCGCCCGCATCGATCTGCGCGACCAGATAATCGGCGGAAACGTCGGCGAGGAAAGCCAGCAGCTTTTCCATGGCCACCGGCTCCTGATAACCGAATAGCCGCGCCGGGGCCTGATCCGGCGTTCCGTGTCCCGCGATCATATAAGTCGCAACCGTCCACGGCGCGCCGCAAAAACCGAGAAGCGTCGTTTCTCCGGGCAAAGAGGTGCGCAGACGGGAAACGGTTTCGAAAACAGGAGAAAGATGCGCCATGACATTTGTGGCATCCAGCTTCTCGATACCGCTCACATCGATCGGGTCCATGGCCGGACCTTTTCCTTCGCTGAAAGACACGTTGCGGTGAAGCGCATCCGGTATCACCAGAATATCGGAAAAGAGAATGGCGGCATCTAGCCCGAACCGGCGAATGGGTTGGAGAGTAACCTCCGTCGCCAGTTCGGGATTATAACAGAGATCGAGGAAACTACCGGCGCTCTTACGCGTTTCCCTGTACTCGGGAAGATAACGCCCAGCCTGTCGCATCAGCCATATGGGCGGCGGTGTGACCGTCTGCCCGTTCAACACCGTCATAACCTTGCGTTCGCTCATGGCACCTAGCTTCTAAAAAATAAAATCAAAGAGATTTAAAAGATTTTCTATTTCTTAGAGTCTGTGGGTAGCAAGGATTAAAATCGTTCCAGTCGAAATGCCGCAGCCGCAAAGTTTCAAGCGTGCCTGCGGATGTTATCGGCGCGCTTGCTTTGGAATAATCGGGATAATAGAAATTTTATAAATAATTTCAGTTATTTATGACGAACCAGGAAAACAGGACGACTGTGGATAATCTGGGGAAAATTTTGAACGGTTTCACGTTCTTCCAACAATTCACAGGCACGTCGGAGACGATTGAAGCCACTTGCGGATTGTGGAAAAACACCACCTTATTCACGTCGCGGTTCGACCCGCAGGACAATTCAGAGATTTGTCCCGGTTTATCAACAGCGGGAGAAAAACAGCGTGGAGAACAAAAAAAGCTTCTTCCATCTGCACCTGATTTCGGACTCGACGGGAGAGACTCTGATGTCGGCCGGTCGGGCCGTTTCGGCACAGTTCCACGCTTCCATGCCGGTGGAACATGTCTATCCGATGATTCGAAACCAGAAACAGCTCGCACAGGTCGTTGATCTCATCGACAAGGAACCGGGCATTGTTCTCTATACGATCGTCGACCAGCAGCTGGCCGAGTTTCTGGACCTGCGGTGCCATGCGATCGGGGTGCCCTGCGTAAATGTCCTTGAACCCATCATCGGCATCTTCCAGACCTATCTAGGTGCGCCGTCCAGACGGCGGGTGGGCGCGCAACATGCCTTGAATGCGGATTATTTTGCGCGGATCGAGGCGCTCAATTTCGCCATGGATCATGATGACGGGCAAATGCCCGAAACTTATGACGAAGCCGATATCGTCATCATCGGCATCAGCCGCACCTCAAAAACACCGACCAGCATCTATCTCGCCAACAGGGGAATAAAGACCGCCAATATACCGGTCGTTCCCAATGTGCCTTTGCCCGACAGCCTCTACGCGGCCACGCGACCGCTGATCGTCGGGCTGGTCGCGACATCGGACCGAATATCGCAGGTGCGTGAAAACCGGGAACTCGGCGCGACGGGCGGATTTGACAGCGGCCGCTACACGGACCGCGCCACCATTATGGAAGAGCTGAAATATGCGCGAGCGCTCTGCGCGCGCAACAATTGGCCGCTAATCGATGTCACGCGCCGCTCCATCGAGGAAACGGCGGCGGCGATCCTTGCCCTTCGTTCGAGGACACGATAATCCGAACCGCACCATTCGGAGCAGACAGTCGATGCAACAAGAATTGATCCTCGCCTCGTCCAGCGCATCCCGCCAGATGCTAATGCGCAATGCGGGGCTGACATTTTCGGCCATCCCCGCGGATATTGACGAGCGTGCGCTCGATGAACAGCTGGAACGAGACGGCGCCAATCCGGAAGAGGTTGCACTGGAACTCGCCAGGGCCAAGGCTCTTGCGGTTGGCGCGCTTTATCCGGAAGCACTGGTCCTCGGCTGCGACCAGACCATGGCGCTCGGCACCCGCGTTTATCACAAGCCGAAAACCATGGCGGAGGCCGAAGCGCATCTGCTGTCATTGTCCGGCAAGGTCCATCGCCTGAACAGCGCTGCCGTTCTCGTCCGACATGGCGAAGTCGTGTGGCAGATCGTTTCCAGCGCCGAGCTGACCGTTCGGACTTTAAGCGCCGAATTTGTCTCCCGCCACCTGCAACGGGTGGGAGAAAAGGCCCTGAGCAGCGTCGGCGCGTATCAGCTCGAAGGAGAGGGAATCCAGCTATTCACCTCGATCGAAGGCGATTATTTCACGATTCTCGGCCTGCCGCTTCTGCCGCTTTTATCGAAACTGCGCGACATGGATGTCATCGATGGCTGATTCACGTGAAACATTAACCATAAACGCCTTCGTTGTCGGCTATCCGATCAAGCATTCGCGATCGCCTATTATCCATTCCTACTGGCTGAAGAAATTCGGCATTGCCGGTTCCTATAAGGCCGTGGAAATCTCTCCGGACGATTTCGCGAATTTCATTGCAACGCTGAAGCAGGGCAAGCCGGGCACGGCCGTCGGCGGCAATGTCACCATTCCCCATAAGGAAGCGGCTTACCGGCTGGCAGACAGACCCGATGCTCTGGCGGAAGAACTCGGCGCTGCCAACACTGTCTGGATGGAGGAGGGTGAGCTTCACGCTACCAATACGGATGGTTATGGTTTCGTCTCCAATCTCGATGAGCGGCATCCGGGCTGGGACAGGACAGAGCGAGCAGTGGTTCTGGGTGCCGGCGGCGCTAGTCGAGCGGTCATTCAGTCGCTGCGTGATCGAGGCATCGCCGAAATCCACGTCCTCAACCGTACCGTCGAACGGGCGTGCGAACTGGCCGACCGTTTTGGGTCGCGGGTTTTTGCCCATTCCCAGGCAGCGCTTCATGAGGTCATGCAGGGTGCCGGTCTTTTCGTGAATACGACGTCGCTCGGCATGGATGGAACGGAAGCGCCACATATTGATTTTTCGCCGCTGGCAGATCAGGCCGTCGTAACCGATATCGTCTATGTGCCGTTGAAAACACCGATCCTGAAAATGGCGGAAGAGCAGGGCGTCGCAACCGTCGATGGGCTCGGCATGCTGCTTCATCAGGCTAAACCCGGTTTCAAGCGATGGTTCGGCAAAACGCCGGAAGTCGATGAGGCCCTGCGTTCGCTCATCATCGAGGATATGGAGAAACATTGATGATCGTCATCGGTCTCACCGGCTCGATTGGAATGGGAAAAACGACGACGGCGAAGCTGTTTGCCGGGGAAGGAGTTCCGGTTCTCGATTCGGATGAGGTCGTGCACGGGCTTTACCGGGCGGAAGCCGCCCCGCTGATCGAAGCGGCCTTTCCGGGCACCACCGTTTCCGGTGCGGTGGACAGGCAGAAACTCGGTGAGATCTTGCGGCAGAATCCGGCTAATTTCAGAAGACTGGAAGAGATCGTGCATCCGCTGGTGCGTGGAAGGCAGGAGGCGTTTCTGGCGCAGGCAAGGAAAGAGGATCGGCAATTCGCCGTCCTCGATATTCCGCTGCTGTTCGAAACCGGGGCGGAAGGCCGGGTCGATAAAGTCGTTGTCGTCAGTTGCGCGCCGGAGATTCAGCGAGAGCGGGTTTTATCCCGACCTGGAATGACGGAAGAGAAATTCGAAATGATCCTCGCCCGCCAGATGCCCGACGCCGAAAAGCGCCGGCGTGCCGATTTTATCGTCGATTCCGGAAATGGTGTCGAAGCGGCACGGGATCAGGTAAGACAGATTCTGCAGAAACTGGCCGCTCAGTCGCGCCGCGGAGAGATGAATGCGTGAGATCATTTTCGATACGGAAACCACGGGCCTTGAATCGAAGCTAGACCGCGTGATTGAAATCGGCGGCATCGAGCTGATCAATCACTTTCCCACCGGCCGCACGCTGCATCTCTACATCAGCCCGGAAGATCGCAAGGTTCACCCCGACGCACTTGCCGTTCACGGGATTACCGACGAGTTTCTGAAGGATAAACCCAAATTCGCCGAGGTCGTCGACCAGATTCGCGACTTCTTCGAGGGCGCGCGCTGGGTGGCGCATAACGCCACATTCGACATGGGCTTCATCAACGCGGAATTCGCCCGTCTCGGCATTGAGCCGGTTGCCGCCGATCTGGTGACGGATACGCTTTCGCTCGCCCGTCGCAAGCACCCTATGGGACCGAACTCGCTCGACGCACTTTGCCGTCGTTACGGTATCGACAATTCCCACCGTACCAAGCACGGCGCTCTTCTCGACTCCGAGCTGCTCGCCGAAGTTTATATTGAAATGATCGGTGGGCGCCAGACGGCGCTCGGTTTCGGTTCCGCCGCCAAGCAGGAAACCATCATCGTCGAGGAAGACGTTGCGCTTGAGCCACTGCAAAGGCCGCGGGCTTTGCCCTCGAGGCTGGATGCGGAAACGGTCGCGGCCCATGGCAAACTGGTTCTCGGCATGGGCGATAAGGCGATCTGGAACCGTTACCAGAATTGATGCCTGTCCAGGCACCGGAAACGGTGAATGCCGTCAAAGAAAAACCCAGGCATGAACCCAGGTTTTGTTTTGTCTGAATTCTGCAGCGCAGAGCCGCGTCACTTAGTTCGGTACGGCCTGAACCTTGGCCTTTGCCTGTTCCTCGGCAACGCGCTGGGCGAACATCTGCGCAAAATCTATCGGATCGATCATCAGCGGCGGGAAACCGCCATTGCGGGTAACGTCCGCAATGATCTGGCGCGCGAAGGGGAACAGCAGGCGCGGGCATTCGATGAACAGCACCGGCAGCATATGTTCCTGCGGGAAGCCGGCGATGCGGAACACGCCGCCATAAACCAGCTCGGCCGCGAACAGCACCTTGTCGCCATCCTTGGCTTCAGCATTCAGCGTCAGGACAACATCGAAATCCGAACCCGAGATCGGGTTTGCATTGACGTTGACATTGATGTTGATCGACGGCGCATTATCACGGGCCTGAAGCGAGCGAGGAGCACCCGGATTTTCGAAGGAAAGATCCTTGATGTACTGGGCAAGAATGTTGAGGGAAGGACTTACTGCGCCCTGTGCACCATTTTCAGCGGTCATTACATTTCCTCACGGCGTGAATTCGTGGAAGGCGGTCTATCATTTCGACCCGGGCCTTACAACCCTTCGTGATTGGGTCATCGCGACCCATTCCGCCCGGGATCAGGGTTTGGGCAGATCGCGATCGTCCGGGTTGCGCGACCATGGCGAACCCTCTGGCTCTTCGCGATGAAACTCCTCCTCGTCGAGATCCACCACCTTCGAATTGCGCGCATGTCCCGGATCATTCCGAAAGCCGGAAAAATCACCGGGCTGAGGACCGGATTGCTGGCCGGATTGCCGAAACGAACCCGCAACGACGACGCGCGGCCCGAAGGCTTTCCAGAAAAAGCGCCGCACGCTGGGCGAGAGAAGCAGAAGGCCGAGAATGTCGGTAATGAAACCGGGAATGAAGAGCAGGATCCCGGCAACAACGCGCATGGCGCCATTCACCAGCTCATCCGCCGGCTGCGCACCGGTACGTCCCGCATCCTGAAGATTTCTCACCATGCCGATGCCGCCGAGCCGCAGGATGAGCAACCCCAGAAACGAGGTGAACAGGACAAGCGCCAATGTCAGCCACAAACCGATTGCCTTGCCGACGATGATGAAACCGGCAATTTCGAGGATGGGCATCATCAGGATGACGATGGGGAGAAAGGAAAAACGCATCTTCTAGCCTTGCGTGTGCATCTCTGGCAGATTGCCGGTTCCCGGGACACCGATGATTGAATCTGCACATTTGAATGATGATAAGATGCAGACTATATGATGGTGAGGTTTTCGAATTTAAATGGCGGTTTTGGTAAAAGATGGGCTTCAGCGACTTTATCACATTGTTTTTTCTCGTTGCAGCGGTGCTGATCTTCTTTCAGCTGCGCAGTGTCCTCGGTCGCCGCACGGGCAATGAGAAGCCGCCATTCGACCCCTATAGCCCGCGAGATGTGGCGAAGGGTCCCGTTGCAGACGATAACAAGGTCGTGACCCTGCCAAGGCGCAGCGAGGGTGACGAAGAAAACCGTTTTGCCGAGGCGGATGCACTTGCCCCCGTCGATACGCCACTCAATGCGTCGCTGCGTGAGGTGATGACCAGGGACCCGTCCTTTGGGCCGAAGGAGTTCCTGAACGGCGCCCGCATGGCCTATGAAATGATTGTCATGGGCTTTGCCGATGGCGACCGCAAGACGCTCAAGAACCTTCTGTCGAAGGAGGTTTTCGACGGTTTCGAGGCTGCCATTTCCGAGAGGGAAGGTCGGGGCGAGGTGGTGAAGTCCACCTTCGTGGGTATCGAGAAGGCAGATATCACCCAGGCCAGTGTGCGTGATTCCGAAGTGCAGATCACGCTGAGGATCGTCAGCCAGCTGATTTCGGCGACCTATGACAGGGATGGCAAGCTGGTGGATGGCGATCCGGATGCGGTTGCGGAGGTGGATGACATCTGGACCTTCTCGCGCGATATCCGCTCGCGCGATCCGAACTGGAAGCTGATCGCTACCGAATCCGAGCAATGACCGCGCCCTTTTCGATCGAAGAAGTTTCTTTCAGCGACCTGCCCGGATGGCGGCAAGACGATCCGGGCAAGCTTTTTCCGGCGATGGCGACAATCCTGTCGCATCTTCGGAATGCGAAACCCTACAGGACCGGCGCGCTCGGGGTCACGGCGGCGGAACTGGTCTCGCTTCTGGAAAGCGCAGAGAAAAACCAGACAAGCGACCCGGAGCAGGCGCGACGGTTTTTCGAAACCAATTGCGTGCCTTTCAGGATTTCTCCAGCTCAGGGAAAAAGCGGTTTCGTGACCGCTTTTTACGAACCCGAACTGGAAGTGTCGTCTGAGCCCGACGACATCTGGCGTTATCCGATTTACCGCCGGCCGTCGGAGCTGGTGGATATCGACGACGCCAATCGTCCTGCCGGTTTCGATACGTCCTATGCTTTCGGCAGGGAGGATGAAAACGGTATTTCCTATTTTCCCGACCGTCGGGAGATCGATGAAGGGTATCTGGAGGGCAGGGGCCTTGAGATTGCCTGGGCAAGATCGAAGGTCGATCTGTTTTTCGTTCATATGCAGGGTGCGGCGCGTCTGGTGTTTCCCGACGGCGCGGTAAAGCGTATCACCTATGCGGCCAAGGCCGGGCATGCTTTTTCGCCGATTGGCCGTCTGCTTCTCGAACGCGGCGAACTCGATCCGAAAACCGTGTCGATGCAGACGATCCGCAAATGGCTCGCTGACCATCCGGATGAGGTGGATGGGGTACTATGGCATAACCGTTCCTATATTTTTTTCAGGGAGGTGGATGTCGCCGATCAGGACATGGGGCCGATTGCAGCTGCTAAAGTTCCGTTGATTGCGGGGCGAGCGCTTGCGGTGGACAGGCTCATCCACACGTTCGGGCTTCCCTTCTTCATCCATGCGCCGTCGCTTACCCATCTCGATGACGGAAAACCTTTCGCGCGTCTGATGCTGGCGCTCGATACCGGCTCGGCCATCGTTGGTCCCGCGCGTGGCGATATTTTCACCGGCTCCGGTTTCGAAGCGGGAGAGCTGGCCGGTACGGTGCGCAATGAGGCCGATTTTTATATACTGATACCGCAGATGGCTGCGCAGAGGTATAGGCGATGAAGAGCAGTCGCAAGCTCGGCAAGGAAGAGCGCATTCTGTGGGGAAAGGTCGCAAAAACCACGCGGCCGATCTCCGGCAGACTGGAAGACCTGCTGGCTTTCGATGACATAGAGGAGCCTCCGGTGGAGCCCGATGTTCCGCAGGCCGGCAAAGTCGCTTTTCCGCGCATGCTTTTGGAGCCGGCCGAGCCGTCGCCACCGGCTCCGGACAAGAAGCCGAAGATTCATCAGCCGATGGAAAAACCGGTCAAACGCAAGCTCACCCGTGGCCGGCTGCCGCTGGAAGGGCGGATCGATCTGCACGGTATGTTCCAGAGCGAAGCCCATGCGGTGCTGCTTGATTTTCTGTTGCGCGCGCATGAGCGCGGTCTGAGGCATGTGCTCGTCATAACAGGTAAGGGCCGCTCCATCGGCAGCGACGGCGCGTTGAAAAGAGCGGTGCCCATGTGGTTTTCCAAGCCGGAATATCGCCACCTGATTTCATCCTATGAGGATGCATCCGCCAATCATGGCGGCGACGGCGCGCTTTATGTGCGGTTGGCGCGTCGGCGGGGTGAAAAATCATGACGCCCTTTGCGGAGGCCGTGCGGCAACTTCGCGAGCGCAAGGGCGTGACGCAGAAGGAAATGGCCGCCGCAATCGGCGTATCGCCGGCCTATCTTTCCGCGCTGGAGCATGGCAAGCGCGGCAAGCCGAGTTTCGATCTCCTCCAGCGCATCGCCGGATATTTCAACATCATCTGGGATGAGGCGGAGGAATTGTTCTTTCTGGCCGGTTCGTCCGACCCGAAAGTGGTGATCGACACCATCGGCCTGCCGCCGCAATATACGGCTTTCGCCAACCGGTTGGCACGGGATATTCGCAAGCTGCCGCCGAGTGTGGTAGAGGAACTGTCAGCCGTGCTGCAAAAAAGCCGTTCTTGCGATTGAAACCCCTCTATCCCCTGCTTTATGCAGCATCCTGAAGCATGCGGCCTTTGGGATTGGGTGTAGAATTTCTATAGTCGCATGTCGGATTTGAGTGATTCGCTGGCTTCAGGCCCTCTCACTGGAAACCTGGCCCGAGAAAACTTTGGAAAGAGTATTTATGACCGAAACATCGTCAAGCGAAGTCGGCGCGAACGCGGAATATGGAGCCGATTCGATCAAGGTCCTCAAGGGCCTTGATGCCGTGCGCAAACGGCCCGGCATGTATATCGGCGACACCGATGACGGTTCCGGCTTACATCACATGGTCTACGAAGTCGTTGACAACGCCATCGATGAAGCGCTTGCCGGTCATGCCGATCTGGTGACGGTGACGCTGAACGCCGATGGCTCCGTGACGGTGACGGATAACGGACGCGGCATTCCGACCGACATCCATTCTTCCGAAGGCGTTTCCGCCGCCGAAGTCATCATGACCCAGCTGCATGCGGGCGGCAAATTCGACCAGAACTCTTACAAGGTGTCAGGCGGCCTGCATGGCGTCGGCGTTTCCGTGGTCAATGCGCTTTCCGTCTGGCTGAAGCTCAGAATCCGCCGCAACGGCAAGCTGCACGAAATCGGCTTCACCCATGGTGTCGCCGATGCGCCGCTTTCCGTTATTGGCGAATATGAAGGCCGCTCCGGCACGGAAGTGACCTTCCTTGCCAGCCCTGAAACCTTCACCATGACGGACTACGATTACGGAACGCTCGAGCACCGCCTGCGCGAACTCGCATTCCTGAATTCCGGCGTGCGCATCCTGCTCACCGACAAGCGCCATTCGGACATCAAGCAGGAAGAGCTGCTGTATGATGGCGGTCTCGAAGCCTTCGTTCGTTATCTCGACCGTGCGAAGAAGCCGCTAGTGGACAAGCCAGTCGCCATCAAGGGCGAAAAGGACGGCATTACGGTTGAGGTCGCGCTGTGGTGGAACGATAGCTACCACGAAAACGTGCTCTGCTTCACGAATAACATTCCCCAGCGCGACGGCGGCACCCATATGGCCGGTTTCCGCGCGGCTCTGACCCGTCAGGTGACCTCCTATGCCGAAACCTCGGGCATCCTGAAAAAGGAAAAGGTGAGCCTGCAGGGTGAGGACTGCCGTGAAGGTCTGACGGCCATTCTTTCCGTCAAGGTTCCCGATCCCAAGTTTTCCTCGCAGACGAAAGACAAGCTCGTGTCGTCCGAGGTGCGTCCGGTCGTGGAAAGCCTTGTCAACGAAGCGCTCTCCACCTGGATGGAAGAACACCCTTCCGACGCAAGAATCCTCGTGGGCAAGGTGGTGGAAGCGGCGGTCGCGCGTGAAGCCGCCCGCAAGGCGCGCGAACTGACACGCCGCAAGGGTGCGCTCGATATCGCCTCTCTGCCCGGCAAGCTCGCCGACTGCTCGGAGCGCGATCCGGCGAAATCCGAACTCTTCCTCGTTGAGGGTGACTCCGCTGGCGGTTCGGCCAAGCAGGGCCGCTCGCGCGAAACCCAGGCGATCCTGCCGCTGCGTGGCAAAATCCTGAACGTCGAGCGCGCCCGTTTCGACAAGATGTTGTCCAGCCAGGAAATCGGCACGCTGATTACGGCGCTCGGTACCTCCATCGGCAAGGACGAGTTCAACGCCGACAAGCTGCGTTACCACAAGATCATCATCATGACGGATGCTGACGTCGACGGCGCCCATATCCGTACCCTGCTTCTGACCTTCTTCTTCCGCCAAATGCCGGAGCTGATCGAGCGTGGCCATCTCTATATCGCCCAGCCGCCGCTTTATAAGGTCACGCGTGGCAAATCCGTGCAGTACCTCAAGGATGAAAAGGCGCTGGAAGAATACCTGATCTCCATGGGTATCGAGGAAGCGTCGCTGACGCTCGGTTCTGGCGAAGTGCGTATCGGCGCCGATCTTCGCGAAGTCATTCTGGATGCGGTGCGCATGCGCTCGCTGATCGACGGGCTGCATTCGCGTTACAGCCGCTCTATCGTGGAACAGGCCGCTATTGCCGGCGCGCTGAACCCCGAACTTTCGGCTGATGCTGCCCGCGCCGAGGAAACCGTTGCCGAAGTGGCGCGGCGTCTGGATATGATCGCGGAAGAAACCGAACGTGGCTGGTCCGGCACGGTGCTGCAGGATGGCGGCTTGCGCTTCGAGCGCATGGTGCGCGGCGTCAAGGAAGTCTCGACGCTGGATATGGGACTGCTCGGTTCGGCCGATGCCCGCCATATCGATCAGCTCGCAGCCCGCACGCGCGATATCTACGCTACGCCGCCGGTTCTGCAACGCAAGGACGGCACCATGGAACTGGCCGGTCCACGCGCGCTTCTGGATGCGATTTTCGCCGCCGGCCGCAAGGGTCTTTCCATGCAGCGCTATAAGGGCCTCGGCGAAATGAATGCCGAGCAGCTGTGGGAAACCACGCTCGACGCCAATGTTCGCTCCCTGCTGCAGGTAAGGGTGAGTGACGCAACGGACGCCGACGGCCTGTTCGCCCGCCTGATGGGCGACGAGGTGGAACCGCGCCGCGACTTCATTCAGGAAAATGCGCTGAGCGTCGCCAACCTCGACATTTAATCCTGTGGGGTTTTCGCGTAACGATTCACGTGAAACGAAAATTTAATAAAAGGCCCGGCGGTCAATTTCCGTCGGGCCTTTTGTCATTCGGAGAACATCAATCACCCTTGCCGGTGAAGCGCCCTTCGAAGGCCACATCCGAAAGCGGCAGACGCTTGCTCGGCACTTCCCGTTCCGCCAGATCATCAGGGAGAACGGACTTGTCGGTCAGCGTGCCGATGGCGACCCCGGCCTCCACCTTGTAGCCTTCCGGGATGTTCAGTTTTTCAACGATCTTGTCCTTCAATATGCCAGCCATGCCATGGGCGTGGTAACCGAGCAGGTGAGCCTGCATGGCAAGCGAAAACCAGGCAGCGCCGGCATCGAAGGAATGGGTCGCGGATGGTTTTTTTTCACCGTCGCGCGAGATGTTATAGTCGCGGGAAATGACAAACAGCAGCACGGAGGCGTTTTTTGCCCAGCGCTGGTTTCCCTCCATCAGCAGTTCCACGAAGAGCGGCCAGTCTTCGCTATCCTTGTGCGCATAGACAAACCGCCATGGCTGATAGTTGGAAGCAGACGGCGCCCAGTGTGCCGCATCCAGAATGGTCATCAGATGCTGGGACGGCATGGCATGGCCATCGAAGGCGCGCGGAGACCAGCGATCGAGGAAGAGGGGATCGACGGGATATTCTGATTGCCGGGAATTGCTGTTCGTCACGGGCCATGTCCTTTTGATTGACGGGAAGGAAAAGGTATTTTTCGAAACTTGGCGCAGTCAAGGGGTGACAAGTATGAATGCATCGTTCATATATGCATCACCTTGTCAGACAACCGGGAGAGAGTTCCATGAAATTGATGCGTGTCGGCCAGCCCGGCCAGGAAAAACCTGCAATCCTTGATGCGGAAGGAAAAGTCCGCGATCTGTCCGCCCATGTCAAAGACATTGGCGGCGAAGCCATTTCTCCCGAGGGCCTCAAGAAGATCGCCGCGATCGACCTCGGCACACTTCCGGTGCTGAACGAAGAGCGCATCGGCGCCTGCGTTGCCGGAACCGGAAAATTCATCTGCATCGGCCTCAACTTTTCCGACCACGCCGCCGAAACGGGTGCCACCGTACCGCCAGAACCGGTCATTTTCATGAAGGCGACCTCGGCCATCGTCGGTCCGAATGACAACGTCACCATTCCGCGCGGTTCTGAAAAGACCGACTGGGAAGTCGAGCTCGGCGTCGTCATCGGCAAGACCGCCAAATACGTCTCGGAAGCCGATGCTCTCGATTACGTCGCCGGTTATTGCGTTTCGCACGATGTTTCCGAGCGCGCCTTCCAGACGGAGCGCGCCGGTCAGTGGACCAAGGGCAAGTCCTGCGACACTTTCGGCCCCATCGGCCCATGGCTGGTGACGAAGGACGAAATCGCCGATCCGCAGAACCTCGGCATGTGGCTGAAAGTGAACGGCCAGACCATGCAGGATGGCTCCAGCAAAACCATGGTGTATGGCGTCGCCCACGTTGTCTCCTACCTCAGCCAGTTCATGTCGCTGCATCCCGGCGATGTCATTTCCACCGGCACCCCTCCTGGCGTTGGCATGGGCCTGAAGCCGCCGCGTTACCTGAAGGCTGGTGACGTCGTGGAACTCGGCATCGAGGGTCTCGGTTCCCAGAAGCAGACTTTCGTCGCCGACATCTGATCGCCGGCAGGCATCAACGAAAAGTGAGGCGCCGGCGGGAAACCGCCGGCGCCTTCGATTTTGTGCACCTGCGAAAAGCTGCTATGGTTGAAAAAAAGAGCGTGATCGCGAGGGAGGCGTCATCAGTGTTCTACCACCTCTACGAAATGAACCATGCGGCCATGGCGCCGCTGCGCGCCGGCGCCGACATGATGCGTCAGGCTTGCAACAATCCGCTCAACCCGCTTTCCAGCACGGCTTTCGGAAGAAGCCTCGATGCCGGTTTTGAGGTCTTTGAGCGCATGACGCGCCGTTACGCTAAACCGGAATTCGCTCTTTGCAGTACGATTGTCGATGGCCACACCGTCAATGTTGTCGAAGAGACCGTCTGGTCGCGTCCGTTCTGCAATCTGCTTCGTTTCAAGAAGGAACTCGATCCAGCCCGTAAGTCCGATCCGAAGGTGCTGCTGGTGGCGCCGATGTCCGGCCACTACGCCACCCTGTTGCGGGGAACGGTGGAGGCCCTGCTGCCTTCGGCGGATATCTACATCACCGATTGGACCGACGCCCGCACCGTGCCGGTGAGTGAGGGCACCTTCGATCTCGATGATTACATCAGCTATGTCATCGAGATGCTTCGCGCGATCGGACCGGGGGCGCATGTGGTAGCCGTCTGTCAGCCATCCGTGCCGGTACTGGCCGCCGTTTCCCTGATGGAGGCTGATGGGGATAAATTCGCGCCGGCATCCATGACGCTGATGGGCGGTCCGATCGATACGCGCATCAATCCAACGGCTGTCAACGGTCTTGCCAAGGCGAAACCCATTGAATGGTTCCGCGACAATGTCGTCATGCAGGTGCCGTGGCCGCAGCCGGCTTTTGGCCGCAATGTCTATCCGGGCTTCCTGCAACTCTCCGGTTTCATGTCCATGAACCTCGACAAGCATATGACGGCGCACAAGGATTTTTACCTCAACCTCGTCAAGAATGACGGCGATTCCGCTGAAAAACACCGCGAATTTTACGATGAATATCTAGCCGTCATGGATCTGACGGCGGAGTTCTATCTGCAGACAGTGGAAACCGTCTTTATCGACCATGCGCTTCCGAAAGGGAACATGCTGCACCGGGGCAGGGCGGTCGATCCCGCAGCCATTCGCAACGTCGCATTGTTTACGGTGGAAGGTGAGAATGACGATATTTCCGGCGTCGGCCAGACGAAGGCCGCGCATGATCTCTGCCGGAATATCCCTGAAGACAAACGCGCCCATTACATGCAGCCGGATGTCGGGCACTACGGCGTCTTCAACGGTTCGCGCTTCCGCAAGGAAATCGTGCCGCGCATGCTGGATTTTATCCGCAAACATCAGACAGCTTAAGGACAAGACGGCCGGCCGTGCCGCGCATTTGCATGGCCAAGCGACGGACGAATCGGTTATGAAGAGTTCATGTTTTCGCTCCTCAGAAAATCCCTGAAGTCGCCGGTCCCAAAGAAGATTGCGCCCAGCCAGCGCACCGTCGCAGTGGCGGGCAGGCAGGTGCCGATTACGGTCAGGGAAAATCCGCGTGCCACGCGCATTACGCTGCGCATCGAACCCGGCGGCCGGGCGCTGAAGCTGACGATCCCGATGGGCCTGCATCACCGCCAGGTGGATGATTTTCTCGAGAGGCATCAGGGCTGGCTGGAAGGCAAGCTTGTGAAATTCAGCCCCGACGACGGTTTGCGGTCGGGTGCGACCATCGATATTCGTGGCATAGCCCACCGCATTGACCATACTGGCAGCCTGCGAGGGCTGACACATGTCACGAAAGACGCCGATGGGATGGCCATTCTGAAGGTCAGCGGCGCGCCGGAACATCTGAGACGGCGGATAGCGACATTCCTCAAGAAGGAAGCGAAGGCGGATCTGGAACGGCTTGTGGCTGTTCATGCACGCACCGCCGGCCGGCCGGTCCGCTCCATCAGCATGAAGGATACCCGCAGCCGGTGGGGCTCCTGTTCCCATGATGGAAATCTGAGCTTTTCCTGGCGCATCGTCATGGCCCCGGAAAAGGTCATCGACTATCTCGCCGCCCATGAGGTCGCGCATCTGAGCGAAATGAACCACGGCCCGAAATTTTGGGCATTGTGCGAAAAGCTCTGCCCGCACACGGAAGAAGCCAAGAGCTGGCTGAAACGCCATGGTTCCAAACTTCACGCCATCGATTTCGATTGAAACCGGCGGCGCGGATCGCCATCTGGATTCACGTGAAACATTCCATCGGGAATGGATGCGATTTGGCTCGACTCTTGTCGCATTTCATGTCAGGTCGCGGGTATGAAACCGGATATCAAGATTTGCGGATTGAAGACACCGGAAGCGCTGGAGCGCGCCGTCAGGCGTGGTGCGTCCCATGTCGGTTTTATTTTCTTTGAAAAAAGCCCGCGCAATATCGAGCCCGATCTTGCCGGCAGGCTGGCGGAAGGCGCTCGTGGCGCCGCCAAGGTGGTTGCCGTCACCGTCAATGCCGATAATGATTATCTCGATGAAATCGTCGATCTCGTCAAACCGGACATTCTGCAGCTGCATGGCAATGAAAGCCCGGAACGGCTGCTGAACATCAAGGCGCTGTATGGCCTGCCTGTCATGAAGGCGATTTCCATTCGCGATGCTGCTGATCTTGCCAAAATCGACCCTTATATTGGAATAGCCGACCGTTTTCTGCTGGATGCCAAGGCGCCTGCCGGTTCCGAGCTTCCGGGCGGCAACGGCGTGTCCTTCGACTGGACCATCCTGCGATCACTTGACGGAAGTGTGGATTACATGCTTTCCGGGGGATTGAACAAGGACAATGTCGCCGAGGCGCTGGCGGAGACCAGGGCAAGCGGACTAGATTTATCGTCCGGTGTGGAAAGTGCGCCGGGCGTCAAGGATCTGTCCATGATCGACGCATTTTTCGATGTGGTGAATGATTGGTCGAAAGGCCCAAAGGGAGCTTGAAGTGAACGACGCGCCAACACCCAATTCTTTTCGCGCTGGTCCCGATGAGGACGGCCGTTTTGGCATTTACGGAGGTCGCTTCGTTGCCGAAACGCTGATGCCGCTCATTCTGGATTTGCAGGCGGAATGGGACAAGGCCAAGACCGATCCCGCGTTTCAGGCGGAACTCAAGCATCTCGGCGCACACTATACCGGCCGCCCGAGCCCGCTTTATTTCGCCGAGCGCCTGACGGCGGAACTTGGTGGCGCGAAGATCTATTTCAAGCGCGAAGAGCTGAACCACACCGGCTCGCACAAGATCAACAATTGCCTCGGCCAGATCCTGCTTGCCAAGCGCATGGGCAAGACCCGTATCATCGCCGAAACCGGTGCCGGCCAGCACGGCGTTGCCTCCGCTACCGTCGCTGCACGCTTCGGCCTACCCTGCGTCGTTTATATGGGCGCGACGGATGTTGCCCGTCAGGCCCCGAATGTGTTCCGCATGAAGCTCCTCGGTGCCGAGGTGAAGCCGGTCACGGCTGGCCATGGCACCCTGAAGGACGCGATGAACGAGGCTCTGCGCGACTGGGTCACCAATGTCGAGGATACCTATTATCTGATCGGCACTGCGGCCGGCCCGCATCCCTATCCGGAAATGGTCCGCGATTTCCAGGCCGTTATCGGCGAGGAAGCCAAGGCGCAGATGCTGGAGGCGGAAGGTCGCCTGCCGGATCTGGTTGTCGCGGCTGTCGGCGGCGGTTCGAACGCCATCGGCATCTTCCATCCTTTCCTCGATGACAAGAATGTCCGCATTATCGGCGTCGAAGCCGGCGGCAAGGGTCTTTCGGGTGATGAGCATTGCGCTTCCATCACCGCCGGTTCGCCGGGCGTGCTGCATGGCAACCGCACCTATCTGCTGCAGGATGAGGACGGTCAGATCAAGGAAGGCCATTCCATCTCCGCCGGCCTCGATTATCCCGGCATCGGCCCTGAACATTCCTGGCTGAACGATATCGGCCGCGTGGAATATGTGCCGATCATGGACCATGAGGCGCTGGACGCCTTCCAGATGCTGACCCGCCTTGAAGGCATCATTCCGGCTCTGGAGCCGAGCCACGCCCTGGCCGAGGTCATCAAGCGCGCACCGAAGATGGGCAAGGATGAAATCATCCTGATGAACCTCTCCGGTCGCGGCGACAAGGATGTCCACACCGTCAGCAAGTTCCTTGGAATGGATGTATAAGATCATGACTGCACGTATGGACAAGCGCTTTGCCGATCTGCGCGCTGAAAATCGCCCGGCCCTGATTACCTATTTCATGGGCGGCGACCCGGATTTTGAAACCTCGCTCGGCATCATGAAAGCGCTGCCGGAAGCCGGTGCCGACGTCATCGAACTCGGCATGCCCTTTTCCGATCCGATGGCGGATGGTCCGGCCATTCAGCTGGCCGGCCAGCGCGCGCTGAAAGGCGGCCAGACGCTGAAAACCACGCTCGATCTCGCTCGCGAGTTCCGCAAGGGAGATGACGCGACGCCGATCGTGATGATGGGCTATTATAATCCGATCTATATCTACGGCGTCGAAAAATTTCTGGACGACGCAATCGCCGCCGGCATCGATGGCCTGATCGTTGTCGATCTGCCGCCGGAAATGGACGATGAACTCTGCATCCCCGCTCTTGCGCGCGGCATCAACTTCATCCGTCTGGCGACGCCAACGACGGATGGCAAGCGCCTGCCTGCCGTCCTTAAAAATACCTCAGGTTTCGTTTATTACGTCTCGATGAACGGTATCACCGGTTCAGCACTTCCCGATCCCTCGTTGATCTCGGGTGCTGTCGGTCGTATCAAGGCGCATACGGAACTGCCGGTCTGTGTCGGTTTCGGTGTCAAAACGGCGGATCATGCAAAAGCGATCGGTGCCGTTGCGGATGGCGTTGTGGTCGGTTCGGCCATCGTCAACCAGATTGCGGGCAGCCTGACCAGGGACGGGCAGGCGACCGCCGATACCGTACCGGCCGTTACGACGCTGGTAAAAGGACTTTCAACGGGCGTGCGTGCATCGCGCCTTGCCGCTGCGGAATAAGCGCGCGGCCCAGTCAGGAGTAGTCAGTTGAACTGGATCACCAATTACGTACGGCCCCGGATCAATTCCATGCTTGGCCGCCGCCCGGAGGTTCCGGAGAACCTGTGGATCAAGTGCCCGGAAACGGGCGAGATGGTCTTCCATAAGGATCTGGAAGACAACAAGTGGGTCATCCCTGCTTCCGGCTACCATATGAAGATGCCGGCCAAGGCACGTCTTGCCGATCTTTTCGATGGCGGTGTCTATGAAGCACTGCCGCAGCCGAAGGTAGCGCAGGACCCCTTGAAGTTCCGCGATTCCAAAAAATACACTGACCGCCTGCGCGACAGCCGCACGAAGACCGAGCAGGAAGACACGATCCTTGCCGGCGTCGGTCACTTGAAGGGCCTGAAGATCGTCGCCGTCGTGCATGAATTCCAGTTCATGGGCGGTTCGCTCGGCATTGCCGCTGGCGAGGCCATCGTCAAGGCCTTCGAGCGCGCCATTTCCGAGCGTTGCCCGCTCGTGATGTTCCCGGCCTCGGGTGGCGCACGTATGCAGGAAGGCATTCTTTCGCTGATGCAGCTGCCACGTACCACGGTTGCGGTGAACATGCTGAAAGAAGCGGGAATGCCATATATCGTGGTTCTGACGAACCCGACGACCGGCGGCGTCACGGCCTCTTACGCCATGCTGGGCGATGTGCATATCGCCGAGCCGGGCGCCGAGATTTGCTTCGCAGGCAAGCGCGTGATCGAGCAGACCATTCGCGAAAAGCTTCCCGAAGGCTTCCAGACCTCGGAATATCTGCTGGAACACGGCATGGTGGACATGGTGATCGACCGCCGCGAAATCCCCGACACGCTGGCCAATCTGCTCAAGATCATGACCAAAGCGCCTGCTGAGACTGCAAATGCGGTCGTCCCGCTGGCCGCTTCGGCCTGAGGAAAAAAATATGTCGCCCGGAGGCATAAACTGCCTTCGGGATGATGCTATACGTTGCATGATTTCATCTTTGGTGCGGCGGACAAATGGCAAGCAAAACGCCTGAAAGGCGAACGGAAGACATGACGAAGCCCGCGATCGGTGAGGCCGAGAAGATCATCGAAGAGCTGATGCAGCTCCACCCCAAGGGGTTCGATCTTTCGCTCGACAGAATTTCTCGGCTCCTTGAGAAACTCGGCAATCCTCAAAATAGAATGCCGCCCGTCATCCATGTTGCCGGCACCAACGGCAAAGGCTCGGTCAGCGCCTTTTGTCGGGCCTTGCTGGAAGCAGCCGGACTTCCGGTGCACGTGCACACCAAGCCACATCTCGTCAATTGGCATGAACGCTATCGCATCGGTGTGGCCGGCGAGAGGGGGCGCTTTGTCGATGATGCTGTCTTCGCGGATGCTCTGCGCCGTATTGAAGTTGCCAACGAAGGCCAAAAGATTACCGTCTTCGAGATTCTGACTGCGGTCATGTTCCTTCTTTTTTCGGAATATCCGGCTGACGCAGCTATCGTCGAGGTGGGTCTTGGTGGGCGTTTCGATGCGACCAATGTGATCAACAACCCCGCTGTCTCTATCATCATGCCGATTTCGCTCGATCACGAGGCTTATCTTGGTGACCGCGTTGAGTTGATCGCGGCGGAAAAGGCGGGAATCATGAAAAAGGGTTCCCCCGTCGTCATCGGTCATCAGGAATATGATGCGGCGCTCGAAACGCTCGTCGCCACGGCGGAGCGGCTTGGTTGCCCGGTCTCGGTCTATGGGCAGGATTTTTCCGCCCATGAAGAATTCGGCCGAATGGTCTATCAGGATGAGTTCGGCCTGGCCGATGCGCCGCTGCCGCGTCTTCCCGGCCGCCATCAGCTTGCCAATGCCGCCGCCGCGATCCGCGCCGTCAAGGCCGCCGGTTTCGAGGTGACGGAACGGATGATCGAAAAAGCCATGACCTCCGTGGAATGGCCAGGCCGTCTTCAGCGCATCCTGACCGGCAAAATCGCTGAAATGGCCCCAAAGGATTCGGAAATCTGGATCGATGGCGGTCATAACCCCGGCGCGGGCGAAGTCATTGCCGAAGCGATGGCCGGCTTTGAGGAAAAAACACCCCGCCCGCTGTTCATTATTGCAGGCATGATCAATACCAAGGATCCGGTGGGCTATTTCAAGGCCTTCGCCGATATTGCGGAATATGTCTTCACCGTGCCGATTGGCGGCACCGATGCGGCGATCGATCCCGTGGTACTTGCCCATGCGGCCTTCGATGCCGGTCTCGTGGCGGCCCCCACCTCGTCTCTCACGCATGCTCTGGAAGAGCTGTCGCGCCGCTTCGACCCCGAAGGCCCGGCGCCGCGCATCCTGATCGGCGGCTCGCTTTATCTTGCCGGCAACGCGCTTGCCTTCAACGGCACGATTCCCCAATAAAAAAGCCCGGCAGCGATGCCGGGCTTTTTTCATTCCACTGATATTGCTTATGCGGCGCCCGAAATCCAGGCGGAAAGCGCTGTCTTGGGAGCAGCGCCAACCTTGATGTCGGCCACTTCGCCGCCCTTGAACATGGCGAGCGTCGGGATGGAGCGCACGCCGAACTGGGCAGCCAGTTCCGGGTTTTCGTCGATGTTGAGCTTCGCGACCTTGACCTTGCCGGCAAGCTCGGACGAAATTTCCTCAAGGCTCGGCGCGATCATCTTGCACGGGCCGCACCATTCGGCCCAGAAATCCACCACGACGGGTTCGGCGGATTCGAGGACTTCGGACTGGAAGTTGGCGGCATCGACTTTTACGGTAGCCATATCTGGCTCTCCTTTCAGCTAAACTTTTCCGCTATCGATGTGATGCGGGCGCGTCGGAATTTCAATGCCCCGGTATCTCACTTTGTCTTTATTGCGGCAAGAGCCTCCGCCATTGCATCATCGTCAACCCGCACAAAAGCGGCATTTTCCGTATAGATCAGCGCGCAGACGAATTCCTTGCCGGGATAGAGCGGTGCAAGAATTTCGCGATAGATGGCAAGCTGCGCGGTGTGGGAGAAAGGTATCTCGCGTGCCGTACGCGGCGGAACCCGGTTCGTCTTGTAGTCTACCAGAATAACGCGATCACCGTCCACCGCCAGCCGGTCGACACGGCCGGAGACGGCATAGTGCTGCCGGCCGATCGTCATCGTGCCCATGATGGAGATTTCCGCGCGGCTGTTGGCGGAAAAGGCCGGTTGCACCGCCGGTTCGGAGATGACCCGCAGAACCGCCCGGATCAAATGCTCGCGTTCGGCCGTAGGCCAGAAACGGGCCGCTCGCTCCGCATAGCGGCGGGCAGCCTCTTCCCGCTCCGTCTCGGCAAAATCCGGCAGTGCCTGCAACATGCGATGCACCAGCCGGCCACGCTGCAGCGCCAGCGAAGAGACATCGGCCTTCTCGCCGAAAAGCGGCGAACGCACGGCAAGATCATCCGCACCGTCATCAATGATGGTGCCTGCACCGGAGGGGCTGAGCGGCCTTGGCAAGGAAGGCAGGGCAGGCAGGGGGGCAAGCAGCCCGGCCGGAAGAGTATATTCTTCGTCCTGTTGCTTTTCCGGCAGCCTTTGCGGGAGAGATGTCGCGCGAGCCTCGGATTTACGCCAGACAAGCCCTTGCCATTCCTCGCCATCGGCCGTGAAAAGCTGCGGCTTGCAGTGGTCTTCATTGTTGGCAAGCGCCGCCTTGACGATGGCATGCCAGCATTCGGGGTTTTCCTTCTGGCCGCGATAACCGCAGACGACGAGGTGATCGGCGGCGCGCGTCATCGCCACATAAAGCAGCCGTCGATATTCGTCTTCGGCGGCCGTCTTCAGCCGTTCTTCGTCCGAGCGAATGAGATGGTTGGAAAAGCCGCTGCCGGGCAGCCAGACGGGGAAGGCGTCCTCACCCGCTTCGACAAAGCGCAGTTTCGGCACATGGCTGTGATTGAAGGCCTTCGAACCGCCATCGACGACAAAAACGACCGGCGCCTCAAGGCCCTTGGAGGCGTGCACGGTCATGATACGTACTTCGCCACGGTCCTTGTCCTGCTCGCGTTTCACTTCCGGTGAATCGGTTTCCAGAACGGAGAGAAAGGCCTGAAGGCCGGGCAGACCTGTCCTTTCGTGGTCCAGCGCAAAGGACAGGAACTCATCCAGAACGTCGCTCGCCTCATTGCCAAGCCGGCCCAGGAATTTCTTGCGTCCGTCATGCAGGGTGAGGACCGCTGCAAAGAAATCATGCACCGTGGCCGTTTTCGAAAGCGCGATGAAGCCTTCCAGCTTGGCGGTAACGGTGAAAAGATGACTATTCTCTTCCTGCGAAAGGATTTGCAGCCGTTTCCAGACGCTCTCCGTTTCCGATCGCATGGCGGCGATGTTGAAAACGTCATCTTCGGTCAGGTTGAAGAGCGGGCTCTTCAACAGTGCGGCGAGCGAAAGATCGTCTTCGGGCAGGACCGCGAAATGTCCGAGCGCCAGAAGGTCCTGCACGGCAATGTGGTCGGTCAGGCGAAGGCGGTCGGCGCCGGCAACGGGGATGTTCTTGCGTCGTTTCAGCTCGCGCGTCAGCGCATTGACAAAGGCATGGCGTTTTCTGACGAGAACCAGAATGTCGCCGGCCTCCACGGCGCGCTCGACGCCGTTTTCGATGATGGTCTCGCTTCCGATCATATTGGCGATGCGCGCGGCGATCCGGCCGGCGACGATGGTGGCCGGCGCGCTTTCCCGCAGCGCATCGAAGGGCGCTGTCCAATCCTCTTCGTCTTCGGCGGTTTCCGGCGCCACCATGTCCCACACCTCCACGGTGCCGGGATGGCCGGCACGGTTGGATCGGTGCTCCACCGGCTCGTTATCGGCACTGAGGCCGCTGGCGTTATTCGGGTCTGAAAAGACCTGATCGACGGCGGCCAGAACATCCTCCGTGGACCGGAAAGAAAGCGGCAGGCGGATACGGTGGAAGGCCTGATCGACGGAATCGACGCGCTTTTTGGTTTCTTCGCGCTCCTGCGAAAACCGTTCCGGCCGCGCGCCCTGGAATGAATAGATCGACTGTTTTTCATCGCCCACGGCAAAAAGCGTGCGCCGCCCCAGGCGGGCGCTCTCGCCGGTGAAGAAATCCGCCGCCAGCGACTGGATGATCGACCATTGCACCGGGCTGGTATCCTGCGCCTCATCGACGAGAATATGGTCGATGCCCTGATCCAGCTTGTAGTGCACCCAGGCGCCGGCCGTATCGCGGTTGAGAAGGTTGGCCGCACGCTCGATCAGGTCTTCGAAATCGAGTTGGCTTCGCTGTTTCTTCAGGTCTTCGAAATCGCCGATCAGCCTTTCGGCCAGCACAAGGGCGCATTTTGTCGCCGCCAGCATCCGCACCAGACGATATCGGTTGCGGCAGGAAACGACATGGTCCCGTGCCAGCGTCAGCGCATCGAGAAGTTCGGGGGCGGATTTCTGCATGCCCTTGTTGATGACATAGGCATCCGATTTCTTTTCACCCTTGGCTGTCAGCAGCGCCGCTTCGATGAATTCCATGCGCCGCACGGGGTCCGGCTGTCGTTTTGCCTCCCTGAGCGCATAAGCGACATCGATGACGCGTGATCCACCCACCTCGTCGGCAAGGGCGAGATACGTATCGAGCGCAAGGCCTGAGAGGCCGGGCAGAGGCCAGAAAGTTGCCGCTGCGGTTTCTTCGGTTTCCCCATCTGCGATCTGCATCGCCTGCCGCAACCGTGCATCGATGCCGCCCGACTGTTTGGCGTCCAGAAGAAAGGCGCGAAGGGCGCTGCGATTGGCGATGATGGCCGAAAGCAGCGATTCCAGTCCGCTTTCGTCGGCGAGATCGAGCACATAAGCGAGCGATTGCGCCAGCTCCGCGTCCCGCTCCGTCGAAACCGCCGTTAGAAGCGAACGGCGTGCTTCGGCGAGCAGCGTGGTTGCGGCGCGGTCGTCAAGAACGGAGAAATGGCCGGCGACATTGGCTTCCAGCGGGAACTGATGCAGCAACGCCTCGCAGAAGGCGTGGATCGTCTGGATTTTCAACCCGCCCGGCGTTTCCAGCGCCTTGGCAAACAGCCTGCGCGCTTCGGCAAGCTTGATGCGATCCGGCGCCTTGCCTTCGATGGTGGCGATGCGGTCCTTGAGGTCGGAATCCGGCAAAGTAGCCCATTCCGCCAGACGGTCGAAGACGCGGCTGGACATTTCCGACGCCGCGGCCTTGGTATAGGTAAGGCACAAAATCGCCGAAGGTCGACATCCGGCCAGTAGCAGGCGGATGACGCGTTGGGTCAGAACATGGGTCTTGCCGGAGCCGGCATTGGCCGACACCCATGCAGAGCTTGCGGGATCGGAGGCAAGCCGCTGCCGGGCGCTGGTCCAGTCGATCCAGCTTTCAGGCGTGTCGGCGGCGGGGCCGGCATCGAAGGGATCAATCGTCATCGCCGTCTCCCGGTTCTGCCGTCGACCATTCCGAAACGCGGGCGAGGTGGTCATATTCCCCGCCATAGGATTGTTGCTCTTCCGGCACAAGGCGGGAGGCGAAGCCGTTTTCGCCGTCACGCAGGGAATGAACGAATTTGGTGAGCTGTTCGATCGATTCCGTCGCGAGCTCAATCGCCGATTTCGGCGGTCTTTTGCCGCTTCGGCTGGAATGTTCGTTATTGACCTGATCGGCAAAAAAACGCTCGCCAGGCCGCAGGCGAACATAGATCAGGTTTTCAGGTGCGGGCGAACCGGCTTCGCGGAAGGCGCCGCGCATCAGTGCCGCTGCCTCCAGCGCAAGCTGCGGGTCGAGCAGCGCGCGCGCCTGATTGACGGAAGGCGTAAGCCCCGTCTTGTAGTCGATAATATCCGCCTGACCGTTTGTCTTGATGTCGATGCGGTCGGCGATCCCCGTCAGCCTTATGCCCGCCTCGACGATTTCCTGCCCGGCGCGAGCCTCGTAGAAGCTGTGGCGAATGGATGGATGACGTTCTTTTTCCCAGTCGATAAATGCGCGCGCTACCGCTGCAAAACGCGGCCGCCAGATGACATCCACATGGGGAGGCAGGTTTTCCGCATCGAAACATTCGTCGAGAATGCGCTGCATGGCCGAAAGCGAGGCCGGTGTTCCGGGAACATGTCCCTCACGGGAATAGCGCTCGATGATCGCGTGATAGAGCGTGCCGCGATCTGCGGCGTTCGGATCGCGATTGAAGGGGTCGAGCGGGTCCAGCTTCAGGATGCGCCGCGCATAGATCGAATAGGGATCGCGGCGCAGGCGGCCCACTTCGCTGAAGGAATAGCGCGTCGGCTGCAACGCGGCTGGTGGTTTCGGCGCAGGGCGCTTTGCCGCTTCCTGATCGATGCTTTTGTCCATCAATCCCGCCCAATGGCGATAGGTCTCGCCGCGCTTCCTCAGTCTATCGGCAAAATCCTCGCCGCCCAACGCGAGAAGACGCTGCAGCCAGCGTGAGGCGACAGCGGGCGTTGAGCCCTGCCTCAGCGCGCGGGTGTAAAAAATCTGTCGGGTGCCATTTGCCATCTCGAAATCATGCGCAAGCTGACCGATACGCCGTTCAGGCGGTTCGAGGCCAATGGCGGTCTTCATGGTGCGGGACAGGAATGGATTATTCGCCGTCTGCCCCGGCCAGAGCCCTTCATTGAGACCACCGATGACAACGGTATCGACGCTTTGCAGCCGTGCCTCAAGCGCGCCGAAGATGAAAATGCGCGGATGACGCATCGATCTTGGCTTGATCGATTCACCGGCTACCAGTGCCGCAAAAATATCGATCCATTGCGGTCCATCCGCATCGAGGATTTCGCCGCTTTCCATCAGCTCGCCGAACAGCTCGGAAAGCTTGTCTCCCGCTTCACCGGACCAGAGCGCGGCAAGATCGCTGTTTTCATCCGCGCAGATGGCTTCGATCACGCGGCCCGTCCGCTCCGCCCAAACGGACAGCGGCAATTTATCGGTGAAGGCACGGCCGGATCGATCTTTGCGGACAAAGGCGGAACCGAGCGGCTCGGTCGCAACGGCAACCCGCCGTGCCAGGTCGCGCGCGGCCTCCGCGCTCGTCTCCGGCAGCGCCAGCCGCCAGGCCGGCGGGTGCCGGTCATCGCGCTGCGCCAGAAGCTGCGCCTCCAGAACCGCTTCCAGATTGCCGATTTCGGCCTCCACACGGCCGCCGCGCAGCGCGATCAGCTCCAGCGCTTTGGAGGCTTTCGCGAAAGCTTCATCGGAAAGCCCGAAGCGACTAAGCGGATGTTTCAGAAGGGAAATGATCGGCACCGGGTCGCCGGGCCTCAGGATCGCTTCCAGCGCCAGTTGCGTCAGCCCCGCTTGTGGGGTGGCGGAAAGCGGCGTACCGGCCGAGTCGTCGGCTTCGATGCCGAAGCGCTGCAACTCCGTTGCCACGCGCCGAGCCAGCCCGCGGTCCGGTGTTATCAGCGCTGCCTGCGACGGACGCCCAGCGCCAGGCGCTTCAAGCGCAAGCCGCAAAGCCACCGCGATGGCTGTTGCCTCCTCGCGCTCATTGGCAGCTTCTATCAGCGTGGCCGTTGCGAAGGCGTCGTCGAAAAAGCCGGGTTGCCTGTCCTCGCGCCAGCGATTCCAGCCGCTGGTGGATTTGGCTGGCGCGAGTGCGGCCGAAAACACGGCTGCGCGCTTTTCCAGATCGCCATCGATGGCGCCGATCTGAACCACGTCGTCGCGCAGGATGCCGAGCTTCTGCAACAGCATATAAAGCCCATATTGCGAGTGGGTGCGGCTCGAAGGATCGGTAGGGTCCTCGGCGATTGCCTCCCATTGCTCCTCCGGCATGGCAAGATCTAGGCCCGGAAGTACGACGGTGCCCTGGGGCAGGGCCGCAACAGCGGCGATGAGATCGGCTGCGGCAGGAATGGAACCCGTCGACCCGGCGACGATGATCGGTCCCGTATCCGGCAAATTGGCAAGCCGGTTCGCTTCCGCCCGCAGGATGGCGTTGCGATGCCGGCCGGCCGAGGAACGGTTGAGTTCGGCAAGCCGCGCCGGCCAGAAGACGCTGGCGATGCGCAGGAAATCCGCCGTCAGTTGCCACCATTGGGCGTGATCGCCAGTATCGAGATGCTGAAGCGCTTCCCAGTCCTTTTCTTCCGTATCCATTGCATCGATCACCTCGCCAAGCGCACGCGCCAGCCATATGGCGTCTGCGGGGCTGGCGGGGGCGACAAGCGGCGAATCCGAGTGAATCGCCCGGATGGCGTCCGGCAGGCTGTTGCGCCAGGCGAGAATAAGACGCGCCAGCTCGATCAGTCGGCCGGTGCCGGAAATCGGCGGCGCCAGATCCATGATTTCAGGATTTTCGATCTCGAAAAAGCCGCTGTCGTCATCCGTTTCGCCCAAGGGGCGGATCAGCGGCAGAATGGCGGACCGGCCGCCCAGAAGATCGACGAATTCGGAGCGCAGCACACGGGCGGAGCGCCGCGTCGGCACGTAGATCGTCACCTTGGCAAGCGAGAGCGGATCGGCCGGGTCGTATTTATAGCCGGCTGTCAGTGTCCCGTCACACAGCGTTTCCGCGAGCGTCTTGAGGAACGGCGTTCCCGCAGCGATCGTCAGAACGCGCTTTGCGTGGTGGGTGAGCGTCATGCAGAGCGTTTTTCCCTGAACTGGCGGATGATGCTTTCAGCATCTTCTATCGCATCCGGCGTTCCGACGGTGATCCAGTGGCCGTCCAGAGAAAGCCCGAAAAGCCGGTCTCTTTCAATGGCGCGGTCGAAATAGATATTGAGGTTGAAGGCATCCGCCGGCGCATCGTCCAGCAGCCGCGAATCCATGGCAATGGCTCCGGCATAAACCACGGGGTTCGGATCGCCATCGCGATACCGCGTCAGTTTTCCATCGGCGGAGAGGTTGAAATCCCGCTTGCCATTGTGCCCGGTGGTGCGGTCCATGTCGACGCAGAGCAGCGCCATGTCCATTTGGGTCGGGTCGAAGAATTGCGCAAGCTTGCGCAGGTTGCTGACCGCATTCAGCTGCTCGCCAATCCAGAAGAGATCGGCATTCATGACGAAGACCGGGCCGGGTTCAAGAAGCTTCAGGCCCTTGGCGAGACCGCCGCCGGAATTCATCAGTTGCGTCCGCTCGTCGGAAATCAGGATTTCGGCGTCGGTGCGCTGCTCAAGATGGGTAACCATCTGTTCCGCGTGGTGGTGCACATTGACGACAATGGTTTCCGCACCGGCTTCGACAAGCGCGTCGAGCGCATAATCGATCATCGGCTTGCCCGCGATCTGGACGAGCGGCTTCGGTATCGTATCCGTGATCGGGCGCATCCGCGTGCCAAGCCCGGCGGCCAGCACCATCGCATTTTTAATCGTCATCGTGGTCAACCGTCTTTCAGTCGTCGAATTCCATGCCCATGCGCAGGCACCAGTCTTTGAGCGGTGCGAGTTCCGGATGCGAAACCGCTGCACTGAGATAGCGGAACGTCCTCGGCATATGTTTCATATAACCGGGTTTTCCGTCCCGTTCCAACAGCCTCACCCAGATACCGGCGAGCTTGCAGTTGCGTTGCGCCGACATGATGGCGAAAGCCTTGAGGAAAAGAGCCTCATCGAAAGAGGGCGCGCTTCTCCTGCTGTCGAGATAGTGCGAAAGCAGGCGCGCTTGCAATTCGGGTGAGATGGTGACACGGGCGTCCTGCACGATGGAGGCAAGATCGTAAGCGCTCGGGCCGATCATCGCGTCCTGATAATCGATCAGGCCGACCTGCCGGATGCCGTTATTCTGCGCCTGCCACAGAATATTTGGCGAATGGAAATCGCGCAGCAGAAGGCCGGTTTCGCAGCCAGCGAGCGCGTCGATCAGCCTGTCCCACAGGGCGTAATAGTCGTTCTTCTCGTCATCGGAGAGCGGTGTGCCGCGTTTGTAGGGCAGATACCACTCCACCAGCAACGAGACTTCAATTTTCATCGCCTGACGGTCGAACGGGGGAACCTCATAGGCGCTGCCGTCACCCACCGGCAGCAGGCCAGGTCGCGGGGCCCGATGGAGTGCGGCAAGGCAGGCGACGCTTTGGAGATAGCGGTCCTCCATAGGCGTTCCGTCAGGCGCAAGTACGCCATCCCGCCCCAGATCCTCCAGCAATAGAATACCCTGATCGATATCCGCCGCCAGAATCTCAGGGGCGCAAAGGCCGTTGTTTCGAAGATAGTTGCCGATCGCAACGAAGGAGCGGGCGTCCTGGGCAAGGTGGGCGATTTCCGCGTAGGTCTTGCCATCCGCAATGATTGCACCCTTGAGGGGACGGCGCCAATCCATAAGGATAAGGTCCGGGCCGTCAGTGGAAACGGTCTCATAGGCGCGTGTTGAGGCGTCACCGCTCAGAAAACGCCGGGCCGCGTCGCCCTTGCCATTTTTTGCGAGAAACGCGCGGATGGCGAAAACCCGTTCAAGTCGTGCTTTCAGCTTTGCCGGAGCCTCGATGGAGGCGAGCCGCCCTTCGCCGGAATGCGTCAGCCGGAGCGTGACGGTCTGCTCCGGCGGCAGGATTTCGACGGCCATATCCGGCCACTCGATCAGGCAGATGCCATCCTCCAGCATCTCATCGATGCCGAGTTCGTCCAGTTCCGAAACATCCGAAAGCCGGTAGAGATCGAGATGGGCGACTGGAATGCGGGCGGCATAGGTCTGGACGATCGTGAAGGTAGGGCTTGGAACTTCAAGATCCGGCTCGTCCGCCATTGCCCGGATGAAGGCGCGGGCAAGCGTCGATTTGCCGGCGCCGAGATCGCCGATCAGGGCCAGACAATCGCCGGGTTTCAAAGCCAGCGCAAGGTCTTCACCGAGCCTGATGGTGTCCTTTTCTCCCGCAAGGGGAATGGTGATGGGCAAGATGTCTTCGCTCATTCTGCGGCGATGGAATGCGGCCGTGTGCCGGAAGGAATGCGGCAGGTGACGATGGTGCCGTTGCCGGGCCGGCTGTCGATGCTGACCGTGCCATGATGCAGGCTGACGAAGCTTTCGACGATGGAAAGACCAAGCCCCGCACCGGTTCGCCGCCCGCCATTGCCGCGCGTCGCGAAGCGGTCGAACACGCTCTTCAGCATGTCCTCAGGAATGCCCGGACCCTTATCCGCGACCGAGAACACGAAGTCGCCTTCGCTGCGCTGGCAGGAAAGCTGCACGGAGGAACCTTCGGGTGCGAAATTGATAGCATTGGTCAGGAGCTTGATGAGAATCTGCTTCAGCCGCTGATGATCGGCCACCAGACTGCCGAGATGGGCGGGTGCAACGATCTCGAGCGAAATTCCGCTCTCCTGCAGCCGGTCGGCGATCTGCACCGAAACGTCTTCAAGCAATTCGTTCAGATCGTTTTCCGAATAATTGAGCTGCATGATGCCGGCATCGACGGTCGCGAGATCGAGAATATCGTTGACGATGGTCAGGAGCACCGAGGATGAGGTGGAAATATGGTCGAGATATTCCGCCTGCCGTTCCGTCAATTGGCCGATGCCGGGTGTCTTGAGGAGATCGGTGAAGCCGATGATATTCGTCAGCGGTGAGCGCAGCTCGTAGGAAACATGCTGCACGAAATCGTTCTTAAGCTCGTCGGCCTTCAGAAGCGCATCGTTCTTTTCCTTAAGCGCCCGCTCGGCCCGCACGCTGTCGGTCATGTTGACGAAGGTCAGCATGGTCTGCGCATCCGGCAGCGGAATGATGGCGTAGTCGAGCACGAGGCCGGAAAGCAGTTCCAGTGTGCCCTGCCGCGACGGCCGCTCATCGTCGAAGCTGGTGATGAACTGGCTGAAAGCACGCCAGCCGTCCGGCCTGTCATAGGATTGCGTGCAGGCGGTTTCGATGGCGCGGATATGGGTGCCGGTCTCAGCCTGTTCCGCGGTCACGCCCCAGAGCGCCCGGAATGCCGGGTTGGACAGGCGAATGCGCCCATCGGCACCGAACACGGCCACACCTTCGGCCAGATGGTCGATGGTTTCGCCCTGCACCTTTACAAGCGTGTTGTAGCGCATCTGCAGATCGACCTGCTCGGTCAGGTTCTCGAAAACCCAGGTCGCGCCGCCCTGCGGATGGGCAGTGGCGATGACCCGCAGGGTCTGGCCGTTCGGCAGGTGCCAGAGATCGGTCTTGGTGTCCAGCGAACGATAGACGGAAAGCGCCGTCTCCTTCCAGTTCTTCCAGTTCAGCTGCTCCGGCAATTTGCCGGCGGTGCGCAGCCTGTCCAGAAGCTCGGAATTGTCAGGGCTGGATTCGAGGAAAACGAGATCGAGACCCCAGAGAGCCGCAAAAGCCTGATTGTAGAATTGCAGCCGCTGCCGGCCGTCGAAAATGGCGACAGGCGTTGCCAGATGATCGAGCGTTTCGGCGTGGCTCTTCAGAACCCGCTTGAGTTCCTCGCCGATGGTCTCGGCCTCGGTGGCATCGATGGCGATGCCGGCGGACCCACCCGCCGTCTTGATGTCGACAACGTCAAAGAAGGTGCGGTTTCCGGAAACCACCGTCGAAATACGGTCGTGATAGGGCGATTCCGGTGTCGCGGCCGCGCGTATCTTCTGCCGGGTAACCGTGTTCAGCAGTTCGCGTTTTTCATGAACGGCCTGTTCGGTGTCACGGGCATCCACCGCCTGGGCATAGGCGTGGTTGACCCAGATGAGGTCGCCTTCGCCATTGCGCCGCCAGACTGGCTGCTCAATGGAATCGAGAAGTTCCTGAAAGGTCGAGACGGAAGCGATCAGGCGCTCGCGCTCCACCTGCAATTCCGCGAGTTCGGCGCGCAGATTGTTGAGCGCGATGAAACGCGCAAAGGCATTGCCCCCGGAAACCCGGCCCTGCACTTCGATGACTTCACCGCGCTGCGTCTCGATGGTCAGGTCGAAACTCTGGGCATGGCTGCGGAGTTTTTCGATGGATTTTTCAAGCTGGCTTGCGGATGCCGGCTTCAGCCAGCGGCCAAAGGCCAGAAAATCGTGATCCGCCTGCGGCACACCCGTCTCGGCCGGCAGCTGTCCCAGAAATTCGGGCCGCTTGTCCGCGCCATCCCAGATGACGATGCGGCGGCTCTTGTCGGAAATCAACGCCTCGTATTTCGCGATCTTGTGGTGGGACTGGGCAAGCGCCTGTCGGTATTCGCTGCTTTCCGCCTCGATATTACCGCGCTGGCGCACCAGCCAGACGACGGAAAATAGCGTTGCTGAAAGCATGCCGACGAAAAGCGAATAGGTAATGGTTTCTCCGGACGAGAACAATCGCGCGCCGGTCTTTGCCACAAGCCCGTCCTGGGCCATCACAACGGTTGTCGAGCCGGCGAGAACCGTGCCCGAAAGCAGGACAGGAAGCCTCGCAAAGCCTGTCTGAACCGCACTGACAACCTGCCGGCAACGCGCAAGAGCCGCGCTCAATGCCACGCCCGCTTGCGTGTTTTCAACGCGTTGAACTGTCTGCTTGCGCAGATCCGAATTTTGAACCGACATCCCCGGTCTGTCTCCGTCCTATGTGCCGCATCTTCGACAAGACATCCCATTTCGTCCCCGCCGCCCTTTGGCGTGTCCGAATCAAGTCTGATGACAATACCGCCTTCATAAATCTGCGAAAAGGGAGCGCGCAAAAAAGATGCCGCGCGCTTTGTCAAGCGCACGGCATCTAGATATTGTGTAATTTCCGTGGATATTAACTATGAAATTAATATCTGTAGTGTTCGGCCTTGAACGGACCTTCCTTCGAGATGCCGATATAATCTGCCTGAAGGTCGGAAAGTTCGGTCAGGCGCACACCAAGCTTCTCAAGATGAAGGCGCGCAACCTTCTCGTCGAGGTGCTTGGGAAGCACGTAAACTTCGTTCTTGTATTCGCCCTGCTTGGTGAAGAGCTCGATCTGGCCCAGCACCTGGTTGGTGAAGGAGGCCGACATGACGAAGGAGGGATGACCGGTGGCGTTGCCGAGGTTCAGCAGGCGGCCTTCGGACAGAAGAATGATGCGGTTGCCCTTCGGGAACTCGATCATGTCGACCTGCGGCTTGATGTTCGTCCACTTCAGGTTACGCAGCGATGCGACCTGAATCTCGTTGTCGAAATGGCCGATATTGCCGACGATGGCCATGTCCTTCATCTCGCGCATATGCTCGATGCGGATCACGTCCTTGTTGCCGGTGGTGGTGATGAAGATATCGGCGGAGGAAACCACGTCCTCCAGACGAACGACCTCGAAACCGTCCATGGCGGCCTGAAGCGCGCAGATCGGATCGATTTCGGTGACCTTCACGCGGGCGCCGGCGCCCTGCAGCGATGCCGCCGAACCCTTGCCCACATCGCCGTAACCGCAGACCACGGCAACCTTGCCGGCCATCATCACGTCGGTTGCGCGGCGAATGCCGTCCACCAGCGATTCCTTGCAGCCGTATTTGTTGTCGAACTTCGACTTGGTGACGCTGTCATTGACGTTGATCGCCGGGAAGGGCAGCAGGCCCTTCTTGCTGAGATCGTAAAGACGGTGAACGCCGGTCGTCGTTTCTTCCGTGACGCCCTTCAGTGCGTCGCGCTGCTTGGTGAACCAGCCAGGCGAAGCCTTGAGGCGCTTGTTGATCTGCGCGAAGAGAATTTCCTCTTCTTCCGAACCGGGGTTGGACAGAACATCCTCACCGGCTTCGGCGCGTGCGCCGAGCAAGATGTACATGGTGGCGTCGCCGCCATCGTCGAGGATCATGTTGGAGAGGCCGCCATCGGCCCACTGGAAGATCTTGTCGGTATATTCCCAATATTCCGTCAGGGTTTCACCCTTAACGGCGAATACCGGAATGCCGGCTGCAGCAATGGCGGCCGCTGCATGATCCTGCGTCGAGAAAATGTTGCAGGACGCCCAACGGATGTCCGCGCCGAGTTCCTTCAGTGTTTCGATCAGAACGCCGGTCTGGATCGTCATGTGAAGAGAGCCAGTGATGCGTGCGCCCTTCAGCGGCTTGCTTTCGCCGAATTCCTTGCGGCAGGACATCAGGCCCGGCATTTCGGTTTCGGCGATGTCCAGTTCCTTGCGGCCGAATGCGGCAAGGTTGATATCGGCGACGATGTAGTCCTTCTCAAGGCTCATGAAGTTCTCCAGATCAGAAACGCCGCACCTTGCGGTCCGGCTCTTAAACGTAGCAGCGGTTTAGCAGGCCACGAACGATCTGGCAATGATGATATAAAGAAGTCTTTATGTCTTTATATGGTTCCGGCTCAGGCTTCTTCGCCGAAGCGGTCGGCGACAAGCGCCTCCAGTGCTTCCAGCGCTTCTTTCGCCTGATTGCCGCTTGCCTCGACATAAACGCTGCAGCCGGGGCTTGCCGCCAGCATCATCAGGCCCATGATGGAGGTGCCGCCAACGGTCATGCCATCCTTGGAAACCGTGATCGTCGCGTCAAAACCTTCGACCATCTGCACGAATTTTGCAGAAGCCCGGGCGTGAAGGCCGCGTTTGTTGATGATCGGTAGTTCCCGGGAGAATGGCGACATGGGCTAACTTCTCACTTGCCGCTCAAAACGCGGCTGGCGACGTTGATATATTTGCGGCCGGCATCGGATGCATCCTGAAGGGCCTTGTCCATATTATCTTCGCTGCGAACGCCTGCAAGCTTGATCAGCATGGGAAGATTGACCCCTGCGATGACTTCGACGTTGCCGTTATTCATGACGGAAATCGCGAGATTGGAAGGCGTGCCGCCGAACATGTCCGTCAGGATGATCACGCCATTGCCGTCATTGGCGCGCGCAACGGCGTCGATGATATCCTGCCGGCGCTGATCCATGTCGTCTTCGGGACCGATACAGACCGTCTCGATCAATTTCTGGGGACCGACGACATGCTCCAACGCATGGCGAAACTCCTCAGCCAGCTTGCCATGGGTGACAAGCACTAGTCCGATCATGAAATGCTCCCTTGCACACGCACTCTCATTGCCGACTATCGCAACGCGGCAATCCTGTCCATCGGTGGGATTTCATCTTGATGAGGAAAATGGGAATCGCAAGCCTAAAATCGCCCGAATCATCGTCACTTCACATTCGTTTCAAAAAGATTCTGAGCAAGTGCAGCAAATTTTCCATAGGGCGTAAGACTGGAAAGCGGAATGCGCAGAAGCCTGATGTGCCCGCCGCAGGGCAGGGAAAACACCTCGTCATCTTCGGGAAGTCTTGGATTCGTCCCTGAAAGGACTGTCGTGACCGCAAAATGTAGTGGAGCGCGCGCAATGCTTTTGACGGAAACAATACCGCTACCGCGCAATTCCAGCAGGTCGGCGATTGCTTCCGGCCGCTCGGCAATGATGTTGTCGCCATCGCGATACACGAAAATCTGATCGTCCGCGATCAGCGCCGCCGGCAATCCGCAGCGTTCTGCCTCCGTCAGGAAGCTGAAGGCAAGCTCGCTTTTGCCGCTGCCCGACGGCCCGACGAAAAGGATGCCGGTGTCTTGAACGGTGATGGCGGTGGCGTGCAGGTTGAAGCGTTCAGCGTTCATGAGTTTCGGCCGCCGGCAGCGACAGGGTGAAGCGCGCGCCGGAAATCACGCCATATTTGTCGACCACGTTTTCCGCCCGCAAACTGCCGCCATGGGCTTCGGCGATCTGGCGGCTGATCGAAAGGCCAAGGCCGGAATTCTGTCCGAACCCTTCGCTCGCCGGCCGGTCGGTGTAGAAGCGCTCGAAAATCCGGTCGATGTCTTCGGCCTGAATGCCGGGCCCGTTGTCCTCCACCTGCACGATACAGCGATCCTTGTGACGGGAAAGGCGCACGGTGATGCGACCGCTTTCCTCGGTAACGAAGGAGCGCGCATTCTCGATGAGGTTGGTGACGATCTGGCCGATACGCAGGTCGTGGCCATTCACCACGAATGAGGTTTTCGCGCCCGCTTTCCGGTCGACGACATAGTCTATCGTCACGCTTTTCTTCTTGGTGCTTATCTGGCGGGATATATCCACCAGACCCTTCATCAGCACATCCAGATCGAGCGGCGAGGCGTCGGCGCGCGCCAGTTCGGCGTCGAGCCGCGAGGCATCCGAAATGTCGCTGATCAGGCGGTCGAGGCGGCGCACATCGTGGAAGATGATTTCGGTCAGGCGCTGTTTCGACTCTTCGGTCTTGGCGCGCGGCAGGGTTTCCACGGCGCTGCGCAGCGAGGTCAGCGGGTTCTTGAGTTCATGGCTGACATCGGCGGCGAAGCTTTCGATGGCGTCGATACGGTCGTAAAGCGCCGTCGTCATTTCACGCAGTGCAATCGAAAGATTGCCGATCTCATCCTGGCGCGCCGAGAAATCCGGTATTTCCTCGCGGGTTCTCGCCCCGCGGCGCACGCGGATTGCGGCAGCGGAAAGCCGCCGCAGCGGCGTGGCGATGGTCGAGGACAGGAGCAGCGACAGCACGATATTGACCAGCGTGGCGATGCCGAAGACACGCATGATGGCGAGGCGCTCGGCATGCACGATCTTGTCGATATCGCCCGCCTGCGTTGAGAGCAGCAGAACGCCGAGCACCGCCCGGAAGCGTTGCACCGGCACGGCGACTGAAACGATCAGCTCGCCCTTTTCGGTGACGCGCACGACCGCGCCGCGCACACCGGTCAACGCATTCATCACTTCGGGATAGATCGAGCCGTCGCCGCCAGGCGCTTCCTTATATTGCGGCAGGCTGCTCGGCTGCAGCATGCGGTTGAACATGCTGGTGAACCAGTCGCCCCAGGTCTGCGTCTCCGGCGTTACCGGCGGCAGATCGAAGCGCAGCACCTGACCGCGCGAATAAAGATGACGGGAATCGAGCAGCAGATTGGCGTCGGCATCGAAAAGCCGTGCACGGGTACGCGTCGGCGAAATCAGCCGCCGCAGCACCGGCGCCACCCGTTCAGGATTGATGGGGAAACTCAGGTCCTCATCATTGGGGGCAGGGGTGATGCTCTGCCCCGCCTGCAATTCGAGCAGCTTTTCCGGATTGATGGTGATCGAATTGGTATCGACCGAGGCGGAAGCGGAGACGGCGCCGGCGATGATCTCGCCCTGCGTCAACAGGCTTTCCACGCGCGCATCGATCAGCCCTTCACGGAACTGGTTGAGATACAGAATGCCGCCGACCAGAACCACCGTCGCTGCGACGTTGAAGAACAGGATGCGGCGCGTGAGGCTGGAAAACACCGCATTGCCGAAAATGCGCCGGATGATCGTCAGCGGATGGATACGATGGCGGCGTTCGCTGCCGCGTTCTTCGGCATCGTCGCTGTCCGAGACGGTTTCCGGCGTTTTCTTCAACACGTATTCAAGTCCTCACCACCCCCATATTGGGTGGTCCCTTCTGCGCGAGTCGGCTTCTTCAAGCCGCTTCGCGGAAGCGATATCCTACGCCATAAAGCGTTTCAATCATATCGAAGTCGCCATCGACCAGTTTGAACTTCTTGCGAAGGCGCTTGATATGGCTGTCGATGGTGCGGTCGTCCACATAGACCTGTTCGTCATAGGCGGCATCCATCAGCGCGTCGCGGCTTTTCACCACGCCCGGCCGCTGCGCCAGCGAATGCAGGATGAGGAATTCGGTGACCGTCAGCGTCACCGGCTCACCCTTCCAGGTGCAGGTGTGGCGTTCCTGGTCCATGGCGAGCTGCCCCCGCTCCAGTGTGCGCGCCTGCTGATCGGCGGTCGGCTTCAGCACGCTGCCGGTTGCGGCGGACGCCTCGCGGCTGCTGGCGCGGCGCAGGATGGCCTTGACGCGTTCCACCAGAAGGCGCTGCGAGAAGGGTTTCGTGATGAAGTCGTCCGCACCCATCTTCAGGCCGAACAATTCGTCGATCTCTTCATCCTTGGAGGTGAGGAAGATGACCGGCAGGTCCGACTTCTGGCGAAGGCGCCGCAAAAGCTCCATGCCGTCCATGCGTGGCATCTTAATATCGAAAATGGCGAGCTGCGGCGGACGGGCGATCAACCCGTCAAGCGCGGAAGCGCCGTCCGTATACGTTTCGACCCGGTAGCCTTCGGCTTCGAGCGCGATCGATACCGAAGTCAGAATATTCCGGTCATCGTCGACAAGCGCGATCGTCTGCATGTAGTTGGTCTCCATCGTCATTTTCTCGTAACTCCCGACATTCACCCAGCCAAGGTTGCGCGCCGCGAGCCACTCTCTTGAGTATAAAGGTGGAACAAATTGTGGCAAAGGAAAACTCGCTCCGAAATCGCCGCCTAGGCGGGAGCGGATTTTGCGAAAAGGCCGCAGCTGGATTTTAATGCGTCTTCAACCGATTTAAAAAGAAATAAAATCTTTTAAATCGATTAATATATTGAAATCACTAAGTTTTTTAAAGTTATGCTCTTGCGTTTCCAAAAGCTGCCACGTATTTTCCGAGGAAATTTCAACGTCCTTATCGTCATTAACAAGGAACGCGTCATGAACGAGCTTGGGGTTCATAATCCTGCCAATGGAGTTGCGGAACTCGGACTGGGCGAGGCCTCCCGCGTCTTTTATAACCTCAACGAGAGCGAATTATACGAAGAGGCGATCCGCAATGGCGAGGCCGAACTGACCATCGATGGCGCGTTGCGCGCCGTCACCGGCCAGCACACGGGCCGTTCTCCGAAGGACAAATTCGTCGTCCGCGATGCGTCCACCGAGAACACCATCTGGTGGGACAACAACAAGCCGCTTTCGCCGGAAAATTTCGAGCTGCTGCGCAAGGACATGCTGGCCCATGCCGCCGGCAAGACGCTTTACGTGCAGGATCTGATCGGCGGTGCCGATGAGGAAAATGCTCTGCCGACACGCGTCGTCACCGAACTTGCCTGGCACTCGCTGTTCATCCGCAATCTGCTGATCCGTCCGAAGCGGGAAAAACTGGCGGGTTTCAAACAGAAGCTCACCATCATCAACCTGCCGAGCTTCAAGGCCGATCCGGCCCGTCACGGTGTGCGTTCGGAAACCGTCATCGCCTGCGATCTGACCAACGGCCTCGTCCTCATCGGCGGCACGTCCTATGCCGGCGAAAACAAGAAGTCGGTCTTCACGGTGCTTAACTACCTGCTGCCGGCCAAGGGCGTCATGCCCATGCATTGCTCCGCCAATGTCGGTCCGCAGGGTGATTCCGCTGTGTTCTTCGGCCTCTCCGGCACTGGCAAAACCACGCTGTCTGCCGATCCTTCGCGCACGCTGATCGGCGATGACGAACATGGCTGGGGCGAGCACGGCATCTTCAACTTCGAAGGTGGCTGCTATGCCAAGGCGATCAAGCTTTCGGCCGAAGCCGAGCCGGAAATCTACGCCGCGACCCGCCGTTTCGGCACGGTTCTCGAGAACGTCGTGCTGGACGAAAACCGCGTTCCCGATTTCAACGACAACTCGCTGACGGAAAATACCCGCAGCGCCTATCCGCTGCACTTCATTCCGAATGCATCGGAAACGGGCATTGCCGGCCATCCGAAGACGATCATCATGCTCACGGCGGATGCCTTCGGCGTGCTGCCGCCGATTGCCCGGCTGACGCCGGAACAGGCCATGTACCACTTCCTCTCCGGTTACACCGCAAAGGTTGCCGGTACGGAAAAGGGCGTGACCGAGCCGGAAGCGACCTTCTCCACCTGCTTCGGCGCACCCTTCATGCCGCGCCACCCAGCGGAATACGGAAACCTGCTGCGCGAACTGATCGGTAAGCATGGTGTGGATTGCTGGCTGGTCAATACCGGCTGGACCGGCGGTGCTTACGGCATCGGCAAGCGCATGCCCATCAAGGCGACCCGCGCGCTTTTGACCGCCGCACTGACCGGCGACCTGAAGAATGCGGAATTCCGCACCGACGCGAATTTCGGTTTCGCCGTGCCGCTGTCGCTGGATGGCGTCGACAGCGCGATCCTCGATCCGCGTTCGACCTGGGCCGACGGCGCAGCTTATGACGCGCAGGCAAAGAAGCTGGTCTCCATGTTCGTCACGAACTTCACCAAGTTCGAAGATCACGTCGACAGCAAGGTTCGCGATGCAGCCCCGGGCCTTTTGCTCGCGGCTGAATAATAAAGCCTCATTTGTGAGGAGGAGGGGACCCGGCCTTGTGCCGGGTTCTTTCGTTTGGCCTGCTGTTTCCATTCCTGCCGATCTATGGCATCACCGGCGCGGAGAAAGATCATGGCCAGCGACCCGCTTTACATCAGCAACCGTATCACCATCGCCGGCTGGGAGCTGACGGAGCAATTCGTGCTGGCCGGCGGGCCGGGCGGCCAGAACGTCAACAAGGTCTCGACGGCGGTTCAGCTGTTTTTCGACATTGCCAATTCGCCATCGCTTTCGGACCGGGTGAAGGCCAATGCGCTGCGTCTGGGTGGCAGGCGTGTGTCGAAAGACGGCGTGCTGATGATCGAGGCAAGCCGGTTTCGCAGCCAGGAGCGCAATCGCGAAGATGCACGCGAGCGGCTTAAGGAGTTGATCCTGGAGGCGGCGGCTCCGCCGCCACCGGTTCGCAAGGCCACCAAGCCGACAAAAGGCTCGGTCGAGCGTCGTCTGAAGGCAAAGTCCGGCCGTTCGGATATCAAGAAGATGCGCGGCAAGCCCTCCGGCGACTAATCCGAAGGTGCTTGATTTTCAGAGCTTACGAAGCGCAACGGTGTCGATCAGATGGTTCCTGCCTTTGCGTAGAATAAGATCGGCGCGCGGGCGCGTCGGCACGATGTTCTGCCGCAGGTTCTTCAGGTTGATGTTCTGCCAGAGCCCTTCGGCAATGCTCAACGCCGCTTCTTCACTGATCGAGGCATAACGGTTGAAGAACGAACTGGGATCGCGGAAGGCGGTTTTTCTCAGATTCATGAACCGGTTCACATACCAGTTGTGAATAAGGCCCTCATCGGCATCGATATAGATCGAGAAATCGAAGAAGTCGGAAACGATCGGCACGATCCGTCCACCCGCCGGCAAATCGCGCGATTGCAGCACGTTGATGCCTTCGAAGATGAGAATATCGGGCTGGTCGATGACAGTGAACTCGTTCGGCAGAACGTCGTAGGTCAGGTGCGAATAACGCGGCGCTTTTACATTCGGCTGGCCCGCCTTGATCGCCGACAGGAAACGCAGGAGCGCGCCGATATCGTAGCTTTCGGGAAAGCCCTTGCGCTCCATCAGGTTTTCCCGCCGCAGAACCTCATTCGGATAAAGAAATCCGTCTGTCGTGATGAGATCGACCTTGGGGCTGGAGGGCCAGCGCGCCAGAAGCTCCTTCAGGATACGCGCCGTCGTCGATTTTCCAACCGCCACGGAACCGGCAATGCCGATCACGAAAGGCGTCTTGTTGACATCCGCCATGTTGAGGAAGCGGTTGCGCTGTTCGAACAGCAGCTGCGACGCCTCAACATGCGATGACAGGAGGCGCGACAATGACAGGTAAATGCGCCGCACCTCGTCCAGATCGATCGGGTCGTCCAGCGAGCGCAGCCGTTTGACCTCGTCGGCGGAAAGCGTCAGTGGTGTATCGGCACGAAACTTCGACCATTCTTCCGAACTGAAGAAGTGGTAGGGCGAATATTCATCCGGTCGGAAATGATCGAGTGTGCTCGGCATGCCTCTCTCCCCGCTGCCTGCCTCGACATTCATGATGTCGGCCTCGCCGCTTTTTCCGCAAGGCCGGTTTGCCCCGTACGACGCTCCAGCTCGGCAAAAACGTCGTCCAACGGAATATCTGCGATCTTCAGCACCACCAGCAGATGGTAGAGCAGATCGGCCGCCTCGTTCTTCAGCCCGTCGCGATCTTTCGCGATGGCCGCGATAACGGCTTCGACCGCTTCTTCGCCGAGTTTTTTCGCCGCACGCTCCTGGCCGGCAGCAACCAGCTTGGCCGTCCAGGATTCGTCAGGGGAGGCAGCGGCACGGGTCGCGACGATGCGCTCCAGATCGGAAAGGGAAAATGCGCTCATGGGAAATTCCTGCAATCAGTCGAGACGCATGGCGATGCCGTGCTCCGCCATGTAGGTCTTGGCTTGCCCGATCGAATAGGTGCCGAAGTGGAAGATGGAGGCAGCGAGCACCGCAGTTGCGTGGCCATCGCGCACGCCCGCCACCAGATCGTCCAGCGTGCCGACGCCGCCTGAGGCGATAACGGGCACGCGAACCTGATCGGCAATGCTGCGAGTCAGGCCGATATCGTATCCGCTCTTGGTGCCGTCGCGATCCATCGAGGTAACAAGCAATTCGCCGGCGCCGCGTTCGACCATCTTGATGGCGAATTCCACGGCATCGATCCCGGTGGGCTGGCGTCCGCCATGGGTGAAGATTTCCCAGCGGCCTTCTTCTTTATCCTTCGAAACCCGCTTGGCGTCGATGGAAACGACGATGCACTGGTTGCCGAACTTGTCGGCCGCCTGCGCCACGAAGTCGGGATCCTTGACCGCTGCGGAATTGATCGAGACCTTATCGGCCCCGCACAGAAGCAGCTTGCGGATGTCGGCGACGGCGCGAACCCCGCCACCGACGGTCAGCGGCATGAAGCAATGATCGGCGGTACGCGAGACGACATCGAAGATCGTGTCGCGATTATCCGAGGAGGCGGTAATGTCCAGGAAGCAGAGTTCGTCCGCCCCTGCCGCATCATAGGCTTTCGCCGCCTCGACCGGGTCGCCTGCGTCGATCAGATCGACGAAGTTCACGCCCTTGACGACACGGCCGTCTTTCACATCGAGGCAGGGAATAACGCGGGCTTTGAGGGTCATGCGTTTACCTCCTTTGCAGCCTTGATAAGGGCAAGCGCCTCAGCAGGGTCGATACGGCCGTCGTAAAGCGCGCGGCCGGAAATCGCGCCTTCGAGCTTTGCGGCATCTGGCTGCAACATGCGCTTGATGTCATCGATGGAGGCGAGACCGCCGGAGGCAATGACCGGGATGGAAACGGCGTCGGCCAGTTCCAGCGTCGAAGCCCAGTTGATGCCGGCCAGAATGCCGTCGCGATCGATATCGGTATAGACGATGGCGGCGACGCCGGCACCCTCGAAACGTTTGGCCAGTTCGATGACGCCGAGTTCGGACGCTTCCGCCCAGCCCTCAACAGCGACCTTGCCGCCCTTGGCATCGATGCCGACGGCGACCTGGCCGGGGAAACGCTTGCAGGCTTCGATGACCAGAACCGGGTCGCGCACCGCAACGGTCCCGAGAATGACACGGGCAAGCCCACGGCTCAGCCACGCTTCGATATGATCGAGCGTGCGGATGCCGCCACCCAGCTGTACCGGGTTTTTCGTGGCTTTCAGAATGGCGTCGACTGCCTCGCCATTCACGGTCTGGCCGGCGAATGCGCCGTTGAGATCAACGACATGCAGCCATTCGAAGCCCTGATCCTCGAAGGCCTTGGCCTGTGCGCCGGGGTTCTCGTTATAAACGGTGGCCTGGTCCATATCGCCGAGTTTCAGGCGAACGCACTGGCCGTCTTTAAGGTCGATTGCGGGAAAAAGAATCATGTCAGGGCTTCCAGCGCAGGAAATTGGAAATCAGGGCAAGGCCGAGCGTCTGGCTTTTTTCCGGGTGGAACTGCGCACCCGCCATATTGTCGCGGCCGACGAAAGCCGTCATCGCGCCACCGTAATTGGTGGTGGCGATGACATCGGTCGAGTGCTTGGCGGCCAGATGATAGGAATGCACGAAATAGGCGTGCAACCCATCAGCACCGGTCTTGATGCCGTCGAACAGCGGGTGGGCGTGGCGGATTTCCAGAGTGTTCCAGCCGATCTGCGGAATCTTGAGGCTCGGATCGGACGGCGTCATTTCCACGACATCGCCTTCGATCCAGCCAAGGCCCTTGCTGACAGTCTTTTCCAGCCCGCGCGAGGACATGAGCTGCATGCCGACGCAAATGCCGAGGAAGGGATGGGCCTTTTTCTCCACGGCTTCGATGAGTGCGTCATGCATGCCGGGAACGGCGTCGAGACCGGCGCGGCAATCCGCATAGGCGCCGACGCCCGGCAAAACGATGCGATCCGCCGAGGCGACATGATCCGGCTTGTCGGTCAGGTCGATGGTTGCATTGATGCCGGCTTCGCGGGCAGCACGCTCGAAAGCTTTTGTGGCCGAACGCAGGTTGCCCGAACCGTAGTCGATGATCGCGACACGCATGTCAGCGCCTTCCATTCAAGTCGAAAAGAAACGATCCGGCGGGATCGTTGACGAAGTTTTTGTCGCCGCTCTTTTGCGGCGAAGGGGTCCAGACCGGCTGGGACAGCTGTTCCGCCCTCTCGGTGTTTTCGGAGAGACCGGAGAAATATATGTCTTCGGCGCTCGAAAGATCAGGGGCGGAAACGACGGATGTCAGCGTCCAGCCCTTGCGGATCAGGTGCCGGACGAGAAAATCGCGTCCCTCCAGCGCCGTGATGAGCCCGATGGCGAAACCGCAGAGAATGCCAACCGGTTCAAATCCGGCTAATATCGAGACCTGACCGGCCAGAATGAGGGCGATCACAACAACCGCCGTCGCCAGCCACAGCCGGTTGATCGCAAGCCATAACCAGGGCGCAATGAGAGCCAGCCAGACGAAACGGTCGGCAATGAAGCGGGTCGTCTTGTGGTCCCTGTCCGGCCCGTTGGGGGCTTCCAGAACGAGATAGCTTGTCATGGGCTTCCTGACAGCTTTGGCGTCAGGCCAGCATGCCCTTTGTCGAGGGAACGCGGCCTGCCTGCCGGGGGTCGATCTCGGTTGCCGTGCGAAGAACGCGGGCAACGGCCTTGAAGCATGTTTCGGCGATATGATGGTTGTTGGCGCCGTAATGGTTCAGGATATGCAGCGTGATGCCGGCATTCTGGGCGAGCGCCTGAAAGAACTCGCGCACCAGCTCCGTGTCGAAAGTGCCGATCTTTGGCGCGGAAAAATTGACGTTCCAGACGAGGAACGGCCGGCCGGAAATATCGACGGCGGCTTTGGTCATCGTCTCGTCCATGGCAAGGTCGAGCGAGGCATAACGGGTAATGCCCCGCCGGTCGCCAAGCGCCTTCGCGATCGCCTGGCCAATGGCGATGCCGGTATCTTCCACGGTGTGGTGGTCGTCGATATGCAGGTCGCCCTCTACCTCGATCTCCATGTCGATCAGCGAATGGCGGCTCAGCTGGTCCAGCATATGGTCGAAAAATCCCACGCCGGTGGAAATTTTCGATTTGCCGGTGCCGTCGATATCCACACGCACCGAAACCGCGGTTTCGTTGGTCTTGCGGATAATCTCGCCTTTACGTTCTGCCATTTTGGCCGCTCCGTGAAAATGTTGCCGTTCCTTATCAGCACGGGACACAAATATCCAGTTGTTCCATCGTCTTGCCTGACATGCTCAAAACGGTGCGTCGCCTCGAAGATTGCAATCGGGAAAAGCAAACTTACATAGAACCCGAGAAGGGCCGCATCCCGGCCCGTTAACCGCAGGCCCGGCAGGGCAGACAGGTGTTTGATGACAACAATTATTACAGTCAGAAAGGGCGGCAAGGTCGTCATGGCTGGCGACGGGCAGGTAAGCCTTGGCCAGACGGTCATGAAGGGCAATGCCCGCAAGGTTCGCCGCATCGGCAAGGGTGAAGTGATTGCCGGTTTTGCCGGTGCAACGGCGGATGCTTTTACGTTGCTTGACCGTCTTGAAAAGAAACTCGAGCAATATCCGGGCCAGCTCATGCGCGCCGCCGTAGAGCTTGCGAAGGACTGGCGTACAGATAAATATCTGCGCAATCTCGAAGCCATGATGCTGGTGGCCGATAAATCCACCACGCTTGCCATCACCGGCAATGGCGATGTGCTGGAGCCTGAGCACGGCGCGATCGCCATCGGTTCCGGCGGCAATTACGCCTTTGCGGCTGCCCGCGCCATGATGGACACGGACAAATCGGCTGAAGAGGTGGCGCGCCAGTCGCTCGATATTGCCGCCGATATCTGCGTTTATACCAACCACAATCTCGTCGTCGAAACGCTCGACGCCGAATAAGAAACCCAATTTCTCACCCAAGGGTCCTGTGGGCCGGGCCGGAATGGCCGGCCGGAACAGGAAAGCCGAGAGGATAGAATGACCACTTTTTCTCCCCGGGAAATCGTCTCGGAACTCGACCGCCACATCATCGGCCAGCATGATGCAAAACGCGCGGTGGCGATTGCGCTGCGCAACCGTTGGCGCCGCCAGCAGCTCGATGAGAGCCTGCGCGACGAAGTCATGCCGAAAAACATTCTCATGATCGGGCCGACCGGTGTCGGCAAGACGGAGATTTCCCGCCGCCTCGCAAAGCTGGCCGGCGCACCCTTCATCAAGGTCGAGGCGACGAAATTCACCGAAGTCGGTTATGTCGGCCGCGATGTCGAACAGATCATTCGCGATCTGGTCGAGATCGGCATCGGCCTCGTGCGTGAAAAGAAGCGCGCCGAAGTACAGGCCAAGGCGCATCAAAGCGCCGAAGAGCGGGTGCTCGATGCGCTGGTTGGCGCAACCGCATCGCCCGGTACGCGTGAAAGCTTCCGCAAGAAGCTGCGCGACGGCGAACTGGACGACAAGGAAATCGATATCGAAGTGGCGGATAGCGGATCGGGCATGCCCGGTTTCGAAATTCCCGGCATGCCGGGTGCCAATATCGGCGTGCTCAACCTGTCGGAAATGTTTGGCAAAGCCATGGGCGGCCGCACCAAGAAGGTGCGCACGACGGTATCGAAATCCTATGCCGATCTGATCCGCGATGAATCCGACAAGCTGCTCGACAATGAAATGATCCAGCGCGAGGCGGTGAAGTCGGTCGAAAATGACGGCATCGTCTTCCTTGACGAAATCGACAAGATCGCTGCCCGTGACGGCGGCATGGGCGCCGGCGTCTCGCGCGAAGGCGTGCAGCGCGATTTGCTTCCGCTTGTCGAAGGCACGACGGTTTCGACGAAATACGGGCCGGTAAAAACCGACCACGTTCTCTTCATCGCATCGGGCGCTTTCCATGTGGCAAAGCCGTCGGACCTCCTGCCCGAACTTCAGGGCCGTCTGCCGATCCGTGTGGAGCTGAAGCCGCTGACCAAGGAGGATTTCCGCCGAATCCTGACGGAGACGGAAGCAAGCCTCATCCGCCAGTACAAGGCGCTGATGGCGACGGAAGAACTCGACCTCGATTTCACCGATGATGCAATCGATGCCCTGGCCGATGTGGCTGTTCATCTCAATTCGTCGGTCGAGAATATCGGTGCGCGCCGTCTGCAGACGGTGATGGAGCGTGTTCTGGACGAGATTTCCTTCAATGCGCCGGATCGCGGTGGCTCCGCCGTCAAGATCGATCAGGAATATGTTCGCAAACATGTCGGCGATCTCGCCGCCGATACGGATTTGTCCCGCTATATTCTCTGAAGATTTCAGGGACACGAGAAAGAAGAGTGCGGCCATATTTGCCGCACTCTTTTATTTTATCCGCCTTGTCTCGCATTCAGCCCGCATTTTGTTTATGGGAAGGGCTGCATTCCGGTTGGAACCGCTTTAGTGGAATGATCCGGTTTCCTCAGCATCTTTCGCTGGCGGAAATCGCAGGCTTGAGAAAAGGCATTCGCTCGTGCGCAAAACTCTTCTGGCATTTGCCGCTGCTTTGACGTTCACCGTCACCGCGTCTTCTTACGTCGAAGCCGCGACGGTCGTTCCGCCAGGCAATCGCAATGCCGAACAGCCCGGCGTTCCCGGCGCTTCCGCTAAAAGAACAAAGGCGTCCAACACCTCTTTCGAGCGCAAATACCAGAAGGTCATCGACCTTTTGTCCTCCGACAAGGCGCTGATCGCCAAGATCAAGTCGACGGCCGGGCGCTACGGCATCGATCCGATCCATATGATCGGCGCGATCGTCGGCGAACATACCTATAATGTCGACGCCTATGACCGGCTGCAGTCCTATTACGTCAAGGCGGCGTCTTACGCGGGCAACAGCTTCCGTTTCGGCTACAAGGACGAAACCATTGCGCAGTTCCTGACCCATTCGCAATTTGCCAAATGCCAGTCGAAGAGGGATTCATACAGCCTCTGGAACTGTAGGGAAGATGTCTGGGAAGACAGTTTCCGCGGCAAAACGGTCGATGGTGTCGCCTACCCGAACAACCGTTTCAGCGCCGTGTTTTTCCAGCCCTTCTATGCCGGTCAGACCTTCGGCCTCGGCCAGATCAACCCGCTGACGGCGTTGATGTTGTCCGATATGGTGTCCAGAACTTCGGGCTATGAGAAGCTGGATGAGAACGACGCCACCGCCGTCTACACCGCCATCATGGACCCTGACCGGTCGCTCGCTTTCATGGCGGCGTCCATCCGCAAGTCTATCGACGACTATAAATCTATTGCCGACATGGATATTTCGAAAAATCCGGGTGTGACCTCTACGCTTTATAATGTCGGCGGATCGCAGCAGCGTGCTGCCGCTCTTGCCCAGAAGAACCGCCAGCGCGCCTCAGGCGGGGAGCAGCCCCTGTTGCCGGAGGAAAATTATTACGGCTGGCTGGTGAATGATCGCATCAAGGATTTGCAGGCGCTTTTGTAGAAAAAGGCGACTATCGCCCGCATTGTTTCCAAAACGGAAATAATATTTGGCTGTCTGCCGCAATTGACGAGCGGCCGTCTCCGCGTCCAATCTGTGCCTCCAGAATAGAGGAGGCGCATGTGAGCCGCACGAATAAATTCGGTCTTTCCATCGATGACAGGCTTTATGCCTTTTTGACTGACGACGTCCTGCCCGGCACGGGTCTGGATAGCGAGGCGTTCTTCGAAGGTTTTTCGACCATTGTTCACGAGCTTTCTCCGAAGAACCGCGAATTGCTGGCAAAGCGTGACGCTCTGCAGGAAAAGCTGGATGGCTGGTATCGGCAGAATGGCGCGCCGGCGGATTTTGACGCCTATGAGGGCTTTCTGAAGGAAATCGGCTATCTGCTGCCGGAAGGTCCCGGCTTCCAGGTGGAAACCAGCAATGTCGACCCTGAAATCGCCGCCGTTGCCGGCCCGCAGCTCGTCGTTCCGGTCATGAATGCGCGTTATGCGCTGAATGCGGCCAATGCCCGCTGGGGTTCGCTTTACGATGCGCTTTACGGCACGGATGCTATTTCTGACGCCGATGGTGCGGAGAAGGGCAGGGGGTATAATCCGAAGCGCGGTGAAAAGGTCATTGCCTGGGCGCGAAACTTCCTCGATGAATCCGCGCCGCTGGAAACGGGAAGCTGGTCCGAGGTGACCGGTTTCAAGATCGAGGATGGCCTGTTGCAGCTTGCTATCGGCGACGCCAGGACTGGTCTCAAGGATGCAGCCCAGTTCAAGGGTTTCAGCGGCGAAGCGGCAAAGCCTGCAACGATCCTGCTCGGCAAGAATGGTCTGCACACCGAAATCATCATCGATCGCACGACCGAAATCGGCAAGGGCGACAAGGCGGGTATCTCCGATGTCGTTCTCGAATCCGCTCTCACGACCATCATGGATTGCGAAGATTCGGTTGCCGCCGTCGACGCCGAAGACAAGGTGCTGGTTTATGGCAACTGGCTTGGCCTGATGCGCGGCGACCTGACCGAAGAAGTATCCAAGGGTGGCAAGACCTTCACACGCAGCCTCAACCCGGATCGCTATTACACGGCTCCCAATGGTGCCGCGCTGACCTTGCCGGGTCGGTCCCTGATGCTGGTGCGAAATGTCGGTCATCTGATGACCAATCCGGCGATCCTCGACAGGGATGGTCGGGAGGTTCCTGAAGGCATCATGGATGCCGTCGTCACGGCGTTGATCGCCCTTTATGATGTCGGTCCGTCCGGGCGGCGTCAGAATTCCCGCGCCGGCTCCATGTATGTCGTCAAGCCGAAGATGCACGGGCCGGAGGAAGTGGCCTTCGCCAACGAAATCTTCAGCCGGGTCGAAAAGCTCGTCGGCATGGCGCCGAACACCATGAAAATGGGCATCATGGATGAGGAGCGCCGCACCACGGTCAACCTCAAGGAAAGCATTCGCGCTGCGAAGGATCGCGTCGTCTTCATCAATACGGGCTTCCTCGACCGCACCGGCGACGAAATCCACACCTCGATGGAGGCGGGTCCGATGATCCGCAAGGGCGACATGAAGCAGGCGGCATGGATCGCGGCTTACGAGAACTGGAACGTCGACATCGGCCTCGAATGCGGCCTTTCCGGCCATGCGCAGATCGGCAAGGGCATGTGGGCCATGCCGGACCTGATGGCCGCAATGCTGGAGCAAAAGATCGCGCATCCGAAGGCCGGCGCCAATACGGCCTGGGTGCCATCGCCGACGGCGGCGACGCTGCATGCCACGCATTATCACAAGGTCGATGTCGCTGCTGTTCAGGAAGGTTTGAAAAGCCGCGGCCGTGCGAAGCTTTCCGATATTCTGTCGGTGCCGGTCGCGCCGCGTCCCAATTGGACGACGGAAGAAATCCAGCGCGAACTCGACAACAACGCGCAGGGCATTCTCGGATACGTCGTGCGCTGGGTCGATCAGGGCGTTGGCTGCTCGAAGGTGCCTGACATCAACAATATCGGGCTGATGGAAGACCGCGCCACGCTTCGCATCTCCGCGCAACACATGGCGAACTGGCTGCGCCACGGCGTGGCGACAGAGGACCAGATCGTCGAAACCATGAAGCGCATGGCCGCCGTGGTCGATGCGCAGAATGCCGGCGATCCGGCCTATCTGCCGATGGCATCCGACTTCGACGGATCGGTCGCATTTCAGGCGGCTGTCGAACTGGTGCTGAAGGGCCGCGAACAGCCGAACGGCTACACCGAGCCGGTTCTGCACCGCCGTCGTCTGGAACTGAAGGCCAAGCAGGCGGCCTGAAGCCGTCAGCAGTCCTGAGAAACAAAAAAGCCGCCGGGGGAAATCCACGGCGGCTTTTTCTTGTCTGGTATGTGATCTTTACTGGATCACGATGACCTTGGTGCTGCGGCCGGGACGAACGCGGCTGTAAAGGTCGATGACGTCCTGGTTGATCATGCGGATGCAGCCGGAAGAGGCGGCGGTGCCGATCGAGGCCCATTCGGGCGAACCATGGATGCGGAACAGCGTGTCCTGTCCCTTTTCATTGAAGAGATACATGGCGCGCGCGCCGAGCGGGTTGGTAAGACCCGGACCCATGCCAGCCTCGACATATTTGGCGACTTCCGGCTTACGGTCCGCCATTTCTTTCGGCGGATGCCACATCGGCCATTCCTGCTTCCAGGCGACATAGGCCTCACCGGCCCAGGCGAAACCTGCCTTGCCGACGCCGATGCCGTAACGAACCGCGCGGTTGCCGGACAGGATGTAATAGAGGTAACGCTCACGCGTATTGACGATGATGGTGCCGGCGCGTTCGGATGTCTGGAATTCGACGATCTGACGGCGATACTTCTCATTCACACGATTGATTGGAATGGCCGGCAGCGCATAGCCCGCATCGGTCACGGGACCGTAGACATCGTTGAATATCTGGACGGTTTCGACCTTTGCCGGAACGGGGTCAGCAACCGGTACGGACGCTGCGATCTTGCCGGAGGTCGGAGCGGAGGATTGGGAGGTAGTTTCGGCGCAGCCGGCCAGAGCCAGTGCTGCCGTCAGACCGAGTGCGGTCAATGGGGTACGGATGCGCATGTCGTTCTCGCGGAAAATTCGCCAAATTGTGCGAAAGAGTAGGCTTAATTGGATAAATCGGTTATTTTCCATTCAGCCGCTCTTGGCAAGCCGTTGCGCCGCCGCGAAACGGTCGGGCATTTAAAATTGCCGGTTGATTGCCTTTTTGCAACAATAGGCCAAACGCTTCAGCAGCCTTTATCCATGACTATTCTTTCCGTTACCAACAATAATCCGTTAATAGACGGTCGCCAGTCGGACAAGGCGATGCTGGTCCGCCGCGGCGTTCAGGTGCTTTTGCACGAAATGCGCCATTCGGTGCTGCCCGAACTGCCGCTTGCCAGCGGGCGGCGGGCAGATCTCATCAGCCTGTCGGTCAAGGGTGAGATCTGGATCATCGAAATCAAATCCTCCATCGAGGATTTCCGTGTCGATCGCAAATGGCCGGAGTATCGCCTGCATTGCGACCGGCTGTTCTTCGCCACCCATCCTGAAGTGCCGACCGACATATTCCCGGAGGAATGCGGGCTGATCCTGTCGGATGGATATGGCGCCCATATGCTGCGCGATGCGCCCGAGCATAAATTGCCGCCCGCGACCCGCAAGTCGGTGATGCTGGATTTCTCGCGAACCGCTGCGACCCGGCTGATGCTGGCGGAATGGACGACCGGGCGCAGCTTCGGAGAATGACTTCGGTTATTTGGGTGCGCGCTTGGCGAGAATGCGCTGCAGCGTTCGCCGGTGCATGTTCAGCCGGCGGGCGGTTTCCGAAACGTTGCGCTCGCACATTTCATAGACACGTTGAATATGCTCCCACCGAACCCGGTCTGCCGACATCGGGTTTTCGGGGACCTCGGTCTTTTCGCCCTTGCGCTGCGTCAGCGCATTGAACACATCGTCCGCATCGGCGGGCTTGGCGAGATAATCCAGCGCCCCGAGTTTCACGGCAGTAACGGCGGTTGCGATATTGCCGTAGCCGGTCAGAACGACGATCTGCGTATCGTCCCGGTTCTGCCTGATGGCCTCGATCACTTCCAGACCGTTGCCATCCGCAAGCCTCAGATCGACAACCGCGTATTTCGGCGGTGCAGCCCTGGAGCGGGCAATGCCGTCGCTCACCGTCTCGGCGGTGTCGACGGTAAAGCCGCGTGTTTCCATTGCCCGGGCAAGCCGGCGCAGAAACGGGCCGTCATCATCGACGATCAGCAGCGATCTGTCGGGTCCGATCGGGTCGACATCGTCCGTTGGCGCGCTGGTGGAGTTGTTCTGGTCTTCTGTCTTCATGTTTCCGGCCTTCCGGCAACTTCGTCGGCTTGGTTTTCTTCTTCTTATCGCCGCTTCAACGTGGATGGTAAAGTCAACGGCTTCTTTTATCGTCCATAAGCGCCCGAGGCCAGACGATTGTGACCCGCGCTCCGGTTCCGCTCGTGCCGCGATTTTCAAAGGTGACGGTGGCGCCGGAGCGCTCCAGCAGGGTCTTGGCGATGAAAAGTCCGAGCCCGAGCCCGCCCGCCCGTGTGTCATTGTGACGTTCGGTCACATAGGGCTCGCCGATACGGGCAAGCACGTCATGGGCATAACCCGGCCCATCGTCTTCAATGATGACGGCGACGTTCTGCTGGTCGTAATCCACCGTCACGGTCACCTTTTCCCGCGCGTAATCCACGCCGTTTTCAATAAGGTTGCCAAGTCCGTAGATGATGCCGGCATTGCGGATGCCGACCGGCTCGTCGGCGCGATTGTTCTTTTCAACGAGTTCGAGGCGGATGCCGAATTCCCGGTGCGGCGCCATCACTTCCTCTATTAGCGAGGAGAGCGGCAGGCGGCGCATGTGCTCCTCATTGTCGGCGGAAAGCGAGGTGAGGCGGCGCAGAATATCGCGGCATCTTTCGCTCTGGCTGCGCAGCAGGGCTATATCTTCGCCAAATTTTTCGTCGTTTCCGAGTTCCCGCTCCATCTCCTTCGCGACGACACTGATGGTCGCGAGCGGCGTACCGAGCTCATGCGCCGCTGCCGCCGCAAGCCCATCCAGCTGCGAGAGATGTTTTTCCCGCTCCAGCACCAGTTCGGTTGCAGCCAGCGCATCCGCCAGCTGATTTGCCTCGTGCGAAACGCGATAGGCGTAAAAGGCCGCAAACGAGGTCGTGGCGATGATCGCGACCCAGGTGCCGACATGCAGCAGAAGCTGGATCGGCAAAACCTCGCCGGGATACCACGGAACCGGAAAGGGTGAAAAAGCGATCGCGGTCGAGCAGATGACGGCAAAGCCGAGGAGAATGAGCGAATGTCGCAGTGGCTGGGAGGCAAAGGCAATGATGACCTGCACGCAGATCAACGGCGCGAAGGGATTGGAAAGTCCGCCGGTGATGTAAATGAGCGCCGTCAATTGCAGCAGGTCGAAGGCCAGCAGCAATGTCGCTTCCCAGGGCTCCAGACGATAGGTGGAGGGAAAACGGGCGGTAAGAAACAGATTTGCAAGAGCGAGTGCCGCGATCAGAAGGCCGCAGGCCAGAAGCGGCAGGGGGAAATTGAGCCCGAAAGCGACAAGCAGGATCGTTGCCGTCTGTCCCGCAACCGCCAGCCAGCGCAGCCAGACGATGGTCTGCAGCCTTATCCTGCGGCTGGCGCGGCCGAGCCTCGTGGTTTCGATAGAATGGCCAGCCACCTTCATCTCCTTTGCCCTGTTCATGATCGTCACGTCCCGCGCGGTTTTGCACGGCTGGTCGGCAGGGCCGATGCCGGGTCTTCCGGCCATGGATGGCGTGGATAACGCCCGCGCATATCTGCCCGTACATCCTTCCAGGACCCCGACCAAAAACCGGGAAGATCGCGTGTCGTCTGTATCGGCCTGTGCGCCGGGGAGGTCAATTCCAGCAGCAGCGGCAACCGTCCCTGTGCAATGGACGGGTGGGCTCTCAGCCCGAAAAGCTCCTGCACGCGAATGGAAAGCGTCGGTTCGCTGGCGTCGTAACGAATGGGATGCCGCTGGCCTGTCGGCGCTTCGAAATGCGTCGGCGCCAGCTTGGCGAGATCGCGCGCCACCTCATGCGGCACCAGAGACAGGATCCCTTCGGAGAGGCTGCCCGGCCGGATGTCCTGCAGGCTGCGCGCACCGTTCTGAAAGGGGACGAACCATTCGTCCAGTCTGGAGAGCAATGCCTCGTCGCTGACATCCGGCCAGGGCTCCCCGATACTGGCGTTCAGAAAGCCGATCCTGTCGCGCAACTGCAGCGTCTCTTTCGAAAAAGGAAGAATGCCGACGCCGAATTCCCGAACGCCATTGGCGAGCGCCTGTGCCGCCTGTTCGCCCTCGGGACGGGGCAGGGGTGTCTCATCGAGGATGATGGCGCCAAGCCGCGTCACCTTTCGCGCGCGCGCCTGGCCGCTCGCCTTGTCGAAAAGCAACTGGTCCTGCTGAACGATGAGATGCGGCATCCGCTCTTCGACATCGCTCCTCTCTATGCCTGCCGCCGCAAGGATGCGCGGCTGCGCCGCTCGCCCCGTAATATCGGCAACCACCAGCATTTTGCTCGCCGCCAGCCGTTCTGTCTCGGCAAGCTCTGCGCCACGCCCGTTGGCCATCACATAACGTCCCCGCGCGCCGCGCTGGAGTGCGATCCTGTCCGGATAGGCATGCAGCAGCAACGGACCGGCCTCGCTGGGCAACTCGGCTGTCGCCGTTTTGTCGCTGATCGCGTCGAACAGCCTCGATGCCAGCTTGCGCGCTGCCTGCGCCCTTTCGCTCCTGTCGGAGAGAAAGCGCCGCAGCCGTTCATCGAGATCGATATCGTTTCCGCCGAGCCCCTGTTCCGTCAGCATGACGGCGAGCATCGCCGCCTTTTTTCCCGCGCCTTCGCTTGCCGCCGCAATCACCATGGCCGCCAGCCGTGGCGGTAGTGAAAGGCCGCGCATCAGATGACCGCGCTGCGTCAGCGCTCCGCCTTTGTCGAGCGCGCCCAGATTTTTGAGAAGCATCACCGATTCTTTAAGTGCGGCTTCGGGGGGCATATCCAGAAAGGCAAGAGAAGAGGGATCCTGAACGCCCCAATGGGCGAGATCGAGCGCAAGGCCGGCAAGATCGCTCGCCAGAATTTGCGGTGGCGTAAAGGCGTTGAGCGCCGCCGTCTGCCCCGGATGCCACAGGCGGATCGCAACACCGGGTTCTGTCCGCCCGGCGCGACCCGCCCGCTGGTCGGCGGAAGCGCGCGACACCCGCACCGTCTCCAGTCTAGTGATTCCCGTTGCCGGCTCGAAGACAGGTAGTCGCTGCAATCCGCTGTCGATCACCACACGCACGCCATCGATGGTAATCGAGGTCTCCGCAATCGAGGTGGCGAGCACGATCTTGCGTCGTCCGGCCGGCGCCGGCTTTATCGCTGCATCCTGCTCTTTCTGCGAAAGGTTGCCGTAAAGCGCGATGATATCCGTATCGCCGGGAAAACGTCCCTCCAGCCGCGTGGCCGTTCGGATAATTTCCGCCTGTCCCGGTAGAAAGGCGAGGATGGAGCCGGTTTCCGACCCATGGGCTTCGGTGATCGCCTTGGTGACTTTCTCTTCAATCGGCACGCCCTGCCAACGATCCTCATAACGGACCTCGATTGGAAACGTCCGCCCAAGGCTCTGAATGACCGGCGCGCCTGCCATGAGCGTGCTGATGCGTTCGACATCGAGAGTGGCGGACATGACGAGGATACGCAGATCGTCGCGCAACCCACCCTGCACATCGAGTGCAAGCGCCAGTCCGAAATCGCCGTCGAGCGAACGTTCGTGAAACTCGTCGAAAATCACCGTCGAAACGCCGGCAAGTTCAGGATCGTCCAGAACCATCCGGGCAAACACGCCTTCGGTCACCACTTCTATCCGGGTTTTCGAGGAGACGCGATTGTCGAGCCGCATGCGATAGCCGACGGTTTGCCCGACATCCTCGTGAAGCAGTTCGGCCATGCGCCCGGCTGCGGCACGGGCGGCAAGCCGGCGTGGTTCGAGAAGAATGATCTTGCCGTCACCCCGCCAGTCCTGCTGCAAAAGATTAAGCGGCACGAGCGTCGTTTTACCCGCGCCCGGTGGAGCCGAAAGAACTGCGCGCTTCGCCCCGGCCAGAGCCTCGGCGATATCGCCGAGAACGGCACTGACGGGAAGTTCGGGCAACTCGGTCTTTATAGGAACGGGCATTCTGGTCATGCAAACAGGCCTGCGGCATCTGGGGTGGTGTTTAAGCGTCTCATATGCCGTTTCTAATGCACGGTTCCGCACTTTGACAGCCGTATGTAGGGAGCAGGCAAATGCTCCGTCGTTAAAGTCACGGTTCCTTGCGCGCTATTTGTAGTCAGGACCGGAGGGCAGGCATTGGGCGTGTGGCGAAATGTCGGAAGATTCCGTCTCTTCCGCTTGTTTTCGCTCCCCTCC